>NZ_JBBUTF010000004.1:0-401647 GCF_038066575.1 Pseudaquabacterium rugosum | reverse complement strand
GCTGTGGCACGCCCTGGCGCACAACCTGATGCGCATGCGCAGTCTGAACATCGCGTTCGAGGCCTGAAGCAGGGCGCGCCGGGCGCCCTTGGCCGCCGCACACGCTCGCCAGGCCTTGCACAGCCGCACAAACGGCCCTCACACCGCTCCCGCTGCGCATCGGCTCCCGCCTCCTCGCGCCACTGCGGCAATCAGCAGCCATGCGCTCCCCACGGTCGATCGGCGGTTCGTTCACGGCTTGTCAGATCGGCAGCACGTTGATGAAGAAGCGCTGCAGCCAGCCCATGGCCTGCGACTCGGGCAACTGGCCCCGGCCGCGCTGCTCGATGCGCACATTGGCCACCGAGGTCGAGGCCACGGTGTTGCCCGGCGCGATCTGTGCGGGATCGATCTGGCCCGAGAAGCGCAGCACGTCGACACTGGCGTTGACGCCGATCTGCTTCTCGGCCGACACCACGAGATGACCGTTGGGCAGCACCTGCACCACCGTGGCGGTGATGCTGCCGCTGAAGTTGTTGCTGTTCTCGCTCTTGCCCTTGCCGCTGAAGGTGTTGGCGCTCTGCGCCTCGGCACCCAGCTTGGCCATGCCCGAGGTGCCCAGCAGCGGCAGCGAGGTGATGCCGGCCGAGGTCGTTCCGGCACGGTCGATGGTGCTGGTCGAGCTCTGGGCCGCCGTCACCTTCTCGGCGATGGTGATGGTCACGAGGTCGCCGACCAGCCGCGCCCGGTGGTTCTCGAACATCGGCCGGTAGCGCGTGGCCTGGAAGATCGCCCCGTTGGGCGGCGCCGACGGCTGCGAGGGCGTCGGCGAGCCGGCGGGGACGGCCGCCGCGGCCGCGGCCGGCAGCGCCTGCGTCGGCAGCACGATGTCGACCGACGGCGGGCCCACCAGCGACTGGCACCCCGCCAGACCGGCCAGGACGGACAGCAGCAGCAGCAGGCCCGCCCCCACGCCCAGCACCCGCAGCACCGGGGCCGGCCGGCCGCTCACAGCTGCCCCAGACGCGACAGCATCTGGTCCGAGGTGGAGACGGCCTTGGAATTCATCTCGTAGGCCCGCTGGGTCTGGATCATGGTCACCAGCTCGGTGACGACATTGACGTTGCTGGTCTCGACCATGCCCTGGTTGAGCACGCCGAGGTTGCCGGTGCCCGGCGCACCGACCTGCGGACCGCCCGAGGCCGCACTCTCGATGTAGAGGTTCTCGCCGCGCGGATCGAGGCCGGCCGGATTGATGAAGTTGGCGGTCTGGATCTGGCCGAGCTCGACCGTCTCGGTCTGCGTCGGCAGCTTGACCCGCACCGTGCCGTCGCGCGCCACGGTGATCGAGTCGGCATCGGCCGGCACGGTGATGCCGGGCAGCACGGCATAGCCGCCGCTGGTCACCAGCTGGCCCGTGGAATTGAGCTGGAAGGCCCCGTCACGCGTGTAGCCGGTGGTGCCGTCGGGCATCTGGATCTGGAAGAAGCCCTGACCGTTGATCGCCAGGTCCAGCGTGTTCTCGGTCTGCTGCAGACCGCCCTGGCTGAAGTTGCGCGACATCGCCACCGTGCGCACGCCCAGGCCCACCTGCAGGCCGGTGGGCAGCTGCACGCCCTCGGCGTTGTCGGCACCGACCTGGCGCAGGTTCTGGTACATCAGGTCCTCGAACACCGCGTGGCCACGCTTGTAGCCGTTGGTCGAGGCATTGGCCAGGTTGTGCGAGACCGCGTCGAGGGCGGACTGCTGCGCCTCCATGCCGGTCTTGGCGATCCACAACGATCG
This sequence comes from Pseudaquabacterium rugosum, assembly GCF_038066575.1. Lineage (NCBI taxonomy): Bacteria > Pseudomonadati > Pseudomonadota > Betaproteobacteria > Burkholderiales > Sphaerotilaceae > Pseudaquabacterium > Pseudaquabacterium rugosum. Next base: position 399,883 of record NZ_JBBUTF010000004.1, on the reverse strand, counting down.
GATCATCTCGGGCTCCGGTGGCGGCGCGCGCCTGCGCGCACCGCGGTGCAGGCCCCGGGAGCGGGGCCGGTCGGTGCAGGCCCCCCGGCCTGCCCATGACCGGCATGTTGCGTTCGACTTGAGGGGCTCCAAGCGTGGAAAAGCGGGCGCCCGGGCCCGCTTTCCCCACCCGCCGGACCCGGCGCCGGGCGGTGGGCCCCCGGCGCGTGCGAACACCGCTCAGGTGTTGGACAACAGGCGCGTGGCCGAGGTCTCGCGCTCCTGTGCGGTCTGCAGCATCTTCATCTGCTGCTCGAACTGGCGTGCGGCGGAGATCATCGCCACCATGGACTCGACGGCGCCGACATTGCTGCCCTCGAGCGCGCCGGACTGCAGACGGGCATTCGCGTCGGCCGGCAGATCGGCCCCGTCGGCGGCACGGAACAGACCGTCATCGCCGCGCTGCAGCGGCGCCTCGGGCGTCACCAGCTTGAGCCGGCCGATGCCCTGTGGCGGGCTGCCGGCCACCGTGGCGGTGATCAGGCCGTCGCTCGAGATGTCGAGCTTGGCATTGGCCGGCACCCCGATCGGCCCGCCATCACCGAGCACCGCCAGACCATTGCGCAGCCGCAGCAGGCCATCGGAGGCGACCTCCATGCCACCGCTGCGGGTGTAGGCCTCGGTGCCGTCGATGCCCTGCACGGCCAGCCAGGCATTGCCCTTGAGGGCCACGTCCAGCGGGTTGTCGGTGGCCTGGACGGGGCCGGCCTCGGCGTTGTAGCCCGGCGTGCTCTCCAGCGCATAGACCCGGGTGCTGGCCCCGTCGCCACGCACCGGCACCGCGCGGAAGGCGGTGAGCTCGGCCCGGAAGCCGGTCGTCGAGACGTTCGAGAGGTTGTTGGAGACGACGTCCTGGCGCTGCATCGCGGCCTTGGCGCCGGCCATCGTGAGGTAGATGACACGATCCATGTCGGGGGCGGCGCACGCGGCGCAGGGCAGATGGCAGGGGCCGGAGCACGGTGGCGGCCGGGACGCGCCCGCCGTCGCTCAGGCCGGCGATGACCGGCTCAGCGCAGGCTGACCAGGGTCTGCATGACCGAGTCCTCGGTCTTGATGGTCTGCGCATTGGCCTGGTAGATGCGCTGGGCGACCATCATGCTCACCAGTTCGTTGGTCAGGTCGACGTTGGACTCCTCGACCGACTTCGACTCCAGCAGACCCAGGTTGCCGCCGCCGGGCACGCCCAGGATCGCGTCGCCGGAGTCATAGGTTCCGGCCCAGACGTTGCCGCCCAGCGGCTGCAGGCCCTGCGAGTTGCGGAAGATCGCCAGCTCGACACGGGCGATCGGACTGGACTGGCCGCTCGAGTAACTGGCCATGAAGGTGCCATCGGAGCCGATCGAGACCGACGTCAGCCGCCCCGGCGGGAAGCCGTCCTGCGAGACGTCGGTCGGACCGAAGACCGAGCCGAACTGGGTCATGTTGCCGAGGTCGAACTCGACATCGGTGATCTCGTTCCAGGCGTCGGACACCGTCTCGTCGGTCGGCGCCGGGAAGGTGATCTTCAGCGGCAGCGTCGTCTCCGAGCCATCGAGGTTGTAGATGGTCGGCGAGGTGCCGTCGTCCGGAAAGCGCAGCACGGCCTGCGGCACCGGGTTGTCACCGTCGACCTCCACCGGCGAGCCGTCGATGGTGGCGTACATGTTCCAGACGTTGCTGTCGGTCTTCTGGAAGTAGTAGGTGACCGAGACGGCCTGCCCCTTGGAGTCGTAGAGGGTCTGCGAGGTCGCGTCGTTGTAGGTCTTGTCGTCGGTGAAGTCGATCGAGACGTCGGCGGTCTCGCTGTAGGTGGCCTCGTCGCGCGCATCGAGGTTGATCTCCAGCGAGACCTCGGTGGTCTGGCTGGGCGCGATGCCGGCGGTGGGCACCTGCACCGGCGTGGCCGGGCCGGCCAGCAGGCTGCCTTCGGCGTTGACCGCGCGGCCCAGCAGCTTCTCGCCACTGGCGTTGACCACGTAGCCGCTGCGATCGACCTGGAACTGGCCGTTGCGCGAGTACAGCGTGGTGCCGTTGGAGTCCTGCATCTGGAAGAAGCCGTTGCCGTTGATCGCGACATCGAGCGGGTTGTCCGTCATGCTGACGTTGCCCTGGCGGAACTGCTGGGCCACCGTGGCGACCTGCGTGCCCAGACCGATGTTGGTCCCGTCGGCGCCGGACGAACGTGCATACACGTCGGCGAACTCGGCACGCGAGGCCTTGGCACCGACCGTGCTGGCATTGGCGACGTTGTTGCCGATCACCGACAGGTTCTTGGCCGACGCGTTCAGACCGCTGACACCCTGCTGGAAACCCATGTGCGTGACTCCTGTGAGACTGGTGTGGTGTGGCAGGCACTCTAGTGCCCGTGAGCTTCACCCAAATGGTGAACTGAGGGCCCTGCCCCGGGCTGTTCGGCCGCGCCCCCCGACGCTGCCGCAGCCCCCTTGGCGCGGCCGGTGCCGCGCGGATTCAGTGCAGGCCCTTGATCGCGCTGTAGCCGACCGAGCCGCTGTGGGTGGTCTGCAGCGCCAGCGCGCTGCCACTGGTGTTGACCGAGGTGACCTGGTCGTACATCAGCTCGGTGGCCGTCACGGTGGATCCGCTGCTGGAGGTGGCCACGATGTTGAAGCGGTAGCCGGCCGCATCCGTGGGCGCCAGGTCGCCACCGTCCCATTCGAAGCTCTGGCGCCCGGCCGACTGCGCGCCCAGGTTGACGGTGTCGACCACCCGGCCCGACGCGTTGAGCACCTGCAGCTCGACCTTGCTGGCCGCCGAGGCCAGCTCATAGGCGCCGCTGCCGGTGCCTGCCGCGTCGTCGACGCTCATGCGGTCGCCCTCGAGCATCACCTCGCGGCCGACCATCGACGCCCCCTGCAGCGCCTGCATCTGCACGAACTGCGAGCCCAGCGACTGCAGCGACTGGTTGACCGTCTCCAGGCTGCTGACGGTGCTGATCTGCGCCATCTGCGAGGTCATCTGGGCGTTGTCCATCGGGTTCATCGGATCCTGGTTCTGCAGCTGGGCCGTCAGCAGCGTCAGGAAGCGCTCGTTCTGCTCCTGCGCGCTGGTGGCCGAGGTGCTGCTGCTCGAACTGCTGGTGCTGCTGGCGCTGGTGCTGCTGCCGTTGAGATAGGCGTAGGGATTGCTGCTGGTGCTGCTGGTGGCGGAGGTGGTGCTCATCACGGGCTCACGGACGGGGGGAAGGCAGGCGTGCGGCGCCGGGCGGGCGACGCGATCGATGGCTCACGGCGCAGGCGTGTGCAGGGCGGCCGACGACGGCCTCAGCCCTGGCCCATCTGCAAGGTCTTCAAGGCCAGGCTCTTGGCCGTGTTCATGACCTCGATGTTGTTCTGGTAGGAGCGCGAGGCCGAGATCATGTTGACCACCTCCTCGACCGCATTGACGTTGGCATAGGTCACATAACCCTGCTGATCGGCGGCCGGGTGCTTGGGATCGAACACGCGCCGGCCGGGGGTGTCGTCCTCGCGCACGTTCGACACGCGCACACCGGCCGAGGTCAGCTCGTCCATGTAGGTGGTCTCGAAGACCACCTGGCGGTTGCGGTAGACCGAGCCGTCGGGGCCGGCCACGGTGTCGACGTTGGCCAGGTTGCTGGCCACGACGTTCAGGCGCTGGGTCTGGGCGCTGACCGCGCTGCCCGAGACGTCGAAGATCTTCAGCATGCTCATGACGGGGCTCCTCGGGAGTGCGTTTCAGGCGGGGCGGCGGACGGCGGTGGCGGAACGGCCCGGGCGGATCACGGATCCGGACCTCAGCCCTGGTTGTGGCTCTTCATCGCATCGCCGAGGGTGCGCAGGCTGCCGTTGATGAAGCGCAGCGCGGCCTCGTACTTGACCGTGTTCTCGGCCATGCTGGCGCGCTCGCGGTCGAGGTCGACGGTGTTGCGGTCGACCGCATCCTGGCTGTGACGGGCCCAGATCAGCGTGCTGGTGGTCTCGTCGCTGAACACCGGCTGCGCGACATGGGCGGCATCGGTGACGGCCAGCGGCGGCGACGGGGGTTCACTGGCGGTGCCGGTGGCCTCGCGCAGCGCACGGGCGAAGTCCATCTCGCGCGCCTCGTAGCCGGGCGTGTCGGCGTTGGCGATGTTCGAGGCCAGCAGCCCCTGCCGGTCGGCCCGCAGCAGCAGGGCCTGGGACTGGAACTCGAGCGCCTGGGTCAGACGGTTCATGGCAAGGCCTTCAGGACGGCGGTCAGGAGCGACGGGCGGCGAGGATCCCGTCGCCGTGGCATCGGGTCCCCCACGGGCACCGACCCGGCACCGGGCGGTGCGGTCCGGCCGGTGGCCGCAGACGACCGGCATCAGGGGCAGGATGCGGCCGATTCTCGACAGCGCCCGCCCGGCCATGAGCCGGATCAGCACCGCGATGGGCGGCCTGTTCCGGCCACGGGCCCGCACGGCGCGCCCGCATGATGTCGCCCGTGAACCCACGCTCCACCCCCATGGCGTCCGCCGCCTCCCGCGACGGCCTGCGGCTGCTGCTCGGCACCGCGGTGCTGGCCGCGGCCAGTGCGGCGCTGCTGTCCTGGCCCGCCCAGGCCGCGGTCGATGCCGACACCGCCCGGCCCACGGCCCCGGCCACGACCGACGGCGTGGCCGCTCCGCTGGCGATGGCGCCCGTCTTCGTCGATGCGCTGCACGCGATGCGCGAGCGCCTGACCGCACTGCCCGTGGCCGCCGAGGGCCCGCGGCCCGCACTGCGGGTCGAGGTCGAACCCGGCCGCATCGACCCGCGGCTGCGGCTGGCGCCCTGCCGGCGCGTCGAACCCTGGCTGCCGCGCGAGCTGCGCCTGACCGGTGCCCCCCTGCGCATCGGCCTGCGCTGCGTCGATGGCCCGGTGCGCTGGAACGTCCATCTGCCCGTGACGGTGCGGCTGTGGGGCCCGGGCCTGGCGGCCACCGCCGACCTGCCGGCCGGCACGGTGCTGCAGGCCGCCCACCTGCGGGTGGCCGAAGTCGACTGGGCCGCACGACCGCAGGACGCCGCGCTGGTCGATGCCACCGCATTGGAAGGCCGTGTGCTCGGCCAGGCGCTGGCCGCCGGCACGCCGCTGCACCGCAGCGCACTGCGCGCACGCCGCTGGTTCGAGGCCGGCGAGACCGTGCGCGTACGCGCACACGGTGGAGGTTATGAGATCAGCGCCCAGGCCCGGGCGCTCGGACCGGGCGTGGAAGATCAACCGGTCCAGGTCAAGCTGGACAACGGCCGCATCGTGCGGGGCACGGCGCGTGCCGCGCAGCTGGTGGAGCTGGCACTGTGAGCAAGCGGACCGCATCCGTGTGGCCGATCCGACGGAACCTGAGCGGGACCGGGCGGATCGTCCAGCGACGGGCATGCCACACTGTGGCGGCTGGTCGGACGCTGTCACGAGCGCTTTCGACAATCGACGGACGAGGCCCTAAAGTCCGCGGATACGGGGCCGATACCCCGTCCATGTATCAGGGTCAGGCGGGTCACCCCCACTGCTGGAGTCCATCATGAAGATCGGTCAACTCGAGAACAAGGCCATCCAACCGGCCGCAGGCGAACGCAAGTCCGCCTCGACGGCGGCGGCTGCCGGCACCACGGCCTCGAACGAGGCCAGTGCGCAGGTCCAGCTGTCGGAGACGGTCAGCCAGCTCAGCGCCGGCGGCACCGAGGGCGTGTTCGACGCGGAGAAGGTCGAGCGCATCTCGAACGCGATCCGCGACGGCAAGTTCCAGATCAATGCCGACGCGATCGCCGACAAGCTCATCAGCAACGCGCAGGAGCTGCTGAGCAACGTCGGCGGCCGTCAGGGCTGACGGCCGGCGTCCCGCCCGCCGTCGCCCAGGTCGTCGGAGCCCCACCGTGCTGAGCCATCGGGCCGAGCATGAGGCCGTCGCGCGTCTGGTCGAGCTCGACGCGTCGGTCGGCGCCGTCGAGGCCGGTCTGCGCGCCTTGCACGAAGCGCTGCGCGAACGCGACGCGCCCGCCGTCAGCCAGCAGGCCGACGAGCTGCTGCAGGCCCTCGAGACCGCCGTGCGACAGATGCGCACGGCCGCACGCCACGGCGGCGTGCCCACCGAATTGCGCCTGCGGCTGGCCCGTGCCGGCGCCCAGGTCGCCCAACAGCGCGAGATGCTGGCCCGCGCGACCGCGGCGCTCGACCGCGCGATCGATCTGCTGCTGCCCGACGACACGCCGCTGACGCGGCTCTACGACGCCCAGGGCCTGGCCCGGCCGTCGCCGCGCGGCGGCGGCTTCAGGGCCTGAGCGCCTGACGGGGCCCAGGGCCCCGGCAGGGCGTCACCGGACGCCGCTCACTGCACGGCCGAGCTGGCCGGCGGCGCATCACCCGGCGCCGTGAACAGGCCCGCCGCATCGACTGGGTCGAAGCGGTAGAGCGCCCCGCAGAACTCGCAGCCGACCTCGGCCGCCCCCTGCTCGGCCAGCAGCGACGCGACGTCGTCGGGCCCCAGGCCGCGCAGCATGCCGGCCACGCGCTCGCGCGAGCAGCGGCAGGCGAAGCGCGGCGCCTGCGGCTCGTAGACCCGCACCGTCTCCTCCCAGAACAGCCGATGCAGCAGCTGCTCGACCGGCAGCTGCAGCAGCTCCTGCGGCGTGACCGAGCCGGCCAGCGTCGCGATGCGGTTGTAGTCCTCGTTCAGCCCGATCTGGTCCTCGTCGCGTGCCACGGCGGCGCTGCCGGCCAGGTTGGCCGCGCCGGCCAGCGGCAGCCGCTGGATCAGCAGACCGGCCGCGCGCTCGTCGTCGGCGGCCAGGATCAGGCGCGTGTCGAGCTGCTCGCTCTGCAGCATGTAGTGCTCGATCACCTCGGACAGGCGGTGCAGCTTCTCGCGCCGGTCGCCGTGCAGCGGCACGATGCCCTGGTAGGGCTGCTGGCCGGGCTGGCGGTCGCGCGGGTCCAGCGTGATCGCGCAGCGGCCCTGGCCCTGCAGATTGACCAGCTGGGCCAGATCGGCCTCCGGCGCCTCGACCACCGTGCCCTGCACGGTGGCGGTGGCGCGGAACGACAGGTCGCTCTGGGTCTCGACCACGGCCAGCTTGACCGGGCCGTCGCCATGCACCTGCAGCACGATGGCGCCGTTGAACTTCAGGTTGGCCTGCAGCAGCACACCGGCCGCGGCCATCTCGCCGAGCAGGCGGCGCACCGGCGTGGCCAGCGTGTAGCCGCCGTCGTCGGGCGTGCGGCGGCGCTGCAGCAGCGCGCGCCAGCTGTCGTCCAGCCGCACCAGCATGCCGCGCACCGGCAGGCCTTCGAACAGGAATTTGTGGAGTTCGTCCATGGGAATGTCCGCAGGGGGGGTACCGGGCGCACCGGGTGCAGGAAGCGCAGGAGGCGCAGGAGGCACAGGGAGGGGCGCCGGTCGACGGCACGAGGCCGGCGGTCGCCGCCCCGTACGGCGCCGCACGACCGCCGCCCGGGCGGCGGGGCTGACCGACAATCGGCGCCCTGCCCGGTGACCACCGGCGTCCGACCCCGGCGACGGGCCGACCGACGCCGGCCCCGACGTCGAGAAAAGACCCGATTCTACGGATGAGCCTGCGCCCCCTCGCCCTGCAAGCCCTGTGTCTGGCCGACCCCGAGGCCAAGGCCGATGCCGCGCTCGATCTGCACGCGCGCCTGACGGCCGGCGCGCTGGCCATCGATCCGGCCGAGCGCCTGACCGAACCGGCACCGCCGCAGCGCCTGCCCGGCCGCCCCGAGCGCCCGCGCCTGGTCGAACCGGCCGAGGTGCCGCGGCGTTCACCGTTCAGTGCGGCCGGCCGCGCCGCGCTGCTGCACGCGGTCTGCCACATCGAGTTCAACGCGATCAACCTGGCCCTCGACGCCGTCTGGCGTTTCCCCGATCTGCCGGCCGACTACTACCGCGACTGGCTGCAGGTGGCCGCCGAGGAGGCGACCCACTTCCGCCTGCTGCGCGCCCATCTGCGCACGCTCGGCTGCGACTACGGCGACCACGAGGCCCACGACGGCCTGTGGCGCATGACCGAGGCCACGCGCGAGGACTTCATCGCCCGCATGGCGCTGGTGCCGCGCACGCTGGAGGCGCGCGGCCTGGACGCCACGCCGCCGATGCAGGCCCGGCTGCGCCAGGCCGGCGATCTGGCCGCCGTCGCCATTCTCGACATCATCCTGCGCGACGAGGTCGGCCATGTGGCCATCGGCAACCACTGGTACCGCTGGGCCTGCGAGCGCGCCGGACTGGACCCGGTGACGCTCTATCCGCAACTGGTCGAACGCTACCGCGCCCCGCGGGCCAAGCCGCCGTTCAACCTGGAGGCGCGTCGGCGCGCCGGCTTCAGCGCGCAGGAGCTCGACGCGCTGGGCTGAGGCGCCGCGGGCCGCGGACCACGCCAGCGGTCACGGCACGACGCCGGCAGCGGGACCGGCGCAGCGCCCGCCTGCCCGCTCGCCCGTCCGAGTCAGACCTGGCGGTCCCGCGCGGTCTCGTGCGCGTCCGCCGCGGGCTGTCCGGTCTCGGCCGCCGTCTCGCCGAAGCGCTGCATCCAGGCCTTGCGCAGCAGGTGCGGCAGCAGCAGCCGCAGCGGCATGCGCAGCGCGTGCGAGCGCACGTACAGCAGCCAGCGGGCCAGGCCCTCGCCCTGGCCGCGTGCGCTCGGATGGTGCGGCCGCAGGCCGACGGCCAGCAGCGCGCGCAAGGGCAGCCGGCGCCAGGCCGGCGGGCGCAGCGCGTGCACCGCCGCACGCTGTGCGGCCGGGACCTCGCGCCCGAACAGCCGCTGCAGCTGATCCAGCGCATGCCACAGCGGCACGCCCAGGCCGAGCGCGCGCGCACGCTGCAGCAGCTGCGGCCAGAAGCCGCTGTCGACGGTCTCGAAATGGCCGATCAGGGCGCGCAGGTCCAGCAGGTCGCGCAGACCGTGGTCGAACTCGCCCTCGCCGAACAGATGGGTCGCGCTGTGCAGCACCATGTCCACCGGCTGCAGCATGTACAGCGGCGGCAGGCCCGGGGCCAGTGGCGGCAAGGGCACCGCGGCCTCCAGCAGCCGGCGGCCGTCGACCCGCCAGGCCGAGGTCGGCGGCGTGATGGTGTGGTGCACGTCGAGCGCGGTGCCGCGCTGGATGTGCTCCAGCGGCGGCAGCTCGTGCATCCACTGGCGGTAGTAGCGCTGGTTGTACGGATCGCGCTCGGCGGCGATCCAGCCGGCGGCTGCCAGCGCGGTCTCGGCCTCGGTCAGACCTTCGGCCGCCAGCAGGATGTCGATGTCGCCGAAGGTGCGGTCGCGTGCCGCCGCCAGACCGGCGGCCAGGTAGGCCGCCCCCTTGAGCAGCACCAGCCGCGTGCCCAGGCCGGCCAGTGCCTGCTGCAGCTGCACCAGCTCCCACATCACGCCCTGCTCCTGGCGGCGCACCAGGAAGCTGGCGCTCAGCAGGTAGGCACGCGGGCCCGGCGGCACGGCCTGCAGATCGGCGACGGCCTGACCCGCCACCCGCGCAGCGGCGCCCGGAGCATCGACCGCCGCCCGGGTGGGCGCCGCGGCCACGGCGGCTGGCGGTAGGCCCTCGCCGGCCTCCTGGCGTGCCAGCTCGCCCAGCCGCTGCGCCAGCCGGGGCAGCAGCTGGGCCGCCCGCGCCTGGGCGAGCAGCGCATGCCAGCCATCGGCATCCAGCGCGTGCGGGAAACGGGCCGCGGGCTGCCACAGCCCGCTGAGCAGATCGCCGCGGCGGTCGGCCACGCCGACGGTAAGGTCCAGACTCATCGGCGCCGCATTCTGCCCGGGATCGGTGCACCGGCCGGCACGGCGGCATCAGCCACGGGCCCGCCGCAGCATCGCGTCAAAGGTGTCGACCGCATCGTCCAGCCGGGCGTAGCGGAAATCCACGCAATCGCACTGGCTCACCAGATCGGCCAGACGCTGGTAGCCGGTCTCGCCCAGCATCATGTAGTTGAAGGCATTGCGCGCCAGCTCCAGCATGCTGGTACCACGGGGTCGCACGCTGAGCTCGGGGGCCGCACCGGCCTGCCAGCGCGGGAACACCACCCAGCGCGGGCGCGCCGGCTCCGCCACGCGGGCCAGCGCCTCGCGCGGCGCCTTCATGTGGGCGACATCGCCCTTGGCCGTGCCCTGGGCGGTGGCGCTGAACACCGCCTGCGGCGCCCAGGCCTTGATGATGTCGATCGACGCGTTCTTCAGGCTCACCGGGCGACACAGCGGTGTGACCGTCAGCTCACCGTCGAGCGACAGCAGCGTCAGCTCGTCGGACAGCAGGCGCCAGCCGGCGTGGATGAGCCCTGCACACAGCGTGCTTTTGCCCGAGCCCGGAGGGGCCGGCAGGATCGCGCACAGGCCCTCGCGCTCGATCACGGCCGCATGCAGCACCAGGTAGTGGTGCGCACGGGTCGAGATGCTGGCGTTCATCGCCCACTCCAGCATCGGCAGTGCATGGGTGGACGGCAGCGGCTCGTAGACCGGCGCGCCATCCTGCAGGAAGCGCGCCTGCGGCCTGATCCAGCGGCGCCAGCCGCGGCCGTGATCGATGGTGACGTCGAAGTCGGCGTAGTCGGCCGTGTCGGCCAGCGGGTTGTCGGCGTAGAGCCGGGCCACGCCGGCCGCAACGCCCGGATGTGGCGAGCGCAGATGGAAGACGAAGGGGCCGGTGCGCAGGCGCAGGCCCTGGCCCTGCAGCCGGCCACGCACGCCGTCGAGGCCGAGCGTGGCGACGCTGCCGGCCACCGGTGCGCCAGCAGGCCGCGGATCGGGAACGGTCATGGAGATCCGGGCGGCAGTGCCACGGCAGAGGGGTCAGGCCCGGCGGCCGGTACGGCACCGGTGGCCACGACAGCGGCCAGCGGCGCAGCGACGGGGCCCGGACCAGGTGCGATCAGACCGGCGGCGGCCAGCGCCTGCAGCGTCTGGTCCAGCAGCGGCTGCAGCGCGGCGGCATCGGGGACCCGGTCCTGGCCCGGCCAGTGGCTCTGCAGCTCGGCCAGCAGCTGAGGCTCGTCGCCGGAGCCGGCCTCGACCAGCGTCAGCACGGCCGCGGCCAGAGGATCGAGCGCATGCATCTGACCGGCCCCGGGCTCGAAGACGACCCAGTCGACCTCGTCGAGCTGACGCCACTGCAGGGACACCCGTGGCGCCAGGCCCCAGGCCGGTGTGGCGGTGTCCAGCGATCCGGCGGCCGCAGCGGCCGTCATCGGGCTCAGCCCAGCGAGGACAGGAAGGTGCGGTACAGGCCGATCAGACCGGTCTGGCCAGCGCGGTACTGCGCGTACTGGGTCTGCACCTGGGCCAGCGTGTACGGGAAGACGCCGGTGTCGACGATGCTGTTGAAGGCGGCGGCGATCCAGTAGGCCAGATCAGTGGTGCCTTCGGTGGCCAGCACGGTGGTGACCAGCTTGGCGTCGGTGGTCGAGTTGCCCGAGGCCCCCAGCAGCGCGCCGACGGTCAGGCTGGCGTTGTAGCTGGCCGGCCAGTTGGCCGGGTTGCCGCTGCCGTCGATGTAGTAGGCCGGGCGATGGCCCTGGCAGGTGGTGCGCGAACCCGGCGCGCCCGAATGGACCAGCGACTGCTGGCCCGACTGGCTGCACATGGTGTTGTTCGGGCTGGTCACCAGCAGCGTGCCCGACGGCACGGCGAAACTGCTGACCGACACGCCGGCAGCGGCCACGGCAGCGCTGCGACCGAGGCCCTTGAGCAGCACGCGACGGCGGGCCAACAGCGCGGCCCTGCGGGCATCGACGCCCTCGGCGGTGTCGGCGACGGAAGGGGAAGGCTGGTGATCGTTCATGACGAGCTTTCTACTGCGGCGGTTCGCGGGGCGCGCCTGTCCGGTCTCCCTGCCGGTACGCCCCGAGGCAATGCGCGGACGTTACCTTGAATCGATGTCAGCGCCGCAGCCCGCGTCCGCGGCCACCCCCCATGTTCAGGGTGGGTCAGTGCGCAAGCCATCACGCCGCCGGCCGGCAGCGTCCGGGCGGCGTGGCGCAGTCAGTGAGCCATCAGGCCGAGGAAGAGGCGGATCCGCTCATTGGCCGGTGCACCGAAGAAATCGGCCGGCGGGGCATCGGCCGCCAGCCGGCCCTGGTCGATGAACAGCACCCGGTCGGCGACCTCGCGGGCGAAGCCCATCTCGTGAGTCACCACCAGCATGGTCATGCCGCTGCGCGCCAGGCCCTTCATCACGTCGAGCACCTCCTTGACCATCTCGGGATCGAGGGCCGAGGTCGGCTCGTCGAACAACATGACCTTGGGCTGCATGGCCAGGCTGCGCGCGATGGCCACGCGCTGCTGCTGGCCGCCCGAGAGCTGGAACGGATGCTTGTGAAGATGGGCGGACAGGCCGACGCGCTCCAGCAGCTCCTTGGCACGCGTCTCGGCCGCCGGCCGGTCGAGCCGGCGCACGCGGCGCGGCGCCAGCATCACGTTCTCCAGCACCGTCAGGTGCGGAAACAGGTTGAACTGCTGGAACACCATGCCGACCTCGGCCCGCAGACGTTCGAGCGCCCGCGGTTCGTCGCCGACCTCGATGCCGTCGACGGTGATGCGGCCCTCGTCGTGCGTCTCCAGCCGGTTGAGCATGCGCAGCAGCGTGCTCTTGCCCGAGCCGGAGGCGCCCAGGATGACGGCCACCTGGCCGGCCTGGACATCGACGCTGACGCCCTTGAGCACGTGGTGGGCGCCGAAGCGCTTGTGCACGCCCTCGACACGGATCAGCGGTGCGGCCGCAGCCGCTGCGGCGGGACGGTCGCGGTTCACTTCAGCTTGCCCTCGATGTCGTAGCGGCGCTCGACGGCGTCGGAGAACAGCGTCATCACGGTCGTCAGCAGCAGATAGAGGATGGCGGTGGTGATGAACACCGGCACCGCCTGGAACGAGGTGCTCTTGACCTGCGAGCCGGCATTGGTGAGCTCGACCACGCCGATGGTGAAGGCCAGCGACGAGTCCTTGAGCAGCGCGACGATGTTGTTGACCAGCGGCGGCAGCGCGATCTTGAAGGCCTGCGGAAAGCTGACGTCGATGAAGGTGTGCCACTTCGACAGGCCGAGGGCGGTGGCCGCCTCCAGCTGCCCGCGCGGCACCGCCAGCAGGCCGGCGCGGATCGCCTCGGCGTTGTAGGCCCCGACGTTGAGCGCCAGCGCCACCACCGCGGCCGAGAACTCCGACAGGCTCAGCCCGGGCACCAGTTCAGGCAGCGCGAAGTAGACGAACAGCACCTGCACCAGCAGCGGCGTGCCGCGCATCACCCAGATGTAGAACCCGCACAGCGCGCGCAGCAGGCCGAAACGCGAGAGCTTGCCGAGCGCGGCCAGCAGCCCCAGCACGATGCCGACCAGGCCGGCCACCACCGTCAGCTCGACCGTCACCCGCGTGCCTTCGGCGAACAGCTCGGCATGCTCGCCGATCGGTGCCGGCGCCCAGGCCAGCGGCACGGGCAACCACCACAGCACGGCCAGCATCAGCACCACCGCCAGCGCCATCGTGGCGCTGCTGCGCTGCTGGCGGTTCCAGCCCGCCGGCCAGACCGCCATCAGCGCCTGCATGGCCGGCTCCGCTCGGTGGATGTCACGCGGCGGACGGAAATCCGCCCGTCACCCCCGGCACACGGACGGACGACCGCCCACGCCGCCACCCACACGGCCGCCGCGCGGCCGCTCTCAGCACTGCACATCACCGGTGGCTCACTTCGCGCAGCGGATGTCCTGCTTGAAGTACTTCTCGCTGATCCTGGCGTAGCTGCCGTCGGCCTGGATGGCGGCCAGCGCCTTGTTGATCTCGCCGGCCAGACCGGTGTTGCCCTTGGCCACGGCCGAGGCGATGCGCTCGACGAACAGGAAGTCGCCGATCTTCAGGCCATCGCCCGGGTTCTTGCCGAGGGCCTCCAGCGCGACGAACTTGTCGCTGACCCAGGCGTCGACGCGGCCGCTGGCCAGTGCGGCGCGGGCATCGGTGTCCTGCGGGAAGTTCTTGACCTGCTTGACGCCGGCCACCTTCTTGACGTTTTCCAGGTAGGTCGTGCCGGTCTGCACCGAGACCACCTTGTCCTTCAGGTCGGCCGCCGACTTCAGCGCCCCGCCCTTGCTGACGACGACACCGCCGGTGCAGTAGTGCGGATCGGCGAAGGTCACCGCCTTGGCCCGCTCCTCGGTGATGCCGTGCGAGGCGATGACCATGTCCCAGCGGTCGCCCTTCAGGCCGGCCAGCAGGGCGTCGAAGCCCATCGCCTTCCATTCGACCTTGAGGCCCATCCTGGCGGCGATGGCCTCGGCCACCTCGACCTCGAAGCCGGTCAGCTGCTTGCCCTGGTAGAAGTTGAACGGGGCGAACTGGCCCTCGGTGGCGATGACGATCTTGCCGTCCTTCTTGATCGCCTCGACGGTGCGGGCCTGGGCGGCGGACACGAAGGCCAGCGTGGCGGCGACGGCAAGGGCAGCGGACTTCAGCAGCGGGACGGTCTTCATGGGCAGGGCATCCTGGCGGGGTGGGCGGCGACGGCGCCGCCGGAGCGCCACGGCGCCCGCAAGGGGCGCGTGGCCGGAGGTCCGACGCTACAGCAATCGGCATGCCATGCCCAGCGCGACGGACCCGACCCCGCCCTGAAGAGCCCTGCGCCGGACGACGGTCCGCAGGCCCGCACACCCCGACCGGGGCCGGATCGTCAGTGCCGCACGACCCGCAGCAGCGCGCGCTCCAGCGCCTCGACCGCCTGGTCGATCTGCTCGATCGTGATGGTCAGCGGCGGCGCGAAACGCAGCACGGTGCGATGGGTGTCCTTGCTCAGCACGCCCTCGTCGAGCAGGGCTTCGCAGGCGGTGCGTGCGTCCACCCGCGCCGCATCGAGCTCGACGCCCACCAGCAGGCCCAGACCGCGCACGGACGTGATCGCCGGCTGCCGCGCCGCCAGCGCGCGCAGGCGGGCCATCAGGTGCGCGCCGCTGACGGCCGCACGGGCGGCCAGTTGCTCGTGCTCCAGCAGATCCAGCGCGGCCAGCCCCACCGCCGCGGCCAGCGGGTTGCCGCCGAAGGTGCTGCCATGGTCGCCCGGCTCGAACTGGGCCATCAGGCGCTCGCTGGCCAGGAAGGCGCTGACCGGCAGCAGGCCGCCGCCGAGCGCCTTGCCCAGCGTCAGCCCGTCGGGCTTGACGCCTTCGTGGTCGCAGGCCAGGCGGGCGCCGGTGCGGCCGAGCCCGGTCTGCACCTCGTCGCAGATCAGCAGCACGCCGCGGCGGGTGCAGATCTCGCGCACGGCCGCCAGATAGCCGCGCGGCGGCACGATGATGCCGGCCTCGCCCTGCACCGGCTCGACGACGAAGGCGCAGGTCTCGGGCGTGATCGCGGCCTCCAGCGCGGCGGCGTCGCCATAGGGCACGGCATCGAAGCCCGGCGTGTAGGGGCCGAAGCCGTCGCGGTACTGGGCCTCCGAGGAGAAACTGATGATGGTGGTCGTGCGGCCGG
Organism: Pseudaquabacterium rugosum; assembly: GCF_038066575.1. NCBI lineage: Bacteria > Pseudomonadati > Pseudomonadota > Betaproteobacteria > Burkholderiales > Sphaerotilaceae > Pseudaquabacterium > Pseudaquabacterium rugosum. The sequence goes on along the minus strand of NZ_JBBUTF010000004.1, from coordinate 384,437 downwards.
CGAAGTTGCCGGCGGCCACCAGGATGCGCGCGCGCCCCTCGGCGATGCCCTTGACCCGGTAGCCCCACTTGCGGGCGGCCTTCAACGCGGTCTCGACGGCCTCGGCGCCGCTGTTCATCGGCAGTGCGCGGTCCATGCCGGTGAGCGTGCACAGCCGCTCCAGGAAGGGCCCCAGGCCATCGGTGTGGACCGCGCGCGACGTCACGGCCAGGGTCTGGGCCTGCCGGGTCAGTGCGGCCACCAGCACCGGATGGCCATGGCCGAAGCTCACCGCCGAGTAGGCCGACATCATGTCGAGGTAGCGCCGGCCGGCGGTATCCCAGAGCCAGCAGCCCTCGCCGCGGCTCATCACCGCGGGCAGCGGGTGGTAGTTGCGTGCCCCCCAACGCCGCTCCTGGGCGACGGGATCGGTCATCGGCGCGACCGCCGGCAGGCCGGACGGTGCGGGCCGGTCGGACGGGACCGGCAGCGGACGCACGGAGGAGGACGGCGCGGTGTCGGGACGGACATTCATGAGGACTCTCCGGTGGGGACCCGCCGCGGGATGCCGCGGTCGGCGGACTCGGGCACAAGGGCTCGCCTCGTGGGGGCCGGGCCTGGGTCCGATGCTAGGCCTGCCGGCACGAAATCGGATGTCCACTTGATGCGATCCTGGCGCGATCAGCGCAACAATCCTGCATCACATCCCCGAAAATCATCGTGACCAGCACACTTGACGCCATCGATCGCAAGATCCTGCAGGCCCTGCAGGCCGAGGGCCGCCTCAGCAACGTGGAGCTGGCCGCGCGCGTGCACCTGTCGGCGCCGCAGTGCCTGCGGCGGGTGCGCGCGCTGGAGGAACGCGGCGTGATCACCGGCTACCGCGCGCTGGTGCCGCCCGAGCGGCTGGGCTACGGCGTGCGGGCCTATGTCAGCCTGAACATCGCCGCCCACGCCTTCGCCCGGGTGCGGGAGCTGGAGGCGGTGCTGCGCAGCTTCGCCCAGGTGCTCGAATGCCATGCGGTGTCGGGCGACAACGACTACCTGCTGAAGGTCGTCGCCAGCGACCTGAAGGCGCTGTCGACCTTCCTGACCGACCAGCTGATGCAGACCGAGGGCGTGCAGGACGTGCGCTCGATGATCTGTCTGGAGGAGATCAAGCCGGCGGCGCCCTGCCCGGTCGACGGTGGCTGAAAGCGGCCACGGGCCGGTGCTCGACGGCTGCGGCGTCGCCACCGATGCACGCTGACGGCCATCATCAGCGTCACGGCGATAACATGCGGGCCGCAGGACGCAACCCCCGACCGAGGGGCTCTGGCGCCTGCCGCGCCCGGCCGGAGATCCCCCGGCGTCCAGCGCCGCGCCCGCCGCCACCTCACCGTGCTCCGCCCCCCAACCTCGCTTGCGGCCGTTCCGCCACGGTCGCGTCCGGTCATGAGATCTGCCGTCCGCTCCTGGAATCCTGCGCTGCGGGCCGTCGCCGTGTGCGTCGCCCTGTGCGCTGTCCTGCCGGCCCGTGCGGCCCCACCGGCCGACGCCGCCGCGTCCGCCACGGTGGCGGCGTCGGCCGAAGCCCCGGCCCTGCGTCCGGCCGGCATCCTGAAGTCGCTCAAGGGCGGCGTCAGCCTCGTCCGTGACGGACAGACCCTAAGCGGCCTCGCGCCCGGGCTGGTCCTGTATCCCGGCGACGTGCTGCGCACGCACGACGACGGCCTGATCGGCATCACCCTGACCGACGACACGCTGCTGGCCGCCGGACCGAACAGCCTGCTGGTGCTCGACCAGGTGGTGTTCGATGCCACCACGCACGAGGGCAGCATCCTGCTGCGGCTGTGGCACGGCACGCTGCGGGTGGTCAGCGGCCTGGTGGCCAAGCGACGGCCCGAGGCCGTGCAGATCCAGACCCGCAGCGTCGTGCTCGGCGTGCGCGGCACGGACTTCATCATCGACTCCCGCGTGCTCACGCCATGAACCCGACCGTCCTGCCCCGTCTGACGCGTGGCGTCATCCTGATCCTGGCCAGCATCCTGGCCAGCGCCTGTGCCGTACAGGACCGCGTGGTGCTGTTGCCCGACGGGCAAGGCCGCGTCGGCGTCGTCGAGGTCTCGCGCATCGACGCGCCGGAAGACCGGGTGCGGCTGGACCGCGCCTACGCGACGGTCGAGAACCAGCACCTGCGCGGCCTGCACCCGCAGGCCACCTCGGCGCAGAGCGTGCTCCGCGACTATCCGGACCTGGAACCGGTGCTGCCGGCCCGGCCGCGGGAGTTCACGGTGCAGTTCAGCGGCGCGGGCACCGATCTGACGCCGGAGTCGCTGATCGAGCTGCAGGGCATGCGGGCCTGGCTGGCCACCTTGCCGGCGCCCGAGATCATCGTCACCGGCCACACCGATGCGGTGGGCACGGTCGAGGACAACGACCGGCTGTCGCTGCAGCGCGCCGAGCGCGTGCGCGGCATCCTGATCGAGGCGGGCGTCGATGCCCGCCTGATCACGACCCTCGGCCGCGGCAAGCGGGCGCTGGCGTATCCCACCGCCGACGGGGTGGCGGAGCCGCGCAACCGCCGCGTCGAGATCAAGTTGCGCTGAACCGGCCCATGGGCCCGGCTGACGCGCCCACCTCCGGCCCGCCCGACCTGCAGGAGGCCGATCCGCCCCGGCGGCGCAGGCCGCTGAGTCCGGCCTGGATGCTGCGGCTGATCGGCGGCGCCCTGCTGCTGCTGCTGATGGCCCACGCGCTGCAGCGCTGGCACTCGCCGCTGCTGGACCGGCTGGAGCATGCCTGGCAGGACCGGCATCTGCTGGCGCACGCGCCACGCGAGCCCGACCCGCGCATCGTGCTGGTCGAGATCGACGAGCGGGCGCTGGCCAGCCAGGGTCGATGGCCGTGGCCACGCACCCGCCTGGCCGAGCTGATCGAGCACCTGGGCGGCCCGCAGCAGGCGGCCCTGATCGGGCTCGACGTGGTGCTGGCCGAGGCCGAGCACGCGCCGTTGGCCCCGCTGTGGCAGGCCCTCACCCACGGCCCGCGGTCGCTGGCGCCCGATGAGCTGAAGCGGCTGGAGCCCCTGCGCCAGGCCTTCGAGGGCGATGTGCGGCTGGCGGCCGCGCTGCGCGACGGGCCGGTGGTCGCCGGGGTCCATCTGAGCGCAGGACCGGGCGCGGAGCGCATCGGCCAGCTGCCGCCGGGCGTGCGGCTGCACGTGCCGGGCGGCTCGTCGGCCGGCCTGCACGCGGCCCTGCCGGACTGGCCGGGTCACGGCGGCCTCGCGCCGCGCCTGGCGCAGTCCGCCGGCCGCGGCGTGGGTGTGCTCAACGGCGAGCTCGACGAGGACGGCATGCTGCGCCGCATGGCGCTGCTGTGGCGCAGTGGCCGCCAGGTCCATCCGACGCTGGCGCTGGCCATGCTGGAGGCCCTCGACCGCCCGCTCGACGACCCGGCCGCCCCGGCATCGACGAGCACCACGGCAGCCACGGCAACCACGCCCCCGGACGCGGCACGGCCGGAGCGTCCCGGCCTGACCCTGACGCTGGACGCCGAGCAGCAGCCCGCCGCCCTCGCCCTGCAGGGCCGCCCGGCGGCCACCGGGCGATGGCCGGTCGATCCCCAGGCGCGGGTCTGGATCCCCTACCGCGCCGCCGACGCCGCCTTCACCCGCATCTCCGCCGCCGACGTGCTGGAGGGCCGCTTGCCGGCAGGCAGCCTGCACGGCCGCCTGGTGCTGGTGGGCGTGACGGCGCCCGGCCTGCTGGATCAACGGCTGACCGTGATCGCGCCGGCCCTGCCCGGCACGCTGATCCACGCCCATCTGCTGTCCGCGCTGCTGGACGGCCGCACCCTGAGCACCCCGGCCTGGGCGCCCCTGGCACAGGCCGGCCTGCTGCTGCTGGGCGGGCTGGTGCTGCTGGTGTGGCTGCCGCGGGTCGGCATCGTCGGCTCCTGTGCGCTGGCGCTGGCGGTCTGCGGCCTCGGGGTCGGTGTCCATGCCTGGGCCTGGGCGCAGCTGCATCGGGTCCTGCCCGTGGTCGATGCGTTGCTGCTGCCCGGGCTGCTGCTGCTGCTGTGGCTGACGCTGTCGCTGCGGGCGCTGCAGCACGCGCGCCAGCGGCTGCAGGCCTTGTTCGGCCAGTACGTGCCGCCCGAGCACGTGCAGCGCATGAGCCTGCACCCGGAGCGCCACACGATGAGCAGCCGCCAGGTCGAGCTCAGCGTGCTGTTCGCCGACGTGCGCGGCTTCACCGGTCTGGCCGAGCGCATGCCCCCGGGCGAGCTGGGCGCGATGATGCATCTGCTGTTCTCGCGCCTGACCGACATCATCCGGCAGCACGGCGGCACGCTGGACAAGTACATCGGTGATGCGGTGATGGCCTTCTGGGGCGCCCCGCTGGACGACCCCCGCCACGCGCGGCACGCCGTCGATGCGGCGCTGGCGATGCGCGCGGCGCTGCCGGCGCTGCAGGAGGAGCTGGCGGCCCGCGGCTGGCCCCGGCTGGACCTGAGCATCGGCGTGGACAGCGGGCCGGTGATCGTCGGCGACATGGGCAGCCGCCATCGGCTGGCCTACACGGTGCTGGGCGACACGGTCAACCGTGCGGCCCGCCTGCAGGGCCTGGCCGGCGAGCACCGCATCGGCCTGCTGATCGGCGACGCGACGCGCCACGGCCTGGATCCGGACCGCATCTGCCTGCCGCTGGGCCGGGTGCAGCTGCGCGGGCGCGGGGCCTGGCTGCCGGTCTGGCATCCGCTGCCCGCGAGCACCGACCCCGCCGCCGCGGCGGCCGCCGCCGTGCGCCTCGACCGCTGGCAGGACTGGCTGCAGGCCCGCGACGTGGGCGATGCCTCCCGCGCGGCGGCCGTGCGGGCCGTGCTGACCGTCCACGCCGAGGACCGCCCCCTGGTGGCCTGGGTCGAATCCAAGACCGCACGGCATGACGATCGGCCAGCGGCCGCCGGGCCGGACTAGGCCCGGGGCCTCGCTTCCTGGGCGCCAGGGTCGCGTCGCATTCAGGCGGCGGACGGGGACGCCGGTGCAGACACCGCCGCCGACGGATCCCCCCCGGCCTCCAGCACCGCCACCGCCAGGGGAAAGTCGACATCGTCGAGCGCCTGCTGCAGGCGCCGCATGCCCGCCTCGCCCAGATGCAGGCCCAGCGGGCCGGCCATCGCCGCACACAGCGTCACGGCCTGGGCGTTGTGCGCCCGGCAGGCCGCGATCAGCGTCTGCAGCTGGGCGGGGTCCGCCACGCGGCCCTCGGCCCGCGCGGCCTGCATCGCCCGGTGCAGACCGTCGTCCCGCGCCCGGGAGCGGGCCTGCGCGGCAGGGGCCGTGGCGGCGAGCCAGCCGGCCAGCCAGTGGTCCAGCGCCAGCAGGGCCGACTGCGTGGCGGGATCGGGCACCGGCGGGGAGGTCGGCGGGGAGGCTGGCGGGGCGGGCCGCCCGGTGGACGGCGCCGTGGCCTCGCGGGGGGTGTCCCGGGGGGATGCATCGGAGATCGCCCCGGCGGCCTCGCCGATGGCTTCCTGGGAGGCCACCCGGGCGGCCTCCCGGGTGGCCTCCCGGGTGGCCTCCCCGGTCGCATCCCCGGTGACCGATCCGGCCGCAGCCGACGGATCGCGCTGCGCCGCCGCCCGGTCCGCTGCCGCCGACCGCAGGCGCTGTTCCAGCGCCGCAGCGGCCTCGGCCAGCCCGAACGCCCCGACCGTGGCCGCGCCACCACGCAAGGCATGGAGCCGGGCCGGCAGCGCGGCCACGGACATGTCGCACAGGCCGTGACTGTCGTCGGCCAGACGGCGCACCATCTCCAGATGCAACCCCGGGTCCGCCCGCAGCGGCGCCGCCGCCTGCTGGGGATCCAGCCCCTGCAGACCGCACAGCAGGCGGCGGATCGTGTCGGTGTCGGTGTCGGTTCCGGCTGCGCCCCCGGCATCGGCCTCGTGTCCGGTCTCCGCGACGGCCACGCCGGACCGGCGCGTGCGGCGCAGCAGCTCACGGATCAGGCGTTCCGGCTCCAGCGGCTTGGGCAGGAAGGCGTCCATGCCGGCCGCGTGGGCGGCCTCGCGCTGGGCCGGCAGCACGCCGGCGCTGAGGGCGATGATGGGCAGCGTCGCGCAGGCCGGGCGCTGGCGCAGCGCGCGGGCGACGTCCGGGCCGTCCAGATCCGGCATCTGCAGGTCCAGCAGCAGCGCGTCGACCGGCAGCGGATCGCTCTCCAGCAGGGCCAGCGTCTGCGCGCCACTGCGGGCGGTCAGCACCTGCGCGCCCTCGCGCAGCAGCACCTCGCCCGCCACACGCAGGTTCAGCGCATGGTCGTCGGTCACCAGCACCCGCAGGCCCGCCAGCCGGGTACCGGGCGGACGCACCGGCAGCGACCGGGCCTCCTGGATCACCGGCCCCTCCGCCACCAGCCCCGCCACCAGCCCCCCCGCCGTCCCCGGCCCATCCGACGGCCCCGCCGCCTCATCGGCCGACAGCGCCGGCCCGGCATCGACCGGCAAGCGCAGCGCGAAGCCGAAACACGCGCCCTGCCCCGGCACGCTGTCCACCCGCAGCTCGCCGCCCATCAGCTCCACCAGCTGCGCGCAGATGGCCAGACCGAGCCCGCTGCCACCATGGCGCCGGGTGGTGCTGACGTCCCCTTGCTCGAAGGGCTGGAACAGGCGACTCTGCAGCGCCGGATCGATGCCGGGGCCGGTGTCACGCACCCGGAAGTCCAGGCGCGCGACGGCCGCCGCGCGGCCCTCCGCCTCCGCCTCCTCCACCTCCACCTCCACCTCCACCGCCGCCAGCTCGCACGGCACCGGCTCGCACTGCACCGACAGTGCCACCTCCCCCTCGGCGGTGAACTTCAGCGCGTTGCCCAGCAGGTTGGCCAGCACCTGGCGCAAGCGCAGCGGATCGCCAACCACCCGGCGCGGCACGGCGTCCAGCGGGCCCAGGCGCAGCTGCAGCCCGTCACGCGGCTGCGCGCCACCGAACAGGGTGATCAGCTCGCGCAGCAACTGGTGCAGATCGAAGGCGCGCGACTCCAGCTCCAGGCGCCCGGACTCGATGCGCGAGAGATCCAGCACGTCATCGAGCAGCGCCAGCAGGGCTCGGCCGGCCTGGCCGATGCTGTGCGCCCGCTCGAGCGCGGCCGCCGGCAAGGCGTCGCCTTCCAGCAGCCAGGCCAGGCCCAGGATGGCATTGAGCGGGGTGCGGATCTCGTGGCTGGTGTTGGCCAGGAAGGCACTCTTGGCCCGTGACGCGGCTTCGGCGGCCTCGCGGGCCCGGGTCAGCTCGGTGATGTCGAAGCTGAAGCCACCGCTGTGGCCATCGGGCAGCTGGCGCTCGACCACCCGCAGCACCCGGCCATCGGACAGGGCCAGCGTCTCGACCACCGGCGCCTGCGGCCGCGGCAGCGGGCGGTGCGCGAGCCAGTCGTCGATGCGGCCGACGGCCTGCGGATGCAGGCCGCGTTCGGCGGCCGCACGCCACAGCGTCTCGCGCTGCACGCCGGGCTGCAGCAGGTCGGCGATGTCCGCGTGCAGGACGCGATAGCGGTCGTTGCACAGCAACAGCCGGCCGGCGGGGTCGAACAGCACGAAGGCCTCGTCGACGGTGTCGATGGCCGCATGCAGCACGGCCCGCGAACGCTCGGCCTCGTCACGGGCCTGCGCGAGCGCACGGGCCGTGTCCTGGCTGGCCGTCACGTCCTGGAACGCGCCGACCAGGCGACGCACCGGGGCATCCGGCGCCTCGGAGGTCCGCAGCGGCTCGCCCATCGCCCGCACCCAGATGCGGCGCCCGTCGACCCGATCGAGCGGCAGCACCAGATCCCAGCCCCGGCCGTCGCGGATGCCACGCTCGACCGCCTCGGTGATGGTGCGACGGGCCTCGCCCGGGTAGTAGGCCACGGCCTCGGCCATCGACGGCCGGTGTCCGGGCGGGCGGCCGTGGATGCGGCAGGTCTCGTCGCTCCAGATGATCAGCCCGCTGTCCAGATCGATGTCCCAGCCACCGACCTGGGCCATGGCCCCGGTGCGCGCCAGCATGGCCTCGCTGCGCCGCAGCTCCTCTTCCTGGCGCTTGCGGTCGGTGATGTCGCGACGGGTCCCGCTGAGCCACAGCGGCTGGCCATCCGGCGTGCGCGCGGTGACCCGGCCGCGGTCGTGCATCCAGCGCCAGCCGCCGGAGGCCTCACGCACCCGCAGATCGCATTCGTAGTTCGGCTGGATACCGCCCAGATGACGGGCCAGTTGAGCGTCCATGCGCGGCAGATCGTCCGGATGCACGAGGGCCCGCACGACCCCGACGGTCAGCAGCGGAAAGTCGGCCAGACAGCGCCCGGCCAGGCTGGCCCAGCGCTCGTTGCAGACGGCCGCCCCGGTCTGCAGATTCCATTCCCAGGTGCCGGCCTGGGTCGCCTCCAGGATGTCGCTCAGGCGCTGGGCCGCACGCTTGACCTCGGAGATGTCATGCACCAGCACGTAGAAGCCGACCACCTGGCCGCCCTCGCGCTGCGGCAGATAGTGGGCCAGCGTGTGGCGCACCACCCCCACCTCACCGGGCACCGGAATGTCCCGCTCGAAGCGCTGCTCCTGGCCGGCCAGCACGGCATCGATGTACGGCCGGTTCAGCGCGGCCAGCCGCGGCCCCAGCAGCTCGGGCAAGGTCATGCTGGCGATCTGTTCGGGCGTACGGTCGAAGTAGCGGGCATAGGCCTGGTTGGCGAACCGGTTGCGCAGGCGGGCATCCCAGGATCCGATCATCGACGGGATCGCATCGAGCACGGCCCGCAGATCGGCCCGGGCCTCACGGGCCTGGCGCGTGCGCTGGTCCAGCAGCTGCTGCTCACGCCGGCGCAGGTCCGCGCGCAGCCCTGCCAGCAGGGCCAGCAGCAGCGACAGCGCGGCGCCCGCGGCACCGACCTGCCAGGGCGCGACCAGGTTCAGCGACTGCACCAGCGCCGCACGCGGATGCAGCGTGAACCGCCAGCGGCGGCCGAGCACCTCGCGCTCCAGCCGGGCCTGCAGCCGGGCATCGAGCCGGGTGTCCGACGGCGGTGGCGGCAGGCGGAAGGCCACGGGCTGGGTGGACAGGCCGTCGCTCTGCGGCGCCTGCGGCACAACGGCGTCGGTCACGTCCTCGAGCTGCAGATGCACGCGCTGGGCATCGAGCTCGACCGCCGTCAAGAGCTGGGGCAGGCGCAACGGCGCGAACACCCAACCGACGATGTCAGGCCCCTCGGTGGTCGTCCGCGGCGGACCGTGGCCCAGGCCCGCCGCATCGACCGGCAGCAGCACCAGCAGCGTGCGCGGGGCTTCCAGTTGCGCCTGACGCAGCTCCAGCGGCGGGCTCAGCACCGCGCGCCGGACATCGGTCGCCCGCCGCAGCGTGGCCTGACGCAGCACATCGGTGGCCAGATCCCAGCCGACCGCGCGTCCGGCATCGGCCGCCGGCTCGGCCCAGAGCACGACATGGCGCTCCCGCGGGCCTTCCGTCCGACCGGCCTCCAGCGGCCGGTAGTCGGTGATCGTGAACGCTGGCGCGCCATGGGTGCGCATGTGCTGCTCCAGCGCACGCTCGCCGCCGGCGGGCACCCGCGCGATGTAGCCGAAGCCGAGCACGCCAGGGAACTCGCCGGACAGGTCACGGCCGCGCATGTAGGCCGCGAAGTCCTCCGGCCGCACCTGCGTCAGCCCGCGTCCGAGCAGAAAGCCCCGGGCGCCGCGCAGACCGAGCACCGTGCGCTCGATCTGGGCCTGCACGCGCGCGGCCACGCGGGCGGCCCGCTCGGCGGTGGCGGCGGCGATGCGGGCCTCGTTGTCGCGTTGCTGCTGCCACGCGAGCACGCCACTGACCAGCAGACCCGACACCAGCACGGCCCCGGAGACCGCGCCCAGGCGTGTTTCACGCCGCGGCATCGGCCACACCGGCCCGGTCGCTCGGTGCCGGCGGCGCAGGGTTTGCAGACGCGGCGGGGGCCGGCGCGGCGGACGGTGCGGCAGACGGCGGCAGGGCCTCGATCCGCTCGGGCTGCCCGTCCAGCCCGACCCGCCAGACCTGCGCACGGCCGGCCTGCTTGGCCGCGTACAAGGCCCGGTCGGCGGCCTCGACGAGCGCCAGCGCGCCGCGCTCGACCGCATCGGGCAGGAGGCCGCCGGAGGCCGCGGGATCGGCGGCCACGGCAGCAGGATCAGCGCCCACCGGCAGCTCCGGCGCGCTGCCCGCCGGCAAGGCCGGCAGGCCCAGCGGCTGCACGGTGGCCAGGCCGATGCTCAGGGTCATCCACGGCCCGACCGACGAGGCTGGATGCGCCAGCGCACGCTGGCGCAGCGCCTGCAGCAGCGCGTGGCCGACATGCCGCGCGCCGGCGGCATCGGTCAGCGGCAGCAGCAGCGCGAATTCCTCACCCCCATAACGACAGGCCTGATCGGCAGGCCGGCGGCCGGCACGCCGCAGCACCTGCGCGACCTCACGCAAGGCGTGGTCGCCGGCCGGATGGCCGCAATGGTCGTTGTAGGCCTTGAAGTGGTCGATGTCGGCCAGCAGCAGCGACAGCGGCCGGCCCTCGCGCTGCGCGCGCAGCCATTCCGTGCGCAGCAGACGGTCGAACTGGGCGCGGTTGCGCAGGCCCGTCAGGCCGTCGAAACGGGCCTCGGCCTGCAGCCGCTCGGACAGGCGGCGCAGGCGCACCAGATTGCCCAGCCGCGCCAGCATCACGGGCGCACTCGGCGGCTTGGCGATGAAATCGGCCGCACCGGCCTGCAGGCCCGCGAGCTCGGTGGCCTCGTCGGCATGGGCGGTGAGGAAGACCACCGGCAGGTCGTGCAGCACCGGATCGGACTTCAGCAGGCGGCACAGGCCGACGCCACCGAGGCCGGGCATCTGCAGATCCAGCAGCAGCAGATCGGGCGGATGGCCCGCGATCAGCGGCAAGGCCTGTTCGGCGCTGCGCGCCAGCGCCACGTCGTAGTGACCGGCCAGCACGCCGGCCAAGGTGCGCAACATCACGGCATCGTCATCGACGACGAGGATCCGCGGCAGGGATCCGGACATCAAGGTGTCGGGCATCGCGACTCCGGCTGCAGAGCCACCCACCCGCGCCCACCCACACCGCCCCGTGGCCGCCGGCCTCCGGCTCATGGATCAGTATAGGGCCGAGGGCGCATCAGGACCTGATCCACCCTGCGCCGGACAGGCCGCTTCCGGCCAGCCGCGGTCTCAGGCCCGCGGATGGTGGCGTTCGTGCAACTGCCGCAGGCGCTCGCGGGCGACGTGGGTGTAGATCGTCGTCGTCGAGATGTCGGCATGGCCCAGCAGCAGCTGGACGGCCCGCAGGTCCGCGCCGTGGTTCAGCAGATGGGTGGCGAAGGCATGGCGCAGCGTGTGCGGTGACAGCGGCGCGTGGATGCCGGCCTTCTGCGCATGGCGCTTGATCAGCGTCCAGAACATCTGCCGCGTCATCGCGCTGCCGCGGGCGGTGACGAACAGCGCATCGCTGTGCCGGCCCTTGAGGATCACGCTGCGGGCATCGGCCAGATAACGCTGCAACCACTGCGACGCCTCACCGCCGAAGGGCACCAGCCGCTCCTTGGCGCCCTTGCCGATCACGCGCACCACGCCCTCGTCCAGGCTCAGGCGCACGCTGGCGAGCTCGACCAGCTCGCTGACCCGCAGGCCGCTGGCGTACAGCAGCTCCAGCATCGCGCGGTCACGCAGGCCCAGCGGCTCATCGACGGCGGGCGCGGCCAGCAGCGCCTCGACCTGGGCCTCGGACAGCGTGCGCGGCACGCGCATCGGCATGCGCGCGTTCTCCAGCCGCAGCGTCGGATCCTCGGCCACCAGATGCTCGCGCAGCGCCCAGCGGTAGAAGCGCTTGAACACCGCCAGACGCCGGTTGGCGCTGCTGGCCCGGCTGTCGGCATGGCGGGCGGCGATGTAGGCCAGCAGCTCGCTCTCGCGGGCCTCGTCCAGCGTGTGGCCGCCGTGGTCCGACAGCCAGTGCGCCAGCAGCGTCAGATCCCGCCGGTAGGCCTGCAGCGTGAGCTTGGCCAGGCCATCCTCGATCCACAGGGCATCGACGAAACGGTCGATCAGCGAGCGGCTGCGCGGCGCCAGGCCGGGGCCCGCGCCGTCCGCGGCACTGAGCACGGGCGCATCCAGGGGCAGCAGCGGGCGGCGCGGCATCGGCGGGAGGCTCCTGATCCGTCAGTCGAGCGACAGTTTCCTGCGCGCCACGACGTCCTTGTAGACGGCGTACTCGGCCTTGATCTGCGCGGCGAAGGCCTCCGGGCTGTTGAGCACCAGCACCGAGCCGGTGTCCTCGATGCGCTTCTTCACCTCCGGCAGGGCGACCGCGGTGCGCACCGCCGACGACACCTTGTCGACCACCTCGCGCGGCAGGCCCTTGGGGCCGATGATGCCGTAGTAGGCCATGCGGTTGACCGGCGCCAGACCGACCTCCTTGAAGGTCGGCACCTGCGGCAGGACCGCGACCCGCTCGGCCGACGCGACGACGATGGGCACCAGCCGGCCGTCCTTGATGAAGGGCAGCGCCGAGGGCAGGTTGTCGAACATGATCGGCACCTGGCCGGCCACCGTGTCGTTGAGCGCAGGGCCCGCGCCGCGATACGGAATGTGGGTGACGAAGACGCCGGACAGGCTCTTGTAGAGCTCCATCTGCAGGTGGCCGATGCCGCCGGTGCCCGACGAGGCATAACTGTAGCGACCAGGGTTCTTCTTCAGCTCGGCCACGAAGCCCTTGTAGTCGCGCGCCGGGAAGCTCGGGTGCACGACGATCACGTTGGGCGTGGCCGCGATGTTGATGATGGGCGTGAAGTCGGTCAGCGGGTCGTAGGTGATCTTCGGGTTGATCGCCGGGTTGGCCGCGGTGGTGCTGACGGTGGCCATGCCCAGGCTGTAGCCGTCGGGCGTGGCCCGCGCCGTCTCGGTGGCGCCGACCGAGCCGCCACCGCCGGCCTTGTTCTCGACCACCACCGTCTGGCCCAGCGGGCCGCCCAGCCTCTCGGCCACCACGCGGGCGATGATGTCCGTCGTGCCACCGGGCGCGAACGGCACCTGCAGCTTCACCGGCTTGACCGGCCAGGCCTGGGCCTGCACGGCCAGCGGCGCGGCCACACCCAGCAGGGCGCACGACAGCGCCAGCCAGCGGCGGCGCGCGAGAGGGGACGGACGGGTCATCAGCGGACGGATCATGCGCGGGTCTCCGACGAGGGCATCGAACGGCGCCCATCGTGGTGCACCACCCCACCGCAGGGCGTGGCCGGTCGACGGGGCCGGGTCGCGGACCATTGTGCCCAAAGCCAGGGGCTGGCCAGCAGGCCCGCACAGGCCGTGGGCACGCATGACGGCTCAGGATCAACCCTGAGGCTGGCACACTGCGCGCCGTGCGTGCCGACCCCTTGCTGCTGCTGCCCGATTTCGCGCTGATCGCCCTCGGCTACCTGCTGTGCCGTCACACGGCGCTCGACCGCAAGGTCTGGAACGGTGCCGAGCAACTGGTGTATTACCTGCTGTTCCCGGCCCTGCTGTTCCAGGCGATCGCGCGCAGCCCGATCGACCCCGGACCGGCCGCCGGCTTCGGCCTGGCCGGGCTGTCGATCGTCGGCCTCGGCGTGCTGATGGCGCTGGCCTGCGGGCGCTGGCCGGGCGTCGACCGGCTGCTGCACGCCTCGGGCGCGCAGTGCGCGTTCCGCTTCAACAGCTTCGTCGGGCTGGCGCTGTGCGAGCGTCTGGCCGGCAGTGCCGGCCTGGCCTGGATGGCGCTGCTGATCGCGCTGTGCGTGCCGGTGTGCAACGTGGCCGCCGTCTGGCCGCTCGCACGCGCCGGCGGCCAGGGCCTGCTGCGCGAGCTGGCGCGCAACCCGCTGATCGTCTCGACCGTCGCCGGCCTGGCCTTCAACCTCTCGGGCCTGCGCCTGCCCGAGCTGGCCACCACCACGCTCAGCCGCATCGGCGCGGCCGCGCTGCCGCTGGGCCTGATGGCGGTCGGTGCCGGGCTGCAGATGGGGGCACTGCGCGAGGCGCCGCGCCTGGCCGGCGCGCTGCTGGCCATCCGTCACGCGCTGCTGCCGCTGTGGGCCCTGGCCTTGGGCACGCTGGCGGCCGCCGTGCTCGGCCCCTGGGGCCGGCTGGACGCCCAGCAGCAGCTGGTGCTGGTGATCTTCGGTGCGCTGCCCACCGCCAGCAGCGCCTATGTGCTGGCCGCGCGCATGGGGGGCAACGGCGCGTATGCGGCCGGTCTGGTCACCCTCAGCACGCTGCTGGCGATGCCGGGCCTGCCGATCGCGCTGGCCCTGCACGGCGTGATCTCCGGCGCCTGATGCCGGACCGGCATCGACCCTGACGCCAGCAGGTTGGTCGCGAGCGGCGACAATCGCGGGTTGCCCTGACGCGGGCGAACCCGACGCCCGAGCCATCGCCGTGACCGCTGCCGCCCTGCCCCCGACCCTCTCCCCCACCGCCGACCGCCCGGTCGCCGAGCCCCGCCGCGCCGCGCCTGCCGGCATGCCCGAGGCCAAGCCGCTGACCAGCTGGCGCCCGTTCTGGGCCAAGCGCTTCGGCGTCGCCCCCTTCCTGCCGATGTCGCGCGCCGAGATGGACCAGCTGGGCTGGGACAGCTGCGACGTCATCATCGTCAGCGGCGACGCCTACGTCGATCACCCGAGCTTCGGCATGGCCGTCATCGGCCGGGTGCTGGAGTCGCAGGGCTTCCGGGTCGGCATCATCGCCCAGCCCGACTGGCAGGACGCCAAGGCCTTCGAGGCGCTCGGCCGGCCGAACCTGTGCTTCGGCGTGGCCGCCGGCAACATGGATTCGATGATCAACCGCTACACGGCCGATCGCAAGCCGCGCAGCGACGACGCCTACACCCCCGGCGGCGTCTCCGGCAAGCGGCCCGACCGCGCCAGCATCGTCTACTGCCAGCGCATCCGCCAGGCCTTCGGCGACGTGCCCATCCTGCTCGGCGGGATCGAGGCCAGCCTGCGCCGCATCGCCCACTACGACTACTGGCAGGACAAGGTGCGCCGCAGCATCGTCGTCGACAGCCAGGCCGACCTGATCCTCTACGGCAACGCCGAGCGCGCGGTGGTCGAGGTCGTGCACCGGCTGGCGCGCCGCGAGCCGGTGGCCCAGATCACCGACGTGCGCGGCACGGCCTTCCTGCGCCGGCTCGACGACCCGTCGGCCGCCGGCTGGTTCGAGCTCGACTCCAGCGAGGTCGATCTGCCCGGCCGCGTCGACAGCCACGTCAACCCGTACCAGACGATGGGCGAGCAGGCGGCCGAGCGCGGCGCCAGCTGCGCCCGCGAGGACGCCGGCGGCAGCGCGCCGCAGGGCCCGGCCGGTGAGCCCGCCGCCGATGCCGGGGCCGCCGCCGCGGCCACGATCAACGCCGCCGGCCCCGCCTCGGGCACCACTGCCGACGTGCGCCCGCTGGTCTTCGTGCCGCCGCCCTCGCGCACCAGCGGCAGGCTGGCGCTGCCCGCGCGCGAGCGCACCGTCATCCGCATGCCGGCCTTCGAGGCGGTGCGCTCGGACCCGGTGCTCTACGCCCACGCCAGCCGCGTGCTGCACCTGGAGACCAACCCCGGCAACGCCCGCGCGCTGGTGCAGGCGCACGAGGTCCACGGCCAGCAGCGCGACGTCTGGATCAACCCGCCGCCGATCCCGCTGAGCATGGTCGAGATGGACCACGTCTTCGGCCTGCCCTACGGCCGTGGCCCGCATCCGGTCTACGCCGATGCGCAGGGCCGCCACGACGGCGAGACCAAGATCCCGGCCTGGGAGATGATCCGCTTCAGCGTGAACATCATGCGCGGCTGCTTCGGCGGCTGCACCTTCTGCTCGATCACCGAGCACGAGGGCCGCATCATCCAGAGCCGCAGCGAGGCCTCGATCCTCAAGGAGGTCGAGGAGGTGCGCGACAAGGTGCCGGGCTTCACCGGCACCGTCAGCGACCTGGGCGGGCCGACGGCCAACATGTACCGCCTGGGCTGCCGCAGCCCGGAGATCGAGGCCGCCTGCCGCAAGCCCTCGTGCGTCTACCCCGGCATCTGCGCCAACCTGCGCACCGACCATGCGCCGCTGGTGCGGCTCTACCGCAAGGCGCGCGCGCTGCCGGGCGTCAAGCGCATCCTGATCGGCTCGGGCCTGCGCTACGACCTGGCCGTGCAGAGCCCCGAGTACGTCAAGGAGCTGGTCACCCACCACGTCGGCGGCTACCTGAAGATCGCGCCCGAGCACACCGAGGGCGGCCCGCTGTCGAAGATGATGAAGCCGGGCATCGGCACCTACGACCGCTTCAAGGAGATGTTCGAGCGCTTCAGCGCCGAGGCGGGCAAGCAGCAGTACCTGATCCCCTACTTCATCGCCGCGCACCCGGGCACCACCGACGAGGACATGATGAACCTCGCGCTGTGGCTGAAGAAGAACGGCTTTCGCGCCGACCAGGTGCAGACCTTCACGCCCAGCCCGATGGCCACCGCCACCGCGATGTACCACACCGGCCGCAACCCGCTGAAGGGCCTGAGCCGGGATCCGGCCAAGGCCGGCGGCCAGGAGATCGTCGACGTCGTGCGCAGCGAGAAGCGCCGCCGCCTGCACAAGGCCTTCCTGCGCTGGCACGACGCCAAGAACTGGCCGCTGCTGCGCGAGGCGCTGCAGCGCATGGGCCGCGCCGACCTGATCGGCAATGGCAAGCACCACCTGATCCCGACCTGGCAGCCGGCCGGCACCGAGGGTGCCGATGCCCCGTCGGGCGCCGCCCGCGGCCCGGCGGACGCCCGCCGCACGCCGCCGACCTACGGCGGCCGCGACGGCCCGCGCGGCCATGCCGCCGGCAGCGGCCGCGGCGCCGACCGTGGCGCCCGCGGCCCGTACACCGGCGAAGGCCGCCCGCGCAGCGGCCGGCCCGATCCGGAACAGCCGCTGACCAGCCACGACCCACGCGGCATCGCCTCCAAGCGCAAGGCCGGCCAGGCCGCACCGCGCGGCGACGACGGGGGCCCGTCGGCCGTCACCCCGCGCCGTGGCGTGATCCTGACCCAGCACACCGGTCTGCCGCCGCGCGCGGGCACCGGCGCCCGTGGCGCAGGAGGCCCCGGCGGTCGCCCGCCCGCCAGGACCGGCCGCCGCAAACCCTGAAGCCCGCGTCACGGACACGCCCTGGAACGGGCGCGCCCTTGACACAGGTCCAAGCCCGAGCACGACGGTCCCGTGCCGTCCTCGGGCACAATCGCGGGTTTGTCCCGAATCCCGACGCCTTGCCGTCACAGCGGCCCCCGCCCCGAGCCCCGGTCGCAGTCCCGCCGAGCCCCATGAGCGCCTTCAACGAAGAAACCGTCCTGTCCGTACACCACTGGACGGACCGCCTGTTCTCCTTCACCACGACGCGCGACACGTCGCTGCGTTTCTCCAACGGCCACTTCACGATGATCGGCCTGAAGGTGAACGGCAAGAACCTGCTGCGCGCCTACAGCATCGTGTCGGCGAACTACGAGGAACACCTCGAGTTCCTGAGCATCAAGGTGCCCGACGGCCCCCTGACCAGCCGCCTGCAGCACATCCAGGTGGGCGACAAGATCGTCGTCGGCCGCAAGCCCACCGGCACGCTGCTGATCGACTACCTGCTGCCGGCCAAGCGCCTGTACATGATCAGCAGCGGCACCGGCCTGGCGCCCTTCATGTCGGTCATCCGCGACCCGGAGACCTACGAGAAGTTCGAGGAGGTCATCCTGATCCACGGCGTGCGCGAGGTCGCCGAGCTGGCCTACCACGACTACATCACCAAGGAACTGCCCGCGCACGAGTTCCTCGGCGAGATGGTCAGCCAGCAGCTGAAGTACTACCCGACGGTCACCCGTGAGCCGTTCCGCAACCAGGGCCGCACCACCGACCTGATCGAGAACGGCAAGCTGTTCACCGATCTGGGCGTGCCGGCGCTGAACCCGGCCGAGGACCGCGTGATGATCTGCGGCAGCCCGGGCCTGCTGAAGGACCTCAAGCACATCCTGGAAGTGCGCGGCTTCAAGGAAGGCAACACCACGACGCCGGGCGACTTCGTCGTCGAGCGCGCCTTCGTCGAGCAGTGATGTCCGACACCGGACGCCGCCTCACCGGCCGCGTCCGGCCGTCGACCCCGCCATGACCGGCACGGCCCGGCATGCCCATCGGCCGCCCCGGACACCGTCCCGGGCGGCCGTGTCGTTTCTGGCGCCCGCGGGTGCGCACCGGCCGCGCCGGCACACGACGCACACGGCACCACCTCCCGCAGGGCCCGCACGATGACCGCTCCCCGACACCGCCTGCAGGGGCGTCCCACGCTCCTGGCCTTCCTGCTGGGCTGCGGCATCGCCGCGGCGGCCACGGCCCACGATGCGGACACCGCGCCCCGCCCGACGAACCCCGGCGCGGCCGATCGGACGGGCACCGCACCCGGCGAGCCCGCACCGGCCACCGAGCTGCAGTGCGGCCTGCGCACCGGCGACCGCCACACCACGCTGCGGGCCCGCCCGACGCGCGATCCGCTGGCCGCGACCGAGGCCGGACTCGGCGGCCGCTTCCTGCTGCAGGCGGTGGCCCTGGCGCGCGCCGATGCGCCACAGACGGTCGACGAGGTCATCGTGCGCGTGATCGACACCGAATCGGGCGATCTGCCCCAGGTGCTGGTGCACAGCCGCTGGCAGCACGGCCTGCCCACGGCCCTCGGCGAGGGCCAGGCCTGGGCGCCGAACCTGAGCGGCTGGCAGCGCGTCTACTCCCCCTATCTGGGCCGCGAGCTGGCCTGGGGCTGCGCGCTGGTGCGCTCCGGCGCCGAGCCCGCCGGCTGGCACCAGGTCGACGCCACCGGGCCGGCCCTGCGCGAGAGCGCCCCGGCGCGGCCTCAGCCCACGGCCGCCGGACGCCAGGCCCGGCTGCGTCTGGCCTGGATGGGCGACGTGATGCTGGCCGACGGCCCCGGCCGCGTGATCGCCCGCGGCGGCGATCCCTTCGCCCACGTCGGCGAGCTGCTGCGCAGCGCCGACCTGCGCATCGCCAACCTCGAATGCGTGATCGCCACCGGCGGCCAGCGCGTGCCCAAACCCTGGGCCTTCCGCGCCCACCCGCGCACGCTGCCGGTGCTGCAGCGCCATGTGGACGTGGTCTCGCTGGCCAACAACCATTCCGGCGACTTCGGCGCGGCCGCCTTCGACGAGATGCTGGGGCGGCTGGAGCGCGCCGGCCTGCCCTGGTTCGGCGGCGGCCGCACCGCGCGCGAGGCCCATCAGCCGCGCATCATCGAACGCCAGGGCCTGCGCATCGCGCTGCTGGCCTACAACGAGATGTTCCCGCGCCAGTTCGAGGCCACCGAGCGCAGCGCCGGTGCGGCCTGGGCCGATGAGGAGCGCATCGTCGCCGCCATCCGCGCCGCGCGCCGCCAGGCCGACATCGTCATCCCCTACCTGCACTGGGGGCAGGAGCAGGAGACGGTGGCCCACGCCCGCCAGCGCGCACTGGCCCGCCGCATGATCGAGGCCGGCGCCGACGCCGTCGTCGGCACCCACCCGCACGTGCGCCAGGACAGCGAGATCATCGACGGCAAGCCGGTGATCTACAGCCTGGGCAACTTCGTCTTCGACGGCTTCGACAAGGCCGAGCAGCGCACCGGCTCGATCCTGTGGATGACGGTCGATGCGCAGGGCGTGCAGGACTGGTCGCTGCAGCCGGTGGTCATCGACGCCGACGGACGACCGCGGGCCTTGCCGCGCTGAGCCGCACGCCCGCGGGCGAGCGGGCGGGCGGGCGGGTGACGAAGGCACCACCCGCGACGGCGGGCTGCCCGACGGGGCCACGGACGGTGGCGCCAACCCGGCGCGCGGCGCGTCGGAAAAGCAGAAAGCCTCGCAGGTCAAGGACTTGCGAGGCTTCAGCTTCTGGTGGGCCAGTGCAGGGTTCGAACCTGCGGCCCCTGCCGTATGAGCGCGGGTTCCTGGCCTTTTCGGTCATGCCCCGGAGCTCCCCGGACGTGCCCGGTAAATCCAGAATTTCCAATCAAATCAATATGTTAGGCTATTTCCAAGTGTGATCGAGCCACCCGCTCGCACCGCCTCGAAAACGGCGCCTCCCGTGCGCGAGTGGCGTAAATTTGGCGCGAATCTTGGCGCTCGGAAACGGTGTGAGGTGCGCCAACGTTCAGACCCAGCACAGGCCTTCAGGACGCCATGTGGACGTTGCCTGACCGCCCGCCGCGGCGACCTGCGTCGGTGGCCATAGCAGGTCATACAGCAGCGCCACGGTGTCACCCAGGCTGCCGGCTTCGATGCGGCTCTTGTTCAAGAAGGCTTGCCACTGGCGCTGCTTCGCAGCGTCGTCGCTGAACTCCCTGGTCAGCGCCAAGGGGCGCTCAGCGGGCAGCGCGGTCTGGCGCCGGGCAAAGGTGGCGGCGATGGCTGCTGCCAGCGTGGCACCGTCCAGTTCCGTCCGTCGGGCAATCACGGCAAGGTCGAAGAAGTCCTTCATGCGGCTGTTCGCTTGCCCCAGCATCACCATGGCCTGGTACTTCTCGGCGATCACGGTGTAGACCGGATAGACGCGCAGCGTGGGGGCGGGGAAGTCGCCCAGCAAGGTCGGGTAGGCCACCGTCTGTGGCCCCGGTGTCACGGCGTCACCGAAACCCACATCGATCTGCAAGGCGCAGCGTGCCGAGCCGAGGCGCCCCACCAGGGTGATACGGGTGCCACCGTAGGTGTTGTCCTCGCGAATGGCCTCGGCCTTGACGGAGTCGGAGGCGAACACGATGGCATCGCCCAGGTCCATGGCGGCGATATCGCGGAAGGTGGCGACCAAGCTCGCTTCATCATCGGGGCCGAAGCCCAGCAAGTCGGCGTCCCGGGTCGGTCGATGCGGGGTGTCGTACCAGAGTGCAAAGAGCAGCGCACCCTTGAGGAGGAACCGGTCGGCATGCGGTGAAGCGCTCACGCGCGCCAGCAGGCGCTCCATGCCGAAGCGGCTGAGCAGCAGGTTGTAGTCGTCGCCGCGCTGCTTGGCGAGGGTCAGCAACCGAGCCAGGATCGACGCGGCGAGATTGCCAGAAGACCTGGCGCCAGCACCCTCCCCAGCTACCGCGGGAGGCTGCAGCGGGCGATCCTGCGCTGCGCTCATTGGACCCAAGCCTCCAGGTAGGGCTGCATGACCCGCTCGACCCGGTTGATCCTGGCGAAGTGGCCCAGCTCGGCCATGGTGACCTTGCGGCTGCGCCACGCGTCCTTGAGGGCCTCCAGCGCCACGTCCAGGCCGATCTTGTGGCGGAACTTGAAGCAGTCGGTCACCGTCTTGGCGGGGCTGTACACGCGGATCGGAGCCCCATGGTCCGTCACGGTCTGGATGCCGTCGCTGTAAGCGGCGCCGCGCAGGCGTGTGATGCGCAGCGTGGGGTAGCCCAGCGCCGGCGTCTGGCTGCCTTCGGGCAGCGCGACCCACACCTCGTGCGGCAGTTGCGTGCCGATCTCATGGAACTGCAGCGCACTCAGCAGGCACAGCACACCCCTGGGCACACGCTGGCAGACCTCCATCAGGGTCTGATGTTCGGTGACTTCGGCGTCGGGCAGGCCATACAGGCCGCGGGCAAGCCTTTGCAGCTTGCCGAGCTGGTTCAGCCGGATCAGCAACTGCGGGGACCAGCCGTGCGCGCGCACGTCAGCCGCCCGCACCACGCGCTGGCGTCGGGCCAGTTCGAGGATGAGGTCAGACTGGTTCATGAATGGGCGAGTTTGATATACGCATCACATTTTTTCAAGTGATGCGATTTTCAATCAACCCGAGACGAGGACTCTGAGGCCCACCGGACTGGGCCGTCACAGGCGGAAGGCTCCGATCGGTACTCGATCAGCTTCAACGGTGTCTGAGCCAGCCGGAGTGACTGCGCCAGCAGCGTGCGATCGAGAAAGTGTTGCAGCCGACTTGCAGCTGGATATCTCCTACGAGTCGTTGAGCAGGTGACTCGGGAGCGAGTGGCGCAAAATTGGCGCAAACGCACCAACAGGCCAGCCGGACGGGCAAATCCGGGGGGTTCCGGGAGCGGTCGGGAAGACCGTGACACAAAGCAAAAAGCCTTGCAGATCAACGACCTGCAAGGCTTTTGCGTTTTGGTGGGCGGTGCAGGGTTCGAACCTGCGACCCCTGCCGTGTGAAGGCAGTGCTCTACCGCTGAGCTAACCGCCCGGAACCTGTCCGGGACTTCCCGATGCTGCTTCGGCAGATCTGCGCTTCTGGCGCTTGCTCTGCTGACTTGCTTCGTATTGCTACGCCGCTGCAGCGAAGCTCAGATTATGCGTGCACTCTGCAGTTCAACGCAAGCCTTAATCCGATCTTTTTTATCGGGAAAGGATCAAGGCCGACCTCAGGCCGACGGCGCCCCTTCGGCCGCCGTCTCCCAACGCCGCCACACGGTCTTGCCGCCGCTGCTCTTGTCGAGCTCGGTGAGCACGCGGGCGTGGGCCGTGCACTCGTCGTCGGCCGGCTCGATGACGGGCAGCGAGAACTGCGTCAGATCCAGCGCATCGGCGGCCAGGGCCGCGTCGGCCGGGCCGCTGCCCCCCTCCTCGCCGGCATGCATGACCAGCGAGTCCTGGCCGCGCGTCAGGCGGATGTAGACCTCGGCCAGCAGCTCCGAGTCCAGCAGCGCGCC
Source organism: Pseudaquabacterium rugosum (assembly GCF_038066575.1). NCBI lineage: Bacteria > Pseudomonadati > Pseudomonadota > Betaproteobacteria > Burkholderiales > Sphaerotilaceae > Pseudaquabacterium > Pseudaquabacterium rugosum. Next base: position 361,788 of record NZ_JBBUTF010000004.1, on the reverse strand, counting down.
GTGGAAGGTGCGCTTGGTGTTGTCGACCTCCAGCCGGCGGCACAGCGCATCCAGCGAGTTCGCCTTGCCCGGGAACTGCTCGCGCGCCATCAACAGGCTGTCGGTGACCTTGGCCACGCAGGTGTGGAACGGCGGCTTGCCCAGGCGGCGCAGTTCGGCATTGAAGAAGCCGACGTCGAAGCCCGCGTTGTGGGCGATGACCTCGGCGCCCTCGATGAAGGCCAGGAACTCGTCGGCGACCTGGGCGAACACCGGCTTGTCGGCCAGGAAGGCGTCGGTCAGGCCGTGGATGCGGATCGCCTCCTCGCTGCCCTTGCGCTCGGGGTTCAGGTAGAGGTGCAGGGTGCGGCCGGTCAGCCGACGGTTGACCATCTCGACGCAGCCGATCTCGACGATGCGGTCGCCCTGCTCGGGGCTCAGGCCGGTGGTCTCGGTGTCGAAGAAGACTTGACGCATGGTGCGTGGGGACAGGAAAGGACGGGGGAAGACGGGTCAGGCCGGCCGCGCGACCGGCAGCCGGCCGCGCCGCGTGGCCCAGGCCCACAGCAGCACGCCGCCGACGATCATCGGCACGCACAGCCACTGGCCGCGCGACAGGCCGAGCGCCTGCAGGCCGAGGAAGGCATCGGGCTCACGGAAGTATTCGGCGATGAAGCGCAGCAGGCCATAGCCGCCCAGGAAGGCGCCCGAGACCTGGCCGATGGCGCGCGGCCGGCGCGCATAGAGCCACAGCAGCGCGGCCAGCAACAGGCCTTCGAGCGCGAACTGGTAGAGCTGCGAAGGGTGGCGCGGCAGCAGCGAGCCGCTCTGCGGGAACACCATCGCCCAGGGCAGATCCGCGCTGGCCGGCCGGCCCCAGAGCTCACCGTTGATGAAGTTGCCGATGCGGCCGCTGGCCAGGCCGGTGGGCACGCAGGGCGCGATCAGGTCGGTGACTTCCAGCCAGGCGCGGCCGTGGCGACGCGCATACAAGGCCAGCGCGACGATGACGCCCAGCATGCCGCCGTGGAAGGCCATGCCGCCCTGCCAGACCGACAGGATCTCCATCGGATGGGCCAGATAGTGTTCGGGCTTGTAGAACAGCACATAGCCCAGGCGCCCTCCCAGGATCACGCCGAGCACGCCCCAGAACAGCAGGTCCTCGACCTGAGGGGCGCTCCAGCCGGCGGCCCGCCACATGGGCTGGCGCACCCGCGCACGCGCCAGCAGCATGAACAGCGTGAAGGCCAGCAGATAGCTCAGCCCGTACCAGTGGACCTGCAGGGGACCGATGGCCAGCGCCACCGGGTTGAACTGGGGATGCACCAGCATCGACACGACTCCGGACTCGGGACCAGGGCGCCGCCGCAGCGCGCCCGCCTGGCGGCCGACCGGTGCACCCGGGGTGCTGGCCGGGCGGGCCGCTGGGGCCGGATTGTCGCCGCTCCGCACGCCGGGCCGGCCGCGACCGCCACGCGCGACCCGAGGCGCGCCCGGGCGGATGACCGGCGCGGAAGGTTCGGGAGGGGCGGGAGGGGCGGGAGGGGCGGCCGGCACCTCATCCCGTCAACGCGGGCTTCCGGCCCTCATCCGCGCCGATCGCCGGGCTTGGGCGCGTCGGTGGCACGCTGGCCGCGCAGCGGCATGTCACGGCCGATGCGCATGCCCAGGCGCTCGTACTGCGCGCGCCGGCGTTCGGCCGCCTGGCGCTGCATGCGGTCCATGATCTGGCGTTGCGTCAGCCCGGTCGCATCCGCGAAGGCCCACCAGGCCGCCGCCAGACCGAACGGGGCCAGCACCCAGCCCCAGGCCATCGTGCCGATGCCGGGAAAGCCCAGCCACTTCAGCGCGATGAGCGCCACCCCCATCCAGAAAAAAGCCATGTTCCATCCCTGAGTCGTCATCCCCGCGGTTTCCCGTAGCTGGTGGCCGTCAACGTGGGGGGATAACATCCGTTGATTGCCATGTGGCCGCACACCGCAGCGGCGGTCACTCCCGGGCGCGCAGGCCCTTCTGGCCGGCCGCTGATTTTCGCTGCCACTTCCTCGACTGAGGTTATCCGAGATGAACAAGTACGTGCTCGTTGCCGCCCTGGCCGTCGCCGCCGCCGCTCCGGCCTTCGCCGCCGAAGACATGACCAAGATGGCCCAGGAAAAGAGCTGCTTGGCCTGCCACGCGGTCGACAAGAAGCTGATCGGCCCGGGCTTCAAGGAAGTCGCTGCCAAGTACGCCGGCCAGAAGGATGCCGTGGCCAAGCTGACCGACAAGGTCATGAAGGGTGGTGCAGGCTCGTTCGGCCAGGTTCCGATGCCGGCCAACCCGCAGGTCAATGCCGAGCAGGCCAAGGCGCTGGTGACCTGGATCCTGGCACTGAAGTGACCGCGGCGCCGATGCCCGGTGCATCGGCCCGGTCCCCGGCGACGGCCCTGCCGCCGCCGCGTCCGCTCCCCCACGAGCCCGCCCTGGCGGGCTCGTGTCATTCCAGGACATCCCCGACCCCCGATCGGCGAGCGCAAGGACGAGATCCGCGGCATGACACGCCGATGACACGGGTTATGCTGTGCAACCCATGTCGCCGAGCCGCCTGCCCCCGCCTTCCGCAACGGAGCTGACTGACGGCCCGTCACCGGCGGCCCGATCGGCCACGGCAGCCGTGACGATCCTCGACATCGAGGCCTCCGGATTCGGCGCTGGCGGCTATCCGATCGAGATCGGCTATGTCCGCGACGACGGCTGCAGCTGGTGCTCGCTGATCCGGCCTGAACCGGAATGGACACGCTGGGACGCCTCGGCCCAGCAGGTGCACGGCATCACCCGTGTCCAGGTCGAATCGCAGGGTCGCCCGGCGCGCGAGATCGCACAGCGGCTGAACACCGATCTGGCCGGCCGGACCGCCTACAGCGACGCCTGGGCCCACGACTACGCCTGGCTGGCCCAGCTCTTCGATGCCGCCGGCCTGGCCCCCCGCTTCCGCCTGGAATCGATCCATCGCCTGATCGACGCGGACCAGCTGCCGGCGCTGGCCGACCACCGCCGCAGCGCCTTCGATACCCTGCAGGTGCGGCGCCACCGTGCCAGCAGTGACGCCCGCGCACTGCAATGGGCCCTGCTGCAGGTGCAGCAACAGGCCGGCACGGACCCGGAAAGCCGCCCGAGCGCCGCCACCGCCGAGCGCCCCACCCGGGACGGCCCCGGCAATCCGACAGCCGGCGGCTGACGCACACACCCGGCGGACCTGCCCCCGCCGCAACGGACCCGTCCGTCACCGGGCCTGTCGTCGAGACAGAAAAAAGGCCGCCCGAAGGCGGCCTGCAACCGGTGCGGGGCCCATGCGCTCGACGGGCCCCGGGTCGACACGGTGCGGCCGCCTGCCCGGCGCCGCACCCGATGTGCATCAGTGGTTGTCGCCCAGCTGGTCCAGGATGGCCGGGTTCTCCAGCGTGCTGGTGTCCTGGGTGATGGCCTCGCCCTTGGCCAGGCTGCGCAGCAGGCGGCGCATGATCTTGCCGCTGCGGGTCTTGGGCAGGTTGTCGCCGAAGCGGATGTCCTTGGGCTTGGCGATCGGGCCGATCTCCTTGGCCACATGGTCGCGCAGCTGCTTGGCGATGGCACGGGCCTCGTCGCCGACCGGACGCGGACGCTTCAGGACGACGAAGGCGCAGATCGCCTCGCCGGTGGTGTCGTCGGGGCGGCCGACCACGGCGGCCTCGGCCACCAGCTCGGTGCAGCTGACCAGCGCCGACTCGATCTCCATCGTGCCCATGCGGTGGCCGGAGACGTTCAGCACGTCGTCGATGCGGCCGGTGATGGTGAAGTAACCGGTCTTGGCGTCGCGGATGGCGCCGTCACCGGCCAGGTAGTACTTGCCCTGGAAATCGTCCGGGTAGTAGCTCTTCTTGAAGCGCTCGGGGTCGCCCCAGATCGTGCGGATCATCGACGGCCACGGCTTCTTCACCACCAGGATGCCGCCCTGGCCCCAGGGCACGTCCTTGCCCGTTTCATCCACCACGGCGGCCTGGATGCCCGGGAAGGGCAGCGTGCACGAGCCCGGCACCAGCGGCGTGGCGCCCGGCAGCGGGGTGATCATGTGGCCGCCGGTCTCGGTCTGCCAGAAGGTGTCGACGATCGGGCAGCGGCTGCCGCCGACGTGCTTGTGGTACCACTCCCAGGCGGCCGGGTTGATGGGCTCGCCCACCGAACCCAGGATGCGCAGCGAGCTCAGGTCGTAGCTCTTGGGGTGGACGGCGTCATTGGCCTCGGCGGCCTTGATCAGGCTGCGGATGGCGGTGGGCGCGGTGTAGAAGATCGAGACCTTGTGGTCCTGGATCATCTTCCAGAAGCGGCCGGCGTCCGGGTAGGTGGGCACGCCCTCGAACACGATCTCGGTGCCGCCGAGGGCCAGCGGGCCGTAGGTGATGTAGGTGTGGCCGGTCACCCAGCCGATGTCGGCCGTGCACCAGAAGACGTCGTCGCCCTTCAGGTCGAAAGTCAGCTTGGTGGTCAGCGCGGCATGCAGCAGGTAGCCGCCGGTCGAGTGCTGGACGCCCTTGGGCTTGCCGGTCGAGCCGCTGGTGTACAGCAGGAACAGCGGATGCTCGGCGCTGACCCACTCGGGCTCGCAGGTGGTCGCCTGGGTGTCGACGACGTCGGCCATCCACAGGTCACGCCCGGCGGCCATGGCGATGTCGGCGCCGGTGCGCTTGACGACCAGCACGTTGTGCACGCTCTCGCAGCCGCCGAGCGCGATGGCCTCGTCGACGATGGACTTCAGCGGCAGGTGCTTGCCACCGCGCACCTGCTGGTCGGCGGTGATGACGACCTTGGCGCCGGTGTCCTGGATGCGGTCGCGCAGCGATTGCGCCGAGAAGCCGCCGAAGACCACCGAGTGGGTGGCGCCGATGCGGGCGCAGGCCTGCATCGCGGCCACGCCGTCGACCGACATGCTGATGTAGATGATGACCCGGTCGCCCTTGGTCACGCCCAGGCTCTTCAGGCCGTTGGCGATCTGGCAGGTCTTGGCCAGCAGCTGGCTGTAGCTGACCTTGGTGACCTCACCGCCGTCGGCTTCGAAGATCAGCGCGGTCTTGTCGCCCAGGCCCTTCTCGATGTTGCGGTCCAGGCAGTTGTAGGACGCGTTCAGCGTGCCGTCGGCGAACCACTTGAAGAACGGCCGCTCGCTCTCGTCGAGCACCTGGGTGAACGGGGTCTTCCAGCTCAGCAGCTCGCGCGCGTGGCGGGCCCAGTAGCCCTCGTAGTCGGCCTCGGCCTCCTGGACCAGGGCCTCGTAGCCGGCCATGCCCTGCACGTGGGCGGTCGCCACCGTCGCCGCGTCCGGCGTGTAGATCTTGAGTTCGGTGGACGATTCGGAAGCGCTCATGCTTGTCTCCTGGGTGGATGTCAACAGGTCCCCTCCACGTTAGGCAGGGGCTCTTACGATGTGCTTACTCGGTCGGAGCGCAAGGAGCGGGCCAAGTCCGAGGGGGGCCGTGTGAAGGCCCATCCACCTAGAATCCGCCGCCGATCCCGGGGTCGCACCCGGGGTTTTCCCGCAGTCTGACGCTACACCATGGCACACCCTCCGAGTCCCGATGTCCAGAAACGGCTGCCCCCGCTGCCGGCGCTGATCTTCGCCAGCCGCTGGCTGCAACTGCCGCTGTACCTGGGCCTGATCCTGGCGCAGGCGGTCTATGTCTTCCACTTCTGGGTCGAACTGGTCCACCTGATCGAGGCGGCCTTCGGCAACCAGGCCGCGCTGCAGAAGCTGGTCTCGAGCATCGGCTACAAGAGCGATGTCGCGCCGTCAGGCCTGAACGAGACCATCATCATGCTGGTCGTGCTGGCACTGATCGACGTGGTGATGATCAGCAACCTGCTGATCATGGTGATCGTCGGCGGCTACGAGACCTTCGTCTCGCGCCTGGGGCTCGAAGGCCATCCGGACCAGCCGGAATGGCTGGACCACGTCAACGCCTCGGTGCTCAAGGTCAAGCTGGCCACGGCCATCATCGGCATCAGCTCGATCCATCTGCTCAAGACCTTCATCAACGCCGGCAACTACGACGAGAAGGTGCTGATCTGGCAGACGGTGATCCACGTCGCCTTCCTGTTCTCGGCCATGGCCATCGCGATGGCCGACCGGCTGATGTCGCATTCGCACGGCCCGGCCAAGCACTGAGCTCCGCCGACCGAGCCCTGCCGTCAGTCCCGCGCCAAGCGGATGCGGGACACTCCGCGGCCTGACCCGATCCTCTCCCCCTCCCCGTCCTTGCCCGCCATGAGCACCACCACGATCCGCCAGCAAGACCTGATCGACAGCATCGCCGCCGCGCTGCAGTACATCAGCTACTACCACCCGGCCGACTACATCGCCCATCTGGCCCGCGCCTACGAGCGCGAGGAATCGGAAGCGGCCAAGGACGCCATCGCGCAGATCCTGACCAATTCCAAGATGTGCGCCGAGGGCCGGCGCCCGATCTGCCAGGACACCGGCATCGTCAACGTGTTCCTGAAGGTCGGCATGGACGTGAAGTGGGACGGCTTCACCGGCTCGATCGAGGACGCCGTCAACGAGGGCGTGCGCCAGGGCTATCTGAACCCCGACAACACGCTGCGCGCCAGCGTGCTGGACGATCCCATCTTCGCCCGCAAGAACACCAAGGACAACACGCCGGCCGTGGTGCAGATGGAGATCGTGCCCGGCAACACGCTGGACGTGACCGTCGCGGCCAAGGGCGGCGGCTCGGAGAACAAGTCCAAGGTCTACATGCTCAACCCGAGCGACGACATCGTCGAGTGGGTGCTCAAGACCGTGCCGACCATGGGCGCCGGCTGGTGCCCGCCGGGCATGCTGGGCATCGGCGTCGGCGGCACCGCCGAGAAGGCCGTGCTGCTGGCCAAGCAGGCGCTGATGGAGGACATCGACATGTACGAGCTGCAGGCCAAGGCGGCCAGCGGCGCGTCGCTGTCCAAGCTCGAAGAACTGCGCCTGGAACTGCACGAGAAGGTCAATGCGCTGGGCATCGGCGCCCAGGGCCTGGGCGGCCTGACCACGGTGCTGGACGTCAAGATCAAGACCTTCCCGACGCACGCCGCCAGCAAGCCGATCGCGATGATCCCCAACTGCGCGGCGACGCGGCATGCGCACTTCGTGATGGACGGCTCGGGCCCGGTCTACCTCGATCCGCCGAGCCTGGACCTGTGGCCGGACGTGAAGTGGGCGCCCGACTACAACAAGAGCAAGCGCGTCGATCTGAACACGCTGACCAAGGCCGAGGTGGCCAGCTGGAAGCCGGGCGACACGCTGCTGCTCAACGGCAAGCTGCTGACCGGCCGCGACGCCGCCCACAAGCGCATCCAGGACATGCTGTCCAAGGGTGAATCGCTGCCGGTGGACTTCACCAACCGCGTCATCTACTACGTCGGCCCGGTCGATCCGGTGCGCGACGAGGTGGTCGGCCCGGCCGGTCCCACCACCGCCACGCGCATGGATGGCTTCACCCGCATGATGCTGGAGAAGACCGGCCTGATCGCGATGGTGGGCAAGAGCGAGCGCGGCCCGGTCGCCATCGAGGCGATCAAGGACAACCAGAGCGCCTACCTGATGGCCGTGGGCGGCAGCGCCTACCTGGTGTCCAAGGCCATCAAGGCGGCCAAGGTGCTGGCCTTCGCCGACCTGGGCATGGAAGCGATCTACGAGTTCGACGTCGTCGACATGCCGGTGACGGTGGCGGTGGACGCCGGCGGCACCTCGGCCCACATCGAAGGGCCGAAGACCTGGCAGGCCAAGATCGGCAAGATCCCGGTCACGGTGGCCTGATCCAGTGCCTCCAGGGGCCGGCCGGCAACGGCCGTGCCCCGGCGATCGCCACGCGACGCCCGCCTGCCGGCCCTCCGGCACGCGGGCGTCGCGCGTTCAAGGCAGGTGCTTGAGCGCCGCCTCGGAGCCCGGCGCCGCCCGCACCACCTGCTGCGGATACGGGATCTCGATGCCCTGCCGGTCGAGGGTGCGCAGGATCGCGCGGTTGACGCCGTCCTTGACACCGCCCTCGCCGCGGTCGAGATCGGCGATCCAGTAGGCGCAGGTCAGCTGCAGGCCGTTGGCGCCGAAGCCCGACAGCAGCACGGCCGGCCCCGGGTCCTGCAGCACGCGGGGCACGGCGGCGATCGCGGCCTGCAGCACCGGCGTCAGCGCCTCCAGGTCGCTGCCGTAGGCGATCTCGACCACCGTGGTCAGCGCCACCTTGGTGTCGGCGAACGAGCAGTTCTCGACCCGCTGGGTGATCAGCAGCTCGTTGGGCACGATGGACTCGCGGCCGTTGGGTGCGCGCAGCACCGTGTAGCGGGTGGTGATGTCGGAGATGCGGCCCTCGAAGCCGTCGACCTTGACCACGTCGCCGATGCGCAGGCTGCGCTCGGCCAGGATGACGAAGCCGCTGACGTAGTTGGCCGCCAGCTTCTGCAGGCCGAAACCGAGGCCCACGCCGATCGCGCCGCCCAGCACGCTGAGCGCGCCCAGCGGGATGCCGGCGGCCGACATCGCCACCAGCACGCCGATGACCAGCAGCAGCGCGCGCACCGCGTTGGCGGCCATCTTGCGCACGCTCAGGTTGACCGCCTCGGCGCGCAGCAGCCGCGACTCGATCGAGGCCGACAGCCACAACATGGCCAGCAGCACGACGATGGCCGTCAGCGCGCCCTCGAGCAGGCTGCGCAGGCTGACCGGCGAGCCGCCGATCTTCCAGCTGACCGACTCCAGCGCCTCCAGCGTCGGCGCCAGCAGCTCGGTCAGCCACAGCACCAGCGCGGCCCACACCAGCCAGCTGACGGTGCGCTCCAGATAACGCACCAGACGAGAGGCCGGAAAGGCCGCGTGCAGCACCCGCACCGTGCCGCGGATGACGGTCAGACTGAGCAGCAGCGGAATGGCCAGGCGAAAGACCGCCGGCGCCACCAGATCCCCGATGAACACCCGGGCCAGCGCGGCCAGACCGAGCGCCGCCGCCGGGAACAGCACGCCGTCCAGACCGCGCTCGCCCAGCAGGATGCTCTCGACATGAGGGGCACCGGCCGGACCGCGCGGGGCGGCACCGGAGGCCTCGTCCGCCGCGGTCTGGGCCGCGACATCGGCCGCGCGCAGCCGTGACAGGCGATGCACCAGCAGCCCGGAGACCAGCAGACAGACCGCCAGGATGGCCAGACCGGTCAGCGACGAGACACTCAGCAGCTCGGTGACGAGCCGCGACAGACGATCGAGAACGTTCATGCCCGCTAGTGGAGCACAGCCCGGCGACGTTCCCGGGGCGGCCCGGACCGTGACGGCTCAGACGTCGGCCAGCACCCGCACGTGGGCCACCACGCTGCGCGCCAGCGCGCTCAGCGCGTAGCCGCCCTCCAGGCAGGAGACGATGCGCCCCTGGGCATGGCGCCGGGCCACGTCCTGCAGGCGGCGGGTGATCCACTCGTAGTCGGCCTCGACCAGGCCCATCTGGCCCATGTCGTCCTCGCGGTGGGCGTCGAAGCCGGCGCTGATGAAGATCAGCTCGGGGCGGAAGGCCTCGAGCGCCGGCAGCCACATCGCGTCGATGACCTCGCGCACCTCCATGCCGCGGGTGTAGGCCGGGATCGGCACGTTGACCATGTTCGTGCCCTTGGGCACCGCGCCGCAGTTCGGGTAGAGCGGGTGCTGGAAGAAGCTGCACATCAGGATGCGCTCATCGCCGGCGATGATGTCCTCGGTGCCGTTGCCGTGGTGGACGTCGAAGTCGATGATGGCCACGCGCTGCAGGCCCGCCACGTCGAGCGCATGGCGGGCGGCCACGGCGACGTTGTTGAAGAAGCAGAAGCCCCCGGCCTCGTCGCGCATGGCATGGTGGCCGGGCGGGCGCACCGCGCAGAAGGCGTTGTCGACCTCGCCGCGCAGCACGGCCTCGGTCGCGGCCACCGCCGCGCCGGCCGAGCGCAGCGCGGCGCGCCAGGTGCCGGGGCAGGCCAGCGTGTCCGGATCCAGGTGGCGCGACTCGCCGCTGGACTCGATCTGCTCCAGCACGTCCTTGAGCTGCAGCACGTAGTGGGTGGTGTGGGCGCGCCCGATCTGTTCGAGCGTGGCCAGCGGGGCGTCGCGGTGCTCGAGCGCGATGTCGAGACCGGAGGCCAGCAGCTGGTCGTGGATGGCATCCAGGCGCTGCGGACATTCGGGATGGCCGGCGCCCATGTCGTGCAGGCGGCAGTCGGCGTGGGTGTAGAACGCGGTGGACATGGTGGGCTTGTCTTCCTCGGCAATCGGTGTTTTCCGTTATGGTGCGCCGCATGTCTGTCCCCAATCTTGCGCGGCGTCTGGCCCTCCTCGCGGACCAGATTAGCACGGTCATCGTGGGCAAGCGAGACCGCATCGAGGACGCGCTGACCTGCCTGCTGGCCGGCGGCCATCTGCTGATCGAGGACCTGCCGGGCGTGGGCAAGACCACGCTGGCCCAGGCGCTGGCGCAGTCGCTCGGCCTGCGGCTGCAGCGGGTGCAGTTCACCGCCGACCTGCTGCCGACCGACCTGCTGGGCACCAGCGTGTTCGAGCGCGCCGGCGAGCGCTTCGTCTTCCATCCGGGTCCGGTGTTCAGCCCGGTGCTGCTGGCCGACGAGATCAACCGCGCCGGCCCCAAGACGCAGAGCGCGCTGCTGGAGGCGATGGAGGAGCGCCAGGTCTCGATCGACGGCGTGACCCACCCGCTGCCCGAGCCCTTCTTCGTCATCGCGACGCAGAACCCGGCCGAGCAGCTGGGCACCCATCCGCTGCCCGAAAGCCAGCTCGACCGCTTCCTGATGTGCATCCACCTCGGCTACCCCGATCCGGCGGCCGAGCGCGCGCTGCTGGCCGGCGAGGACCGGCGCGCGCTGCTGGCGCGGCTGCCGGCGCAGCTCGATGCCGAGGGCCTGCGCGCGCTGCGCGCGGCGGTGGCGGCCGTGCATGCGTCGGACGCGCTGCTGGACTATCTGCAGGCGCTGCTGACGGCCAGCCGCCAGCCGCGCTGGTTCCAGCAGGGGCTGAGCCCGCGCGCCGGCCTGGCCATCCTGCGGGCGGCGCGGGCGCGCGCGCTGCTGTCGGGCCGCGACTGGGTGGCGCCGGAGGACCTGCAGCGCGTGCTGCCACCGGCCTGCGTGCACCGGCTGCACGCGCCGGTCGGCAGCGGCAGAGACACGCAGACTCAGGTGCAGGCGCTGCTGGCCGCGGTGCCGCTGCCCTGAGCCATCCACCACGGCCGGACATGGTGACGAAGGACCCGGCGGCGACACCGCCACCGACCGGCGCGCAGCGCGCCCGGGCCGCAGACGGCCGGCGCGGCCGGCCGTGGGCCCGTGTTCGCGCCGATGTGCGCACCCGCCTGCACGCCTGGAGCGACGCCCGCGCCCGGCGCCAGGACACCCAGACCTGGGACCATGCCAACCTCTACGTGCTGCCCACCCGCGCCGGCGGGCTGTATGCGCTGACGCTGCTGGCCATGCTGGTGGGCGCGATCAACTTCCAGCTGCAGCTCGGACACGCGCTGGTCTTCCTGCTGGGCAGCGTGGCGGCCGTCTCGATCTGGCAGACGCATGCGGCGCTGCGCGGCCTGCGGCTGGAGGTGCAGGCCGTGCCCGACGCCCCGGCCGGCGCCACCGCCGCACTGCACCTGCGACTGTGCAACGACGGCCCGCAACGCTGCGGCCTGCGCCTGGGCTGGCGCGAGGGCGGCGCGCAAGAGGCCGGCCGGCATGACCGCGCAGGTGCCCTCCCGCCCGGGCGTACCGTGCGCCCCACGCCGGCCGCGCCGCTGCCGGTCGTGGTCGAGGCGGACACCCCGTCCTCACCGCGGCTGGATCTGGAGCTCGCGCCCGGCGAGCAGCGCACGCTGACGCTGCACCACCGCAGCGGGCCGCGCGGCCATCACCTGCTGCCGACCATCGAGATCTCGACCACCTACCCCTACGGCCTGTTCCGCTGCTGGGGCTGGATGCGGCCGGCCCGCCGGCGCATCGTCCATCCGGCGCCCGAGCAACCGGCGCCGCCCTGGCCGCAGCGCCGGGCACCGGGCGACGACCACGCGCGCCACGACCGTCCACACGGCCCCGCCGCGGCCCGCGACACGGAGGAGCCCGACCTGCCCCGCGACTGGCGGCCCGGCGACCGCCCGCGCGAGGTGCTGTGGAAGCACTACGCGCGCAGCCAGCGCCTGCTGGTGCGTGCGCGCCGCGCGCCACCGCAGCCGCCGGCCGACGTGCTGACGCTGGCCGATGCGGCCGGGGCCTCGCCGGGGACCGCACACGGCGGCGGCGCCCACCGTGCAAGCGGCCCTGCCATCCCCCCCGGGATCAGCCCAACGACCCGCCCCGCGAGCAGCCCCGTGATCGACGCCGCGACAGGCCCCGCGACGGACCCGGCGCTCGAAGCCGCCCTGTCCCGGCTCTGCGCCTGGCTGCTGCAGGCCGCGCGTGAGGGCCGGCCGGTGCGCCTGCAGCTGCCGGGACGGCCCGCGCTGCCCGTCGGTGGCACGGGCACGGGCGAGGCCGGCGACCGCGAAGCCCTGGCGGCCGCCCTGCGGGCACTCGCCCTGCACGGGCTGACGGAGCCCCCGCAATGAGCCCGCACCCCGGCGCCCCGGCTCCGGACGCCCGCAGCCGGACCGGACCGGCGGCCACTGCCACCCAACCCACCACGCCGCACCGCCGCCTGCCCCCCATCAGCCGCGAAGCCCGCGACACCCTGGTCCAGCTGGCCGTGGCCGGCCTGATCGCCGCCCCGCTGCTGCCCGAGCTGCCGCCGTGGGTCGGTGCGCTGTTCGGCGTGCTGCTGGCCTGGCGCGGCCTGCGGGCCTGGCGGGACCGGCCGCTGCCGCCGCGCTGGGCCGCCGCCGGCCTGACGCTGGCCGCCACCGCCGGCATCGCCCTGCAGCACGGCACGCTGCTGGGCCGCGAGGCCGGGCTGTCGCTGCTGGTGCTGCTGCTGGCGCTCAAGCTGCTGGAGCTGCGCGCGCGGCGTGACGCGATGGTGCTGTTCTTCCTCGGTTTCTTCATCGTGCAGATGCAGGCGCTCTACGGCCAGTCGCTGGCGCGCGCGCTCGGCATGCTGGCCGGCTGCACCGCGCTGCTGGTGCTGCTGGTGCTGGCGCAGCGGCCGCAGGGCCGCCCGCCGCTGCGCCAGGCGCTGCGCACCGTGCTGCGCAGCCTGACCGTGGCGCTGCCGCTGGCCGCACTCGTCTTCCTGGTCTTCCCGCGGCTGGGTCCGCTGTGGGGCACGCCGCAGGCCGGCGTCGGCCGCACCGGGCTGTCGGAGGAACTGGCCCCCGGCGACGTCGCCGCACTGGCCGAGGACGATGGCGTCGCGCTGCGCCTGCGCTTCGCGCCAGGGCCGCAACCGGCGCCCGGCACGCTGTATTTCCGGGGCCCGGTGCTCAGCAGCTTCGACGGCGAGCGCTGGCGTGTGGCCTGGTCGGCGCGCCTGCGGCCGGCCAGCGCGCTGCGGGTGGCGGCCGATGCGCCGGCGGGCCCACCGGTCGGCGATCCGGGCAGCGCGCCGGCCGGCCCGGCGGCCGGCGCGCCCGGCACCACCCAGGCCGGCCTGCTGCTGGAGGACCGCCCGCTGCGCTACGAGGCGCTGTTCGAGCCCCAGCGGCTGGCCGCGCTGCCGCTGCTGGAGCTCAGCCCCCCGCTGCCCGGCGCGGCCTTCGGCCCGGCCACCGACGCCGAGGGCTGGCTGGGCCGCGACGCGGTCTGGCACCGGGCACAGCCCAACCGGGAACGGCTGCGCCTGGAGCTGCTGGCCTGGCCGCGCTGGCGGCTCGATCCGACGCTCGATGCCGACAGCGCCGCCCGCCTGCGCGCGCTGCCGGCCGGCAGCAATCCGCAGGCCCAGGCCTGGGCCCGCGCCCTGCGCACACGGCTGGGCGCATCCGCCGATGCCGACCGTCTGGCGCTGGCCCTGGTCGCGCATCTGCGCAGCGGCGGCTACCGCTACAGCACGCAACCCGGCCGTTACGGACCGCAGATGGTCGACGAGCTGTGGTTCGGCCGCCGCATCGGCTTTTGCGAGCACTATGCGGCCGCCGTCGCGCTGATGCTGCGCGCGATGGACGTGCCCGCGCGCATCGTCACCGGCTATCTGGGCAGCGATGCGCCGGATGCCGACGGCTGGCGCGTGGTGCGCCAGCGCAATGCCCATGCCTGGGTCGAGTACTGGCAGGCCGGCCGCGGCTGGCAGCGGCTGGACCCGACCGCCGCCGTCGCGCCCGAGCGGGTGGCACGCGACAGCGTCGCGGCGGCCACGCCCGGCCTGCTCGGCCAGGCCCTGCTGGACCTGGATCCGGCGCTCTGGCGCCTGCTGCAGCGCCAGTGGGCGACGCTCGACACCCGCTGGGTGTTGTGGCTGGACGGCTGGAACCGCCAGCAACAGCTCGACACCTTGCGCCGGCTGGGCCTGGACACGCCGGACACCACCACCCTGTGGCGGGCGCTGGCGCTGGTGATCAGCGTCCCGGCGCTGCTGGGCGCGCTGTGGCTGCTGCGCCGGCCGCGCAGGGCGGGCAACGCCTGGGAGCGGCAGCGCGACGCCCTGGTGCAGGCCCTGCGCGACCGCGGCATCGAGGCCACGGCCAGCGACGCACCGGCCCGCTGGGCGGACGCCCTGCGCCAACGCCACGGCGCAGCGGCCGCCGAGGCCGCCGCACGGCTCGATGCCCTGCAGCGACTGCGTTATGCACCCGGTGGGCGTGACCGGCTCACGCCCGGCGAGTGGCGCGCACTGCGGCGGGCCCTGCGGCTCTGCCGATAATGCCGCGGCATGAGCCTGCCTGCCCTGCGTCCTGCTGCCACCGTGGCCACCGCATCGTCGACCGATCCCCTGCCCGCGCACCGGGCACGGCCCTGGCGCCGGGCACTGTCGCCCCTCACGCCACTCGCGCCCCTCGTCCTGCTGGCCGGGCTCGGCCTGGGCGGCCTCGGCGCGGGTGGGACGGCCCAGGCCGCCGGCCAGGAAGCCGCGGCCCGGACGGCGAAGGACACCAAGGACGCCCAGAACGTCCAGGACGCCCGGCGTGCGAAGCGCGGCCAGGACGCCGGTAGCGCCCGCCGCGCCACCACCACCGCACCCACCACCGCCACCACGCAGCCTGCCCCGGCCACCCGATCGGCCAAGGCCGCCGGCCCGGCCCTGCCTCCGCCGCCGACCTATGGCGAGACCCCGGCCGTGCAGGCACTGGCCCAGCGTCTGGCAGCCCAGCACGGACTGGATGCGGCCTGGGTCACGCGCACCATCGCCTCGGCCACGCCCAATGCGTCGGTGCAGCGGCTGATCATGCCGGCGGCCACGCCGGCCGCCAAGAACTGGGCCGCCTACCGCGCCCGCTTCGTCGAGCCGCAGCGCATCGCCGCCGGCGTCGACTTCTGGGCCCGCCATGCCGACGTGCTGGCGCGCGCCGAGGCCCGCTACGGCGTGCCGGCCGCGCTCATCGTCGGCATCATCGGCGTGGAGACCTACTACGGCCGCGTGATGGGCAGCTTCCGCGTGCTCGACGCGCTGGCCACCCTCAGCCTGGACTTTCCCAGCGGGCGCAGCGACCGCAGCGCCTTCTTCCAGGACGAGCTCGGCCAGTTCCTGGCCTGGACCTCGCGCGAGCAGCTCGATCCGCTGTCGGTGCGCGGCTCCTATGCCGGCGCCCTCGGCCTGGGCCAGTTCATGCCCGGCAGCCTGATGCGCCATGCGGTCGACTTCGACGGCGACGGCCACATCGACCTGCGCGGCAGCGCGGCTGACGCCATCGGCAGCATCGCCGCCTACCTGCGCGACCACGGCTGGCAGCCCGGCCTGGCCACGCACTACGCCGCCACGCCACCGGCCGACGGCACCGCACTGGCCACGATGCTGGCCCCCGACATCAAGCCCAGCTTCACGCGTGCCCAGTGGCAGGCACTGGGTGCCGGCCTGGGCCCGGAGGCCGCGGCCCATCCGGACGACGGCACACCGGCCGCGCTGCTGGCCCTGGTACAGCTGCACAACGGCCAGATCGAGGGGCAAGCCGCGGCCCCGGCGACCTGGCTGGCCGGCACCCAGAACTTCTATGCCGTGACCCGCTACAACTGGTCGGCCTACTACGCGGCCGGGGTGATCGACCTCGGCGCGACCGTCGCCCACGCCTGGCTGGCCCGCCGCGGCCCGTCGACGGACGGCGCGACCGCATCGGCGCCGATCCCCGCGCCGGCCGCCCCCGCCCGCTGAATCGGGGCGGCAAGGCCGGCCGCGACAGGCCGCGACAGGCCGCGACCGGCCGCCGGCCGCGGCCCCCGCTCGCCGCACGCGGTGCAGGCAGCGCATAACATCGCCGCCCATGCCCCGCACCGCTGCCTCCGCTTCCCCCGTCCCGTCCATCTGCCCGGACGAGGACACCCGCGTCCACACGCTGTCCAACGGCGTGCGGGTGCTGACCATCCGCGAGCCGGGCAGCCCCAGCGTCTGCCTGAGCGTGTTCGTGCGCTCCGGCAGCCGCCACGAAGGCCACCGCGACAGCGGCATCAGCCATGTCGTCGAGCACATGGCCTTCAAGGGCACGACGCGCCGCGACTGCCAGCGCATCAACCGCGACGCCGAGCGCCTGGGCGCCGAGGTCAACGCCCACACCGACCGCGACCACACCGCCTTCCACATGCGCGGCCTGGCGCGCGACGCGGTGACGCTGCTCAAGCAGCTGGCCGACATCGTGCGCCACCCCACCTTCCCCGAGGACGAGCTGGAGCGCGAGCGCCAGGTGATCCTGCACGAGTACACCGAGGTCGAGGACGACCCGGTGGCCACCGCCTTCCGCCTGTTCGACCGCTGCTGCTTCGGCCGCGATCCGGTGGCGCGGCCGGTGATCGGCAGCCGCGCCAACATCCGCCGCTTCAGCCGCGACGACCTGCTGGACTGGGTGCAGCGCCAGTACACCGGCTGCAACACCATCGTCGCGGTGGCCGGCGGCATCGACCCGGAGGCCGTGCTGGCCGCGGCCGAGGCCGCCTTCGGCCGCATGCCGGCGGGCACGCCGAACGTGCTGGGTGAACCCGCGTGGCTGGGCGGCATGGCCACGCGCCGCCATGGCGGCTCCAGCCAGGTGCAGCTGGTGCTGGGCTGGCCCGGGCCCTCGCTGCAGCAGCCGCATGCGGCCACCCAGCTGGCCGCGGCCGTGCTGGGCGAAGGCATGAGCTCGCCGCTGATCGACGCCATCCGCGAGCGCCAGGCCCTGTGCTACTACGCCGCCTGCTCGGCCGACGTGCTCGACGGCCACGGCGCCTGGGTGATCGAGGCCTCGACCAGCCCGCAGCAGGTGGTCCAGCTGATCGACGAGCTGGTGCGCCAGCTGCAGGCCGTCTGCGCCCAGGTGCGCGCGGCCGATCTGCAGCGGGCCCGCCACCAGCTGATGGTGCGCGCGCTGGCGGCGCTGGAGCGGCCGTTCCAGCGCCTGGAGGCGGCGGCGCAGGATCTGTACGCGCTGGGCCGCGTGCGGGGCCGCCATGAATGGATGGACGCGCTGCAGGCCGCCACCCCGGCCCAGGTGCGCCGTGCCGCGCAGCAGGCGCTGGCCCAGCCGCCGGCGCTCGCGCTGGTCGGTGCCACCACCAGCCGCGCGCTGCGCGGGATCGACGAGGGCGTGCTCGAACGCCTGCGCGTGGGCGGCTGAAGGCCCGCTGTTCCGGCGACCGGCCGCCCGCCGGCACGGTGAAGATGGCCACCGTCCGTCGCCCCGACGGACGGCCGGCACCCCGCACCGCACGGGCAAAAAAAAGCCCGGCCGCTGGGGGCCGGGCGAACACAACCGTGCCTCAGACACTGCATCACGGCCTCGACACCGGTGGATCAACCCATCCACCGGGCGCGACCGAGACCCCTCGGGTCGTCCGTCCGCTGCGGCCCCGCACGGGGCGGCAACGCTCGGACGACGACATCGGGCCCGGATCCGCCGCGAGGCACTGCGGCGGATCCCGGAGCCACCGCCGCGCCGGGCGCGCGGTGGCAGGAACGACACGCGGCGTCAGTAGCGCAGCGTGGTGAACTTCAGGCTCGTGCCCCCTTCCGCGGTGACCAGCCAGTCCTTGCCGTCGGCGCGCACGCTGCCGGCGCCACTGACGACCACCGGCATCGTGTAGCGGCTCTTGGGCAGCAGCCAGGTCTGCTCGGTCAGGCCCTGGGCGTTGGTGGCGGTGAAGGTGGTCAGGCCGAAGAACATGCGCGCCGACCACTCGGTCTCGACCCGGCGCTGCGAGAAGTCCGCCAGATGCGACATCGTGTACCAGCGGAAGCGGCCCGAGGCCTGCATGCGATCGGCCCGGTTGAGCAGCGCCTCGAAGGGCTGCAGATGGCCGAGCGTGCCGGGCGGATGGGTGTAGAACATCCGGTTGGTGCGGTGGTTGATCGCGAAGCTCTGCAGATCCAGCAGCCACTGGCCCGAGGCCATGTCGCTGACGCCGAACTCCTCGAACTCCTCGAAGGTCGCGTACTTGCCCAGCGGCGTCACCGGCGAGGACCAGGCCTTGTCGGTCAGACGCTGGCCGTTGCGCCAGGGCCGGATCATCGCCGCCCCCAGATCGCTGACCATGTACATCGCCTTGACCCCGCGCGCCTCCAGCCAGCGCACGGCCCAGGTCGGCGTGTTGCCCTGGGGCGAGCTGTACTCGGTGATGCGCCGGCCGGTGATGCGCTCGATGGCGTCGAAGTTCCTCTGCAGCATCCAGCTCAGGTCGGGCACGTTGGCCTCGCTGGCGTTGGCGCCCCAGTAGTCGTGCACCCAGCCGCCGTGCGAGCCCAGCTCGTGGGCCGGCAGCCGGTCGCGGTTCAGCGGTGAGGCATAGGGGCCGACATTGCCGAGCTTGCGCACCAGGTCCTGGGCGGTCTTGTCGTTGTCCAGATCCTGGCCCTTGCCGTCGCCGAAGCTGATCACGTCGGGGCCGGCGGTGAAGTGCAGCGAGAACGGCCCGCGCTTGAGGATCGAGGTCTCGGCCAGCAGCTGCTTGGTGTCGGCCGTCAGGTCGTCGCCGTCGTCGATGTGCCAGTTGTAGATCAGGCCGCCGCGGCCACGCGGCTGCACCGACATCGACGGCAGACCGACCACGTCGCGGCCGAAATGGTCGAGGAAGCCGTGCAGCAGCGCGCCATCGGTGCCGACGGCCTTGAAGTAGCCCAGCGGCATGTTGACGAACAGCAGCTGGCCGCTGCCGTAGGTGCGGATGCCGGCGGCCAGGCCGTGCTCGGGCGAGGACAGGTAGACGGTGCCCGGGAAGGTGCCGGTGGTGACGTAGCTGAAGTAGTTCAGCGCCCCGTAGCCGTAGCCGCTGATGGTCTGCAGCGAGCCGTCGCCGGCCGCGCCCTCGTTGACCGATCGTTCGGTGGCGCTGCGGCCGTCGGCGTTGATCACCGCGTCGACCTCGAAGCTGTTGCGGCGCAGCAGGTCGTAGATGTGGCGGTCACGGGCGCGGAAGGCCTGCGGGTTGCGGCGGTTGAACTTCACCGGCGCGCCCAGCTCGACGCCCAGGCCCAGCTGCTGGCGCAGCTGGTTCAGGCGGCGCTTGCGCACGTTGCCCGAGCCTTCGTCGATGCGCGCCATCTGGCGCTGCTGCAGCAGGCCGCGCAGGCGCGCGCTGCCGCCCGGATCGGCCGCCGTGACGGGCACGAAGGCGGTGCTGGCGGTGGTCGTGGCCAGGCTGGCCGGCGGCTGGTAGGGCAGGTACTTGCCCGGCGGCATCGACAGGCTGTCCAGGCGGGCCCGGGTGCCGACGACCGGGCCGAAGCCGACCATGGTCTCGGCACCGGCGCCGTCGTTCCACAGCGCGTAGTCCAGGCCGACCATGTCGGCGAAGCGGCTGGGCCGGCCGCCGGTCGGGAAGAAGCCGCTGGTGTCGAGCACGCCGGCGTCATAGACCAGCATCAGCTTGCCGCCGGTGTAGGCGTACTGCTTGATCGCGGCGATCAGCGCGTCGCTGGCCCGCAGGTGGGCCGAGTCGGGCACGATCAGGCCGGGCACGGCGCGCGCCGCACCGGTGCCCAGCGCCAGCAGCTGGCTGTCGGTCATCAGCTCGATGTTGAGGCCCTCCTCGGCCGCGCTGTCGACCCAGACCTTGATGCTCCAGTGCTGCAGGTCGACCCCGTCGGGCACCAGCAGGGTCAGGCTGTCGACGGGGGCGGCCTGGGCCAGGCCGGCACACAGCGCGGCCGCGGCGGCGGCCAGGGAGTGGCGCAGCCGCAGACGCAGGCCGCGCAGCCAGGTGCGGGCCAGCTGGCGGCAACGTTCGAGGGCGCGCGGGCGCGAGGTCTTGTTCATCGGGTCATCTCTCCGGAATGACGTTCAGGTCCAGGGGCGGGAACAGCGGTCAGCGCCACGGCCGCAGGGGCGGCCGGGGAGCGGGCGGACGGGGCGAGGGGCACGGCCAGGGACGCGGCCTGGCGCGCGGCCGGGGGCAGCGCCGCAGGGACGGCGGCCGAGGGGGCGAGCGGCGGCGGCGGCGGCGGCGGCGGCAGCAGCCAGGCCAGCCACAGCAGGTCGCCGATCTCGAAGGGCGCCGGAAAGCGCGTCATCACGGTGGCCGGATGGGCGTCCGGATCGGGCGCGGCGGCGGGCGTCAGCCAGGCCGCGCGGGCCCGCCCGAGCCAGATCTGGGCCGACACCGGATCCCCGGTGCAGGCCGCCGCCACCGCGACCGACGGCCACCAGAAGCCGTCGCCGTCGGCCGGCGCGAGCGCCCAGCGCGCAGGGCGCAGCGCGACCGGGTCGTCCGCCGCGGGCGCCACCGATCCGGGCGGAGGGGCCGGCGCAGGCGCGGCGGCCTGCCAGCCACCGACGGCCGCCTGCCAGGCCTGGCGCGCCTGCTGCCGCAGCTGCTCGGCGGCGGGCGGCGCCAGGTGCTGGTCCAGGCCCCACAGCAGCGGCCAGGCCTGGGCCACGGTGTCCGGATACCAGCGGGTGGCATCGGGCGCCGCGGCGCGGGCATGGACGCGCCAGCGGCCGGCGGCGGCGTCCCACAGCCGGGTCTGGATGGCGCTGGCCACGCGCCGGGCCTGGCGCCGGCCGTCGGCGGCGGCGGCCGGCGACTGCCAGACCTCGGCCTGCAACTGGGCCCAGGCGGCCCAGCCGGCGGCCACCTCGACGGCGTCCATCAGGTAGGCCACCGGATAGTCGGGCGCGGCCAGGCTCAGGCCCTGGCCGTCGTCGAGCCGGCGCAGCGCGGCCGCGGCATCGCCGAGCGCACGCCGCAGCAGCGGCTCGCGCAGCAGGCTCGCATCGCCGGTGTGGCGCCACCAGGCCTGGGCCGCCAGCAGCAGGCTGGCCGCGGCGCTGTCGTGGGCATCGACCGCCTCGCAGCGCGTGCCCCGCGCCGCCGCCGGCCGCGGCGCGCCCGGGGGCGCACAGCGCAACAGGCGGCCGGTGTCGACCTGCAGCCAGTGGTCGGGCAGCACGCCGGGCCAGGGCGTACGCCCGGGCGCCAGCGCCCGCGCCTGCCAGCGCAGCCAGTCGGCGGCCAGCGGTCGCACGGCCTGCGGCGCGGCCGCCAGCATGCCCACCAGGGCGAGGTTGGCCGGATAGGCGGAGATGCGCTGCCAGGGGGGCGCATCGCCGCTCTCGTGGGCGGCATCGTTCTGCACCCGCCAGGCCCCGTCGGCCGGCTGGCCCGGCGCCTGCACGGCCAGCGTGCGCAGCACCTGCACCGCGGCCTCGGCCAGGGCGGCATCGGCCAGCGGCTGCGCCGGGCAGGGGCTGCCGGGCAGCGGCGCGGCCCCGGCCGCCCGCGCGGTGGGCGAGAAGGTCAGCGACAAGGCCAGCGGCAGGACCAGTGGCAGCGCCAGCGAGAGGGCCGGCGGAAGGCGCAGGCGGAGGCCCATGGCGCTCACCCCTGGAGGTCCTCGGGGTCGTTCCAGCTCATCGCCCAGCCGAACAGCGCGACCATGCCCAGGATCGGCAGCATCACGCCGGCCAGCGTCTCCAGCAGCGGCATCACGACGATGCCGAAGACCGCCAGCGCCTGTGCGTGCAGCGCGAACTGCAGCGGCCCCAGCAGCGCCAGCCAGCCCACCGTCAGACCCGTCAGCGCGATCCGCTGCCACCAGGGAAACGGGAACATGTAGTAGGTGAACAGGTGCAGCCAGGGCGTCAGCAGCATGAACAGCCAGTTGCGGTGCAGGCCCCAGGCGATGTGGCCGGTCTCGTCATGCGGAAACACCGGCGCCCAGAAGGCGAAGAACACCACCGCGCACAGATGGATCATCGCGGCGAAGCGCACCAGATAGGTCGCCGGCCGCCCGGCATCGGGCAGGAAGCCGACCGCCAGCCAGGCCAGCACCGCCACCCCGCCGTGGATCATCAGCAGCGGGCGCACCGGCGCCGGCATCTGCAGATGCACCATCGGCACCGGCAGCGACAGCAGGTACTGGCCCTGGCTGGACGGCACCGCGTCATCGACGCCGATCTGCTGGGCCAGGCCCAGGGCCTGCATCCATTCGCGCATCTGTTCGACCCAGAACAGGCTGATCCAGGGCTTGGCCAGGCTCAGCAGCAGCGTGAACAGCAGCGTCAGCGCGAGGCCGATGGCCAGGCGCCTGCCCGGCAGGTTGAGGGACCAGATCGAGCGGTGCGGCAGGATCACGCCGCCGGCCGCGCCACGGCGGCGCAGCGCGATCAGAGGGTTGCGGGCGCTGGAGGTGCTCATCGCGGGGACTCCTCAGGAGCGTGGGCAGGCACGACGGCCAGGGGCGCGGGGGACACCGGCCCGGCTGGCGCGGGCGGCAGCGGCAGGATGCGCACGGGCCACGCTCACCACTGGCCGAACAGGCCGGCGCCCAGCGTCGTGCGGTGGTAGGTCGGATTGCGGTAGTACTCGGCCTGGGCCAGCACGCCCCAGTCGCTGGCCAGCCACTGGCGCCAGTTCAGGCCGACGGTGGTGCTGGTGAAGTCCTGCACCGACAGGCCCTCGCCGATCGGCTGCCAGCCCTCGCGGCCATGGGCCACGCGCAGGCTGACGATGCGATCGCCCTCCTGCCCCAGCGTGGCGGCGACGAAGGGCATGGCGGTGCCGACGCTGCCGGGCTGGCTGCGGTTGTAGGTCACCCCGCCCTCCAGGGCCAGGCCGCCGGGCATGTAGACGGCCAGGCCCAGGCGCAGGCCGGTGTCGCTGCGCTGGCTGTCGTAACGGGCACGGTAGACGGCCATGCGGGTGACGAGATTGCGCGCCGGCCCCCAGGTGCTGGCCAGCTCCAGGTCGCCGCGCATGCGGGCCCAGCTCAGGCCGCCCTGGCCGCGGCTGACGGTGGCCGTCAGCGCATGGTCGGGATGGATCTGCCGCGTGTAGCCGAGGCCGGCGATGCCGCCGGTCTCACCGAACTTGCGCTCGCGCAGCAGCTCGCCGCGCAGCAGGTCGCCGTTGTCCAGGCGGCTCACGCCGCGCAGCGAGACGGCGCCGGTCGAGCCCAGGCCGGCGCTCAGCCGCCCGCCGCTGGCCAGCAGATCGACGGTCGTGGCCTTGGGCTGCAGGCCGGCGCCGGCCGCGTGGGCACTGCGCGGCACCAGAGCCTGGCCGGCCAGCAGCGCGCCGACGACGGCCAGCGGCCAGGCGCAGACCGACCGGAGGCCGGCGGGCGAGCCCTGCTGCACACGGGCCGGAGGACGGGCCAGAGGACGGGACGGAAGCGGACGGGCGACGGGTGCGTGCATGGCGGACCTGGAAGACGGCGTGAGGAGTCGGGGGCAGGAAGGCGGCGGCGGGCGGTGCGGGCGACGGACGGACCGCCCCTCAACCACCGAGGTCGTGCTGCAGCAGTGCGGCCACGCGCTCGGCGGTGTGGCCGTCGCCGAAGGGGTTGACCGCGTCGCGCATGGCCTGCAGCGCGGCCGCATCGCCCAGCAGGCGGCTGACCTCGGCGAGCACCTGGGCCTCGTCGGTGCCCACCAGCGCGCCGGCGCCGGCCTCGATCAGCTCGGGCCGCTCGGTGGTGTTGCGCAGCACCAGCACCGGCGTCGACAGCGCGGCGCCCTCTTCCTGGATGCCGCCGGAATCGGTCAGCGCCAGCACGCTGCGGCGCAGGCACCACAGCAGGGCCGGATAGTCCAGCGGCTCGCACAGCAGCAGGCGCTCGGCCTGCGCCGGCGGCAGCGCGCCCAGCACGCCGCGCACGGTCTGGCTGACGGCCGGATTGCCGTGCACCGGCCAGACCACGTGCAGGTCCGGGTGCGTGGCCAGCAGACGGGCCACCGCGCGTGCGGCACTGGCGATGCCGCCGTCCCAGTTCTCGCGCCGGTGGGCGGTGACGGTGATCAGGCGCGCCGTCGCCGCCGCGTCCAGCCGCCGGCGGAACGCGTCGAGGGCGGCCGGCAGCACGGCGGCGCCGTCGGCCATCAGGGCATCGAGGCGGGCACAGGTCTGCAGCGCGGCATCGACGGCGGTGTTGCCGACCACGTGCACCGCGGTCTCGGCCAGCCCCTCACGTCGCAGGTTTCCTGCGGCGCCGGCGGTCGGCGCGAAATGCCACTGCGCCAGGCGCGCGGTCAGCTCGCGGTTCTTCTCCTCGGGGAAGGGCTCGCGGGCATTGCCGGTGCGCAGACCGGCCTCCACATGGCCGATCGGCACCTGGTTGTAGAACGCGGCCTGGGCCGAGGCCAGCGTGCTGGTGGTGTCGCCATGCACCAGCACCGCGGCCGGCTTCAGGCGGGCATAGAGCGCCGACAGGCCTTCGAGCAGCTGGCCGTTGAGGTGGGCCAGCGTGTTGTCGCGGCGGTCGAGGGCGATCTCGTGCTCGGGCCGGATGCCGAAGAAGTCGTAGAGCGTGTCGGCCATCTCCCGGTGCTGGCCGGTGTGGACCCAGGACACGGCCATGCCACGGGCCTTCAGCGCCGCGTGCAGCGGGGCCATCTTGATGATCTCGGGCCGGGTGCCGACCGAGATCAGCACCGGCGCGGCGGCGGTCGGCGCGGCAGGGGTCAGGGCGGTGGTCGGGACGGGCAGCGTCATGGTGGGCGACAGGCGGCGGGACGGCGTCACGGTGGACGGGGTCGATGGAGGGATCCGTGGGCGCGGTGGCGGCGTCCGGGCGTCGGTGGTGGAGGGAAAGCGGGGGCCTCAGGCCTCGATGCGCTCGTCGCTCGGTCGGCGACGGCGCTCGGCCGGCACCAGCGCGGTCTCGGGCGGCACCGGGGTCTCGTGGCGGGTCTGGCCGCGCTCGGCGGCCCAGACCGTGCCGTGCACGATCACGCCGGGGCCGATGTCGATGCGCGGTGCGCTGACGGTGGCCGGCCGCTCGGGCGAGCCGATCACGCAGCCGGGCTCCAGCGCGATCGCGGTCTCGGAGCAGACATTGCCCAGCACCTGCACGTTCTCGCCGACGCGGATGGCGCCTTCGGCGAACACGCTGCCCTGGATGCGGCAGTGCGCCTGCAGCCCCAGCTCGCCATGGGCCTTGAGGCTGCCGTCGGCATGGCTGCCGGTGCCGATCTCGAGGTCGCCACGGCACAGCAGATCGCCGCGCCAGGCGCTCCATTCGGGGCAGCGCAGGTCGCCGGAGGCCACGCCGCGGCCGGACACCGGATCCCAGTCGACCTCGGGCGGCAGGCCGCCGTGCTCGGCGCGGCGCGGCGCGGCCAGCGCGATGCGCTGCCCGCCCGGCCGGGTGCCGAAGCTGATCACCGGGGCGTGCAGCAGCAGGAAGAAGCTGCGGCCCCAGACCGTCAGCGTCTCGTCGGCGGTCACGCGGCCGGCCAGCCGGCAGCCGGTGCCGACCTCGACCTGGCGGCCGTGGGCCCAGCGCAGCAGGTGGCCGTGCTCGGCCAGGCGCAGGCTGGCGCCCGCCCACAGGGCGCGGTAGACGCAGCCCGGCGCCGTCTCCAGCGTGGCCGGGGTCGCGACCTCGCCCAGGAAATGCACGCCGTCGGGCATCTGCACATCGGCCGCCGCATGCCAGACATGGGCATTGCGGCCGCGCTTCCACTCGTCGTCCTTCAGCGGCCAGCTGCCGCGCCCGGGCGCCAGCATCAGCCGGCTCTGGCCGAGCTTGCGGTCACCGCGGGCCACCGATTCGGCCAGCCGGGCCGAGAAGCTGCGCGCCATGTAGGTCGGGTCCAGCGCGTCCTGCGCATCGATGTGCAGCGGGCGCGTGTCGCGCGGGCGCCACCACTCGCGCAGCGCCGGCAGCAGCGGCAGGAGCATCACGGTGGCGGTGGCGGCCGGCAGCGCGGCCCAGGCCAGCATCTGGCTGCTGTTCATCGGGAGGATCCTCCGGGGGGACGGACACCGGGCGCTGGCGCATCGGCGGACGGACCGGGCGCGGCGGCGCCGGCTGCCGGCGCCTGCCGGTAGCGCGCCGTCTTGTCCCAGGTGAAGCCGCGGCCGGGCAGGCGGTCGAGCACCAGCTGCTCCAGCACCGCACGGGCGATCGCCACCGAGCTGACCAGGAAGCCCAGCCAGTTGAAGGCGATCAGCGTCGAGCGGTAGCGGGTGCGGTCCAGGTGCAGCGCCGACGAGATCTCGAAGAAGGCGGCGAAGTTGCCCAGCGCGCTGTGCGTCATGAAGGCCAGCATGGCCAGCGCCGGGGCGGCCAGCGTCTGCTCGACCGTCAGGTACATCAGCAGGCTGAGGAACCAGCCGCTGATCAGGATCGGCGCCATCAGGTAGACGCCCAGCAGCAGCAGGCCGTCCAGGCGCTCGCCCCAGCCGATGCCGCGGCGCCACAGCAGCGCGCCGCTGTGGCGCACCATCGCCTGGTTGTGGCCCTTGGCCCAGCGCTTGATCTGGCGCACCCGCACGGCCCAGGTCTGCGGCACTTCCTCGTAGCACTCGGCGCGGTTGTGATAGACCGTGCGCCAGCCGGCCAGCAGCAGGCGGTAGGTCAGATCGGTGTCCTCGGCCAGCACGTCGTCGTGCCAGCCGCCGATGGCGCGCAGCGCGCTCATGCGCACGCCGCCCACGGTGCCGCCGTACTGCGGCACCAGACCCATGTTCATGCGCGCCTGCTGGTCGACCTGGTAGCCGCCGGAGCGCTCCAGGTCCAGCAGCCGCGTCAGCAGGTTGGCGCCGACGTTGTTGGGCACCACGCGGCCCATCACCGAGCCCACCTCGGGGTCGAAGAACGGCGCCATCAGCCGCCGGATCAGCCCGCGCGAGGGCAGGTAGTCGGCATCGAAGACGATGATGAAATCGGTGTCGACGCGCTCGCAGGCGTCCTTCAGCGCCGCCGCCTTGCCGGGCTTGCCGCCCTCGCGGTGGAAGGGCTGGATGCGGCCGGGAAAGCGGGCGACGACCTCGTCGATGATCTCCCGCGTGCGGTCCTTGCTGCGGTCGTTGACCGGCATCACCCGCATGCGGCTGGCCGGGTAGTCGACCTGCATCAGGTTCTCGAGGCAGTCGCGGATCACCGCCTCCTCGTTGTGCGCGGCCACCAGCACGGTGACGTGCGGCCAGTCGGCGCTGACGATGCTGGAGTACGGATGGCGCTGGTGGCCGAACAGCCGGTTCAGCGAGAACACGTAGTGGCGCAGCGCGTAGATCGCCAGCAGCGTCACCAGCACGGCCACCAGCCAGAACAGGGTCCAGGCCCAGGTCTCGCCGAAGGCGCTGTGCACCGTCATCACGCCCAGACCGCGTTCGGCGGCCTGCGCGTCGGCCGGGCGCACCAGGGCGGCGGTGGCCCAGCCCGCGGCGCCGCAGGCGGCCAGTGCGAGCACGGCCTGCGCGACGCGGCGTCGAGGTCCGCGGCAGGTGGCGGCGGGGGGCCCGTCGACGGGGGCCTTGCGCGGCAGCGGCACGATGCTCGATCCTTCCCGGCCCCTTGGGCCGCCGTGCGATGGCATCGCGCACCGGCCGGCGAGGACCGGGTGCACCGCCATCGCGGTCCTGCGCCACGCGGACGGCCTGACGGCCAGCCGTGTGGTTCGAAGGCGGGATATCGGCTGCCGTCCGGATTTCTGGACGGCCGTGCCGGACCGGCACGCGCAGCCCGTCACGGTCAGGGTGCCGGCAGGCCGGCGGTGACGGTGTCGGGAGGCGGTCGGTCCCCGCGCCCTGCCCTTGTTAGCGGCCGGCGCGCGCGGAACTTGAGGGGTCGATCACGGCGCCCGCGGCGCCGGTGCTCAGCGCCCCAGGGCGAGCTTGAGCCCGAAGGCCAGCAGCAGGCCGCCGCCGGTGCGCTGCAGCCAGGTGCCGACCCGCGGGCTGGCCCGCAGCCGATCGGCGAAATGGCGCGTCAGCGCGATGACGATCGCGCAGTACGCCAGCGTCAAGGTGGCGATGGTGACGGCCATCAGCGCGAAGGTCGGCAGGCCGCGGTGCGTGGCCGGGTCGACGAACAGCGGGAAGAAGGCCATGTAGAACATCACCGCCTTGGGATTCAGCAAGGTGATCGTCATCGACTGGCGGAACCAGTGGCCGGGGCGCATCTGCAGCGTCGGTGCGGCACCGGGCCGCGCACGCAGCATCTTCAAACCCAGCCAGGCCAGATAGACGGCCCCGCCCCACTGCAGCAGATGGAACAGCCGCGGCGAGGCGGACAGCACCGCGGCCAGGCCGGCCACCGCCGTCCACATCAGCAGCTGGTCGCCGGCGATCACGCCGCCGGCCGCCGCCAGCCCGCCGCGCACCCCGCCCTGGCCGGTCGAGGTGATCAGCGCCAGATTGCCCGGCCCCGGGATCGCCAGGAAGACGATGACCGCGAGGACGAAACCGGGGTAGTCGTGGATGCCGTACATGGGGTGACCTTCGCACGCGGGCCCCAGCCCAGCGCCGGCCCGCACGTCCGATGATGCCAGCGCCATCGACCCGCCCGACACCGGGTCCGACACCCTGCGCACCAACCCGCCCGCCACCCCGCGCCGACGACCACCGCCGCGCGGCCGGTTAGAGTCGCGCCCGAGATGTCCGACACCCCAAGACCCGAAGCCGCCGCAGCGGCCCCCGTCGCGCCGGCCGTACCCGCCGCCGCCCTGCACCTGCCCCACCCGGCCCATGCCCAGCGCCTGCCGGCCCATCTGGACCTGCTGGCCCTGGCCCGCGTGCGCCAGAACGCCTGGGCCCTGCCCCAGGTCGAATCGCCCGGCGACTACCTCGACACCGAACACCCGGGCCCCGACGCCCACCTCGACCAGCTGGGCATGATCCAGCTGCAGAAGGCCTCGGGCACGCGGCCCAGCCGCTGGATCCATCCGCAGCTGATGGACGCCGCCCTCGCCCATCTGGACGCCCTCGGCGGCGCGCCCGACGCCCGCAGCCTGCTGATCAAGCGCCGCAGCGCGCTCGACGCGATGGGCATCAGCCGCCACGGCGGGCGCTTCTGGCGCCAGATCGCCTGGCCGGTGCCGGTGCCGGTGCCGCCGGAGTCCGACCAGACCGGCGACGACGGCATGGAGTGGCCGATGCCGGTGCCCTTCCGCGTCGAGATCGCCGATGCGCCGGTCTGGGCCTGGTACGTGCACGGCGAGCGCGAGCGCCTGCTGCGCGAGCTCGGCGCCAAGCCCGCCCACCCGCAGGCCGCCACGCTGACCGACCACCTGCGGCGCCTGGTCGCGCGCAGCCATGCGCTGGCGCCGCAGCAGCTCGGCGAGCTGCTGCCGCGGCTGCAGGCCGAGTGCGCCGCGCCGCACGCCAGCACCGAGACCCTGCTGGCAGCGCTGACCCGCGTGCAGGACCGCTGGGAGCAGCGCGTCACCGAGGCCCACACGCTGGCCGGCCTCAACCACGAGCTGGCCTTCCACGGCTATCCCGACAGCTTCCCCAAGGCGCGCGAGCTCGGCCGCACCGTCACCCTCTACGTCGGCCCGCCCAACAGCGGCAAGACCCACGCCGCCTTCGAGCGCCTGGCCACGGCCGAATCCGGCGCCTACCTGGCGCCGCTGCGCCTGCTGGCCCTCGAAGGCCGTGACCGGCTGGTCGCCCGCGGCGTGCCCTGCTCGCTGCTGACCGGCGAGGAAAGCGTGCGCATCGACGGCGCACGCGCGGTCTCCAGCACGATCGAGATGGTGTCGACCAACACCGTCATCGACGTCGCGGTGATCGACGAGGCGCAGATGATCTTCGACCCCTCGCGCGGCTGGGCCTGGACCCAGGCCGTGGTCGCCGTGCCGGCGCGCGAGGTGATCATCATCTGCTCGGACTTCGCGGTGCCGGCGCTGCGCAACCTGCTGGGCCTGTGCGGCGAGCGCTGCACCACGCGCCACTTCGAGCGCAAGCAGCAGGTCGAGCTGCTGCCGCGGCCGGTCAGCCTCGAATCGCTGCGCCAGGGCGACGCGGTGGTGGCCTTCAGCCGCCGCTCGGTGCTGGGCCTGCGCGACCAGCTGGCCGAGCAGGGCCGCAGCGTCTCGGTCATCTACGGCGCGCTGCCGCCCGAGGTGCGCCGCCGCGAGGCCGAGCGCTACGCCCAGGGCGAGAGCCAGATCCTGGTGGCCACCGACGCCATCGGCATGGGCCTGAACCTGCCGATCCGCCGCGTGCTGTTCTCGACGCTGACCAAGTTCGACGGCGTGGCCGACCGCCTGCTCGGCGAGAGCGAGGTGCACCAGATCGCCGGCCGCGCCGGGCGCTTCGGCATCCAGGACGAGGGCTTCGCCGGCGTGCTCGACAGCGCCGAGCCCAACGCCGGGCGCTGGCTCAAGGAGCTGATGGCGCGCACCTCCAAGGCGCCCAAGGAGTTCAAGGCGCCGGTGGCCCCCAACGGCTGGCATGTGCAGACGATCTCGGCCCGCCTGGGCGCGCGCAGCCTGCGCGAGGTGCTGGGCGTGTTCGTCGAGCGCCTGATGCTCGACGACGCGCACTTCGCCGTCGCCCAGCTCGACGAGATGCTGGCGCTGGCCGAGGCGCTGGACGAGGCCGCGCCTGACCTGCCGCTGATGCAGCGCTTCACCTATGCCCAGGCGCCGGTGGACACCCGCATCGAGGATGTGCGGGTGCAGTACCTGCACTGGGCCCGCCAGCACGCGCTGATGGGCGAGGTCGACCCGCCGGCCTTCCTCGACCAGGTGCATGGCGGCAGCCGCCTGGACCGCATGGAACAGGCGCTGCGCGCCTGCACGCTGTGGCTGTGGCTGGACCTGCGCTTCCCGGGCGTCTATGGCTACGTCAGCGATGTGCAGGCGCTGCGCGAGGAGCTCAACGACGGCATCGAACGCCAGCTGACCGGCCAGCGCGCGCTGTCGCTGCAGCGCGGGCCGCGCGCCGGCTTCGGCGGCGGCGGACGGGGCGAGCGGGGTGCCCACGGCGGCCCGCGCCCACCGCGCGGACAGGGTGGCCACGGCAGCCGGGGACCGCGGCGCGGACGGCGCTGAGGCCGGGCGGGCGGGCAAGGCCATGCCGGCGCCATCGGCGCCCGTGATGCAGGGCACGCGCACGGCCCGCGCATGGCAGCCGGCAGCCGCAAGCCGGGACGGCGGCAGCCGATGAGCCGGGCAGCGCCCGATGGTCCGTCGACCGGCGTACGGCCCGCGTCCTGAACGGGCCGGTTCATGCGGCGGACCGCCACCTGTCCGCCGATGACCGCCCAAGCTCCCCGTTCCACGCCCCATGCCACGCCAGGCCCGGTCCTGCTCCCGCGGCCCGGCCCGCCCCCCGCGGCGGACCGCCCGCCTGGCCTGCACGCCCTGCCGCGGCTGGCCATCGCGCTGCTGGCGCTGACGCTGGCTGCCGGCCTCGCCCTGGCCCGCCTGGATCCGCAGCGGCTGGCGGACTGGGGCCAGGAGGACGGCCCCATCGAAACCCTGACGGCGGCCGTCTTCGCCCTGGCCGCCCTGCGCGCGGCCTGCTGCCTCCCCCGCCAGCGACCGCTGCCGCCGATGATCGTGCCGCTGGGAGGGTTCGCGCTGGTGTGCGCGCTCGACGAGCTCAGTTGGGGCGAACGCCTGTTCGGCCTGCGCATGCCCCAGCTCGGCGGTGTGCAGATCGACGCCGTGCACGATCTGGTCGATCTGGTGCTGGGCGTCGGCGGCCGTCATCCCTGGGCCATGCTGGCCGTGCTGACGCCGCTGCTGCTGATCGTGGCACGGACCTGGCGCGCGCAGCGTGTGCGGGTCCTGGCAGGGTGGCGGCGTCTGGGCGGATCGGCTGCCGGTCCGGCCTGCCAGCCCTTGCTGATCTGGATGAGCCTGCTGCTGGGGGTGGCTGTCACCATCGACGCCACCCACCCGGCCCAGGCCGCGTGGCAGACGCTGGAAGAGGCGCTGGAGCTGCACGCGGGCCTGGCCGTGCTGCTGGCGGTCTGGGTGCTCGGACGACAGGGGCCGGTGGCCGGACAGGCCGATGGCCCCTGTGATCCCGCGGATTGACGGTGCCGGAGCCGGCTGATCCATCGATCACCCGCCGACGGCAGGCCCCCGGTCCTGCCTCATTTTCGGGCAATCCAAGGATGCATCAGGCCTGACAAGGACTTGCGCGCGTCCGTCACATGTTGTTCACACATCCACCCACGGCAGACGGGGACAAGCCCGGGCTGTGGACAAGGCTGTGCAGCGCACGGGGACCCGCGGTGGAGCCCGCCGGCCCGCGCCTGCGATCACTGGAACAGACGGGAGAAGCTGCCTCTTTTGCAGGCATTCCAACGCAAGTCCACGGCTGACAAGGACTTGGCGGGGCCCGCCACACACCGCGCACAGGGTTGCGCACCACAGCCGGGGACAAGCCGCGGCGGGGACAAGGCTGGGGACAAGCGCGGCAAGTGGCTGTCACCACGGGATTTTCCGCTCGCGCAGCATGCGCCTGACCGCGCCGTGACGCGGCCGCGGGCTTGTCCACAGCTCAGTCGGCGCGGCGCACGAAGGTCCAGCCACCCCAGGCGAAGGTCTGCAGCGGCTGGACGCGGCCCGCGCCGTCGCGCGCCACGCGCAGCGGCAGCCGGGAGCCGGTATCGCCCCAGGGGCCGGGCAGCAGCCAGGTGTCGGCGGCGGCATCCATGGCGGCATCCGTGGCGGCAGACCGCAGCGGCTGCAGCGGCAGCCAGACCGGCTCGCCACCGAAGGCCTCGGGCTGCTGGAACGACAGCCACAGCCGCCCCTCGGCCTCGCGCAGCTGCAGGGTGTCGAACGGCAGCCGCTCGCCGGGCGCACCGATGACGCGGTAACGGCCGACCAGCGCGGCGGCCTCCGGCGGCAGCGGCGTCGCGGCCGGCAGGCGGTGGCCGATGACGAGCGCCGTCTGGTCCAGGTGGGCCCGCAGCACGTCGCGACCGTCCAGCCGCGGGCAGTCGATGCCGATGCGCTCCAGCACGCCGAGCGGCACCGGCAGCAGGCCGAACAGGCGCCAGCGCGGCGACCAGCGGCCGTCCTCGCCTTCGGCCAGCCAGAGGCGGCGGGCCTGCGGCCCCACGCCCAGGCGCGCGCGCAGACGGCCGTCGTCATCGACGATCTCGACCGGGCCGGCCTCGCTCAGCCAGTCGCCGGTGCAGGCCTGGCGGGCGGCGCGGCTCCAGGGCTCGGCCGCCGGCTGCCAGCCCGCCTCGGCCGAGCCCTGCAGGCGGCCGGTGCGGGCCTGCAGCATCAGGGCCAGCGCACGCTGGGCGATGCGGTTGACGGCCGCCTGCGCGGCCGCGTCGTTGGAGGCGACGACCACGCCCAGCCGCTGCTCGGGCAGCATCATCAGCTGGGTGCGGTGGAACCAGGTGGCGCCGCCGTGGTGGGCGACCGGGCCGCCACCCCGCACCGTGTCCTCGCCGAAGGTGCCCAGCATCCAGCCCAGGCCGACGCGCAGCTCGCCGTCCAGCGCCACCTCCGCGTTCTGCGGCCGCAGCGACTCGGCCCAGCGGTCCTCGGGCAGGATCGTGCGGCCGTCACCGGCGCGGCCGTGGGCGAACTGCAGCCGCAGGAACTGCGCCAGATCGGCGACGCTGGCGCTCAGGCCACCGGCCGGCACGTCGCGCAGGCCGGGCTCCTCGCGCGGCTGGCTGCCCTGGTGGCCGCGGGCCACCGCGCGCGGACCCTCGCGCAGCGGCTCGGCCTCGAAGGCCGCGTCGTCCATCTGCAAGGGCTGCAGCAGGCTGCGCGCCAGATGGGGCTCGAAACGCTGGCCGGCGGCCCGCTCGACGATCAGGCCCAGCAGGCTGACACCGACGTTCGAGTAGGCCAGCATGCGCCCGGCCGGCAGCACTGCGCTCTGGTCGGCCAGCAGGGCGGGCAGCTGGCGGAAATCGGCGGCCGGGCTGCCCCACATGCCACCGGGCCAGTCGCGCGGCAGGCCGGCATGGTGGGTCATCAGCTGGCGCACGGTGGGCTCGGGCCCGCCCCAGGGCCGCGCCATGCGCAGCTCGGGCAGCCAGCGTGAGAGCGGGTCATCCAGCCCCAGCCGGCCCTCGGCCACCAGCTGCAGCGCGGCGGTGTCGGTCAGCAGCTTGCTGACCGAGCCCACGCGGTAACGCGTGTGGCCATCGGCCGGAATGCGGCGCGCCACGTCGGCCCAGCCCTGGCCGTGCAGCCAGCGCACCTGCTGGTCATCGACCAGCGCGATGCTGATGCCGGCCAGGTCGCCAGCGCGGCGCTCGTGGCGGATCAGCTCGCGCAGCTGGCGGGTCAGGCCGTCCCAGTCCTCGGCGGCGACCGGCTGCGGGCGCGGTGGTGCGCCGGCACAGCCGGCCAGCAGCAGACCGAGAACCACCGGCAGCCAGCGGCAGGACCGCTCCCGCGGGAGACGACGGACAGCGCCCAGGGCGCGGGCGAGGAAGGTGGACATGCGGCGCCGGGCCCGGCGTGGCAACGCCGGAGGAAGCGGTGGGGCTGCCATCATGCCCCGCCCCGGCCGTCACGCCCAGCCCGCGCGCACCGGCCGGTGCGACGGGCGCACGGCCACGGAGCTGGCCCCCCCGGGCGGCCGCGGCCGTCCAGGCCACCGGCGGGCGCGGCCGCTCAGACCACCGGCGTCCAGGGCCGCACCATGCGCAGCCACTTGCGCGCCGGCAGGCCGAAGCGCGATTCGATCGCCTCGGCACGGGCGGTCAGCGTCTCGCGGTCGGGCACGATCACGCCACGGCCGGCGACCACCACCGTGTTGCCCTCCGGCGTCGGCGCCAGCTGCCAGACCTGGTCGGCGCCGAAGGCCTCGGCGATGCGGGCGCTGCTGCGCGCGAAGCTGGACTGGCGGCCGAACAGGTTGACCGTCATCAGCCCGCCCGGCGTGTGCGCGTCGCCGGCCACCAGCAGGTCGCGGCAGGCGGCATAGAAGGCCTCGTCGTCGAGCACCGGGGCGGCCGCGTCGTGGTCGTAGAGGTCGACGCACAGCGCGTCGGCCGTGCCGGCCTGCTCGGGTCGCTGCACCCAGGCGCCGGCATCGTCCTCGATCACCTGCAGCCGCGCATCGTCGTCGGGCAGGTGGAACCACAGCCGGCAGGCGGTGATGACGCTGGGGTTGAGCTCGACGACGCGGGTCGGCCAGCGCAGCACCTGGTGCGTCCAGCGGGTGATCGCCGCCGCGCCCAGGCCGAGCTGCACGGCCTGGCCGCCATCGGGCTCCAGGCGGTCGATCGGCCGCCACAGCAGCCAGGCCATCATGCGCTGGATGTAGTCCAGCTCCAGGGCCCGCGGCTTGCGCAGGCGCATCGCGCCCTGCACCCAGTCGGTGCCCAGGTGCAGGTAGCGCACGCCGTCGAACTCGCTGATGGTGGCGCCGGCCAGCTCGGTCTGGCGCCGCGCGGGGCGGGCGGTGCGCGCGCCGCCGGTGGCGCGCTTGCGGGGGGTCTCGCTCATCGCGGGATTGTCACCGCAGGGCGGGCGGCGCCCCGGCATCGGCCAGGGGCCGCACCGCGATGCCGCAGGCCTGCAGCGCGGCGGCCCAGGCCGCCCGCTTGTGGGCCCGGCTCTGCCCGGCATTGGCCGGGCTGGTGCTGGGCAGGCGCCAGACCGGCAGGCCCAGCGTGCCGGTCACGCGCATCTCGCGCGCCGAGGCCGCACCGTTGTGGGCGATGCCGGCCAGCGCCGGCAGCCGCGCCACCAGGCCGCGCAGGTCGTTGGGCACGGCCTCGCGGATCGCGCTGTCCAGGCTGCCCTCGCGCCGGCACGAGGCATAGACGTCCCAGACGCCGATGTGCGCGTCCTGCAGCGCCTGCAGCCGCTGCGCGTAGGGCAGATCGACCATCGGCCGGCCCAGCAGATCGGCCAGCAAGGGCCAGAACAGGTTGCGCGGATGGGCGTAGTACTGCTGGCGTGTCAGCGACGCGACACCCGGGAAGCTGCCCAGGATCAGCAGCTGCGTGCCGGAATCCACGAGCGGGGGCAATCCTGCGAGCGACATGGACTTCAAACAAGGGGGGATGGGACCCCCGTCCTCGGGGGGCTGGAATGATGCCGCTGCGATCCGGCGTCAGACAACGATGCCGCCACACCACAGGAGAAACACCTTGTACGTCGACACCATCATCAACTTCCTGACCACGGAAGGGGCCGACTTCGGCCTCAAGCTGCTGGGCGCGCTGGCCGCCTGGGTCATCGGCCGCTGGCTGATCGGCCTCGTGCTGCGGCTGCTGAAGGCGGCCTTCGCGCGCGGCGGCAAGGTCGACGCGACGCTGTCGAACTATCTGGTCTCGATCATCAACGTGATCCTGAACATCGTGCTGGCGCTGTCGATCCTCGACATCTTCGGCGTGCGCACGACGTCCTTCGCCGCGCTGCTGGCCGGCGCCGGTCTGGCCATCGGTACCGCCTGGGGCGGCCTGCTGACGCACTTCGCCGCCGGCGTGTTCATGCAGGTGCTGCGGCCGTTCAAGGTCGGTGACTTCGTCAGCGCCGGGGGCGTGGTCGGCACCGTGCAGGAGATCGGCCTGTTCGGCACCACCATCGTCACGCCGGACAACGTGCTGACGATCGTCGGCAACAACAAGATCTTCTCCGAGAGCATCCAGAACTTCTCCAGCCTGTCGCACCGCCGCGTCGACTGCGTGGCCAAGGTGGCCAACAGCGTCGACCCGCTGGACGCCATCGCGCGCCTGAAGACCGCGCTGGCCGCGATCCCCAACGTGGCCACCACGCCGGCGCCCGACGTCGAGATCCTGCAGTTCACGCCCGAAGGCCCGCTGCTGGCCGTGCGCCCCTACTGCCACACCGACCACTACTGGCAGGTCTACTTCGACACCCACAAGGCGGTGGTCACCACCTTCGGCAGCGCCGGCTACCCGGTGCCGGAGACGCCGCTGGCCGTGGCCTCGCGGCCGCAGGGCTGATCGGGCACAGCTGCCGTCAATGCCGATGTCGATGCCGATGTCGACGTTGACGGCGGCGTGACCGGCGAAGGCCGCGGCAGGCCGGCCAGCGCCGCCAGCCGCGGCAGCGCCGCCAGGCTGTTGAGCCGGCACTGTGCGGCCGTCTCCTGCAGGCTCCAGCCGCGCAGGCCGGCCAGCACCGCGGCGATGCGCGGCAGCTCGGCCGGCTCGTTGCGGCCCTGGGGCTCGCCGGCCGCGCGCACCGCCGCGGTGCGGTAGAGCCACTGCGGCGGGATGTCCGGTGCATCGGTCTCCAGCACCGGCACCTGCGCGGGCAGATCCGCGGCCAGCGCGCGGATCTGCAGCGAACGCTCGAAGCTCAGCGTGCCGCCGAAGCCGAGCCGCAAACCCAGTCCGACGAAGGCCTGCGCCTGCTGCGCACTGCCGTTGAACGCGTGCGCGATGCCGCCGGGCACCGGGCAGCGCCGCAGGCCGGCCAGCAGCGCATCGGCCGAGCGGCGCACGTGCAGGATGACCGGCAGGCCGTGGCGCCGGGCCAGCGCCAGCTGCGCGCGGTACCAGTGCTGCTGCAGCGCGGCATCCAGCCCCGGCACGAAGAAATCCAGCCCGATCTCGCCGACGGCCACCAGATGCGGGTCGTCGCGCGCCTCGTCCAGCGCCTGCGCCAGGCGCTCCAGGTCGCCCTCCGCCGCCTGCCCCACGTACAGCGGATGCACGCCCAGCGCATAGCCCAGGCCGTGCGCCCGGGCCAGCGCCTGCACCTGCGGGAAATGACGGACCTGCACCGCCGGCAGCACCAGCTGGCGCACGCCGGCGGCGGCCGCGCGCTGCAGCACCGCGTCGCGGTCGGCCGCGAACTCGGGCGCGTCGAGATGGCAGTGGGTGTCGATCCAGGCCGTGTCCATCCGGCCATGATGCCCTGAGCACCACGCGGCGGCGCGCACCGCCGCCCCGGCCGTGGGTTCCGTGCATCGGCGCACACGACGTCCGGGAATGGCGCAGGGACTTGGCGCAGCTCCGGGCATCGGGCTGGCACGCCGCGTGATACGGTCCACCGTCACGGTCGCGTTCCGCACCGTGCGAGACACGGCGCCGCGCAGGCGCGCCGTGGGAGAGGATGACGATGGCCCCCCGCACGCCGCTGTTCAGCCGTTCTCCGTCCGGTGCCCCGCGACCCGGGCCGCCACCGGAGGCCGCCGCGCCCACGCGCCCGGTCGTCGCCGACACCGGCACGGCCGAAGCCGCGGGCACCACCGGCACCGCCGACACCGCCGTCCTTTCCGCCGGCCCGGCCCGCCCCACCCGCCTCTCTCGCCTGATCCGTCCATCGGCACGCCGCGAACGCCTGTACTGGGCGCTGGCGCTGCTGCTGACCGCCGTCGCCGCCGGCTGGCCCGGCTGGGCGCCGCGGCTGGGGCTGACGACCCCGCCGCCACCGCTGACGCTCAAGCGCATCGAGGCCGAGCTGCGGGCCTCGCTCGTCAAGCAGCCGCTGCCGCCGCAGACCACCGCCGCCTACGCGGCGATCGCGCCGTCGGTCGTGCGCATCGAGGGCCGTGCGCGGGCCCATGCCGAGCCGCCGCCACCGGCCCGCAACAGCCGCGGTCCGACCCGCACCCAGGACCGCGGCACGCCCGGCCACGGCGCCGGCCTGAGCGTGGGCACCGGCGTGGTCATCGTCGACACCGGGCTGATCCTGACCAATCTGCACGTGGTCGACGGCGCCGACGAGCTGACCATCACCTTCGCCGACGGCAGCGACTCGCCGGCCCAGGTGGTCAGCCGTGACGCGTCGCAGGATCTGGCCGTGCTGCAGGCCTCGCGCATCCCGGACGACCTGCACGCGGCCACGCTGCGCAGCACCCAGGGCCTGGCCCCGGGCGAGCCGGTGATGGCCGTCGGCCACCCCTTCGGCATCGGGCCCTCGGCCTCGGCCGGCGTGGTCTCGGGCCTGGGCCGGGCCTTCCGCTCGCCCGGCGGCAGCGCGCTGTCCAACCTGATCCAGTTCGACGCGGCGGCCAATCCGGGCAACTCCGGCGGCCCGCTGGTCACGCTCGACGGCCATGTGGTGGGCATCGTCACCGCCATCATGAACCCGACCTCGGCGCGCACCTTCATCGGCATCGGCTTCGCGGTGCCGATCGAGAGCGCGGCCGGCGCCGTCGGCATGCCGCCGTTCTGACGACCGCGCCAGGCACGACCGAGCCTCACCGAGTCACCGAGTCACCGAGCCGCCGATTCACCGGCCCCCGCCCGGACCCGCACGCCGCGTCGACCCCCTCCGCCTGCCCGCCCACCTCAGGAGCCCGCGATGAACCCGACCCTGCCGCCATCCGCCGACATCGCCGCCCCGGCCACCGACACCCAGGCCCTGCCCGGCCCGGCCCAGGCCGAGCAGGCGCAGGCCGCCGCGCGCACGATGGAGCGCCTGCTCTACGAGATCAAGCGCGTGGTCGTCGGCCAGGAGCGCTTCCTGGAGCGGGTGATGGTGGCGCTGCTGGCCGGCGGCCATGTGCTGGTCGAGGGCGTGCCCGGCCTGGCCAAGACGCTGACCGTGCGCACGCTGGCCGCCGCGCTGCGCGGCAGCCACAAGCGCATCCAGTTCACGCCCGACCTGCTGCCGGCCGATCTGGTGGGCACCCGCATCTACCACCCGCACAGCGGCGAGTTCAGCACCCAGCTCGGCCCGGTGTTCGCCCACCTGCTGCTGGCCGACGAGATCAACCGCGCGCCGGCCAAGGTGCAGAGCGCGCTGCTGGAGGTGATGCAGGAGCGCCAGGTGACGATCGCCGGCGAGAGCCACCGCCTGCCCGCGCCCTTCATCGTGATGGCCACGCAGAACCCGATCGAGAGCGAGGGCACCTACCCGCTGCCCGAGGCCCAGCTCGACCGCTTCATGATGAAGCTGCGGGTCGACTACCCGAGCGACGACGAGGAGTTCGTCATCGTCCAGCGCGTGATCGGCCCGCCGACGGCCGCGCAGGCGGTGCTCTCGTGCGCGCAGCTGCTGGAGATGCAGGCCCAGAGCCGCGGCGTCTATGTCGACCCGGCGCTGATCCGCCATGCGGTGGCGCTGGTCGGCGCCACACGGCGACCGGCCGCCCACGGCCTGCCGGGCCTGGCGCCGCTGCTGGCCTACGGCGCCAGCCCGCGGGCCAGCATCGCGCTGGTGGAAGGCGCCCGCGCGCTGGCCTTCCTGCGCGGCCGGCCCTATGTGCTGACGGCCGACCTGAGGGACCTGGCGGCCGACTGCCTGCGCCACCGCATCGTGCCCAGCTACCAGGCGCTGGCCGACGGCATCAGTGCCGATGCCCTGGTCGAGCAGGTGCTGCAGGCGGTGCCGGCACCCGAGATCGCCCCGCCGCCGGCCTCCAGCCGCGGCTGACGCAGGCGGAGCACCGCGACCATGGCCTGGCACCTGCCCTGGACCCGCCGCACGCACGACGCGGCCGACCCGACCGGCGCGGCCGCTGCCGGCACCCCG
Source organism: Pseudaquabacterium rugosum (assembly GCF_038066575.1). Classification (NCBI taxonomy): domain Bacteria; kingdom Pseudomonadati; phylum Pseudomonadota; class Betaproteobacteria; order Burkholderiales; family Sphaerotilaceae; genus Pseudaquabacterium; species Pseudaquabacterium rugosum. Next base: position 321,187 of record NZ_JBBUTF010000004.1, on the reverse strand, counting down.
CCGTCCTCGTCGCCACCGGCCTCCGGCCGGGAGGCCACGCGCACCGGCGCCCGGCGTGCGCAGCGGGCGGACGACGACGGCCCTCCGGCCCCGTCCACCGACGCGCGGGCCGCGCTGGCCGCACTGCAGGACGACCTGCGCTGGCTGCAGCGCCTGGAGTGGGCGACGCTGCGCCGGCTCGACGGCCGGCTGCAGGGCGCGCACCGCACGCTGTGGCGCGGCAGCGGCGTCGATCTGGCCGGCCTGCGCGAGTACCAGCACGGCGACGACGCACGGCGCATCGACTGGAATGCCAGCGCCCGCAGCCCGCGGCCGCAGCTGCGCGAGACGACCGAGGACCGCGAACTGCAGTCCTGGCTGCTGATCGACGCGTCGGCCAGCCTGAGCCTGGGCGCGGCCGGTGGGCTGGCCGGCGAGGCCACGCCGCTGGCGCGCGCCCGCCGCACCGCCCTGCTGCTGGCCGCGCTGCTGACGCGTCAGGGACAACGCCTGGGCGCGCTGATCGACGTGCCCGGCCATCCGCTGCAGGTGCTGCGCCCGGGCGCCGGCCGCGCCCAGCTGATGCAGCTGCTGGCCCGGCTGCACGCGCTGCCGCCGCAGGTGCCGGGCGCGGCCACTGATCTGTCGCGCACGCTGGGTGCCGCACGCGGCCTGCTGCGCCAGCGCGGCCTGCTGGTGCTGCTGACCGACGGCCTGAGCGCCCCCGGCTGGGGCCGCGAACTGGCTGCCCTCGGCCAGCGCCACGAGCTGCTGGCCGTGCTGCTGGCCGAGGCCGGCGCGGCGGCCGACGATGGCCTGGCCAGCGGCCTGCCGCCGGTGGGCTGGCTGACGGTGCAGGACGCCGAGACCGGCGAGCAGCTGCGCATCGACAGCAGCGATCCGGCCCTGCACCAGCGCCTGATCGCGCTGCGCCAGGCGCGTGACCAGGCCTGCCTGGCCGAGCTGGCCGCCAGCGGCGCCGACGTGCTGGAGGTCGGCCCCGCCGATGCGCCGGCCGAGCTGCTGCAGCGCCTGCTGGCACTGCGCCGGCTGCGCGCCCGCCAGGGCGATCCCACACGCACGGCAGGCCCGGCGCCGACCCTCGTGGCCCAGGCCGCCCCCGCAGCCGTCCCTGGGTCGGCCCCTGAAGCCGTCCTTCACGCCGCCGGAGCCCGACCATGAACCCGAGCGACCTCGGACTGACGCTGCCCGACTGGCGCCAGGGCCTGCCGATGCACTTCCTGTGGGGCGAGGCGCTGTGGGCGCTGGCCCTGCTGCCGCTGCTGGTGGCCGTCTATCTGTGGCTGCTGCGCCGGCGCCGCCAGGCGGTGCTGACGGTGCCGCAGCTCGCCCTGCTGCGCGCGGCCGCCCAGGGCCAGCGGCACTGGCGGCGGCATCTGCCACCGGCCCTGCTGCTGCTGGCACTGGCCTGCCTGATCGTGGCCAGCGCGCGCCCGGTGGCGCGGCTGCAACTGCCCTCGCGCCAGCAGACGCTGCTGCTCGCGATGGACGTCTCCGGCAGCATGCGGGCCACCGACGTGCAGCCCAACCGCCTGGTGGCCGCGCAGGCCGCAGCCAAGGCCTTCGTGCTCGGCCTGCCGCGTGAAGTGAGGGTCGGCGTGATCAGCTTCGCCGGCACCGCCGCCGTCGTCCAGGCACCGACGCCCAACCGCGACGAGGTGCTGGCCGCCATCGACCGCTTCCAGCTGCAGCGCGGCACCGCCATCGGCTCCGGCCTGGTGCTGTCGCTGGCCACGATCTTCCCCGAGGCCGGCATCGATCTGTCGCAGATCACCGGCCAGCAGCGCATGCCCGAGGACACCCCGGCCGACCAGGCACGCAAGCCACCCCCCGCGCCGGTGGCCCCCGGCAGCTACGACTCGGCCGCCGTCATCCTGCTGACCGACGGCCAGCGCACCACCGGCCCCGACCCGCTGGAGGCCGCGCAGATGGCCGCCGAGCGCGGCGTGCGCGTCTACACCGTGGGCATCGGCACGCGCGAGGGCGAGGTCATCGGCTTCGAGGGCTGGAGCATGCGCGTCAAGCTCGACGAGGACACGCTCAAGCAGATCGCCACCACCACCCGCGGCCAGTACTTCTACGCCGGCACGGCCGAGGACCTGAAGCAGGTCTACCAGGGCCTGAGCAGCCGCCTGGTCGTCGAGACGCGCGAGACCGAGGTCAGCGCACTGGCCGCCGCGCTCGGCGCGCTGCTGACGCTGCTGGCCGCCGGCCTGAGCCTGTGGTGGTTCGGCCGTATCGGCTGAGGGGCCGAGGCCGCGCGCCGCTCAGGCCGGCGCCATGCCGTGGCGCTGCTTGAGCGCCACCGCCGAGGCCGCGTTGAACGAAGCCAGCAGCGCGCGGGCCCGCTCGGGCCGCGTGCAGTCGGCACCGACGGCCGCCGAGAAGGTGGTGATCGACTGGATCGCGTCGGGCAGCGGGCCCAGCACCGCGATGCCGGGCAGGCTCATCAGCTCGCTGAGCTGCTGGAAGCCGAGCGCCACGCGGCCATCGGCCACCAGCGAGCCCACCGGCACGCCCGCCGGTGCCTGCACGATGCGCGGGCGGATCTCGTCGAGGATGCCCCAGCGGGCGAACAGGCCCTCCAGGTAGACCCCGCTCGGGCCGGTCGAGTACGACAGCGTCGGCGCGGCCAGCACGGCCGCGCGCACCGCGTCCTCGCTGCCGATGTCGGGCCGCGGCGCACCGTCGCGCACCGCCACCGCGATGCCCGAGCGCACGATGTCGATGCGCGGGCCCTGCAGCCGGCCGGCGGCGATCAGCGTGTCGATGGCCTTGGCGGCCAGGAAGACGATGTCGACCGCCTCGCCGCCCTGCACCCGCCTGGCTGCATCGACGCCACCGACGGCCTCGGCACGCACCGGCTGGTCCGGCTGACCGGCCTGCCAGGCAGCGATCAGATCGGTGATCAGGGCCTGGGTGGCCATCGACGACAGCAGGCTCAGCGGGGCAGCGGACATGGGCTAGGGGGCGCACGGTCAGAGCCGTGCGGCAGTCAGGGCGCGGGGGCGCGGGAGGGTCCGGACAGGACCGGAGGCCCGCATGCTACGGCCGCCCCCGCCGGCGTGACCCGCCAGCCGCGGCACAGCTGATATGCCGCGGCTGCATGGCCGGGCCGAGGGAGCGGTCCGCCGGCTCGCGGGCCGCCCGCGGACCGATCGCCGCTCAGACCACCGCTGGCAGGCCGGCCCACGCCGCGCACCAGCGCCGCAGCGACGGCAGATCGACCTGCCCCTGCCATGGCCGGGCGCCGTCATCGCCCGGCACCCAGCCGCGGGCCGGCCGCTCGGGCGAGCCCAGGCCGTCGAGGTCGGCCAGCACCGGCGGCAGCGTCTCGTCGCGGGTGTAGTGGCTGCGGGTGACCAGAACGGCCAGGCCGGCGGCCACGGCCGCCTGCGCACCGATGGCCGAATCCTCCAGCGCCAGGCACTGGTCGGCGCGCAGACCGAGCGCCGTTCGCACCTGATGATAGATGTCAGGCGCCGGCTTCTTGGCCGGCACCGCATCGCCGGCACCGATGACGGCGAACCAGCCGGGCGCCGCCTCGCCGAGCGTGGCCTTGAGCAGGGCATCGACATTGCGCGGCGAGGTGGTGGTGGCGATGGCCAGCTGCAACCCGGCGGCCCGGGCCTCGACCAGCAGACGGTGCACACCGGGGCGCAAGCCGATCGTGCCGCGGCCGACGGTGGCCACGTAGTGCGCGGTCTTGAGCGCGTACAGATGGGCGATGGCGCGCGCGGTGGATGGGCGCACGGCGGCACCCGGATCGCGCTCGGCCCACCAGCGGGCCAGCCGCTCCTTGCCACCGGCCGTCGACAACAGGCGGCCGTAGGTGGCCTCGTCCCAGTGCCAGTCCAGGCCCTCGTCGGCGAAGGCCTGGTTGTAGGCGATGCGGTGGCCGTCGCGCTCGGTCTCGGCCAGCGTGCCGTCGACGTCCCAGATCAGGGCTTCGAGCATCATCACTCCGGAGGTCAGGTGGCGGCCGCCGCGCGCAGGGCGGCGATGGCGGCACGGCGGTCGGAGCTGCCGAAGACCGCCGATCCGGCGACCAGCGTGTCGGCCCCGGCCGCGACGATGGCGCCGGCGTTGTCGGGCTTGACCCCGCCGTCGACCTCGAGCCGGATGCGCCGCCCGGTGGCCCGCGCATGGGCATCGAGCCGGGTGCGCACGGCGCGCAGGCGGGGCAAGGTCGAGGCGATGAAGCGCTGGCCGCCGAAGCCGGGGTTGACGGCCATCAGCATCACCAGATCGAGGTCATCGAGCAGATCGTCCAGCCAGCCCAGCGGCGTGCCGGGGTTGAGCACCAGGCCGGCCTGGCAACCGTGCTCGCGGATCAGCGCCAGCGTGCGGTGGACATGGCGGCTGGCCTCGGGATGGAAGCTGATCAGCCCGGCGCCGGCGCGGGCGAACATCGGCACCAGCGCATCGACGGGTTCGACCATCAGGTGGACGTCCATCAGGGCCCGGCCGGCATGGGGCCGCAGCGCCTCGCACACCATCGGTCCGACGGTGAGGTTGGGCACGTAGTGCTGGTCCATGACGTCGAAGTGGATCCAGTCCGCTCCGGCGGCGACGACATCGGCCACCTCCTGCCCCAGACAGGCGAAGTCGGCGGACAGGATGCTGGGGGCGATGAGGGTGGGCAGGGGTTGCGGGTGGGTCATGGTTGTCTCCTGATGTCGGATGCTTTTCTCGCGGATTGGGGGGCGGGCATGGCGGGCGTTCGGGCGTTCTTTCGGGCGTGAAGGTGGCCGGGGCTGGTCGGGTGCGGGGGTGATCGAGCGGGGACGGCGCCATGGGGCGAGGGCCTCCGCGACTGTCCCCCGCCGGCCTGTGGCCGGCTCCTCCTTGATGTCGCTGCGCCCCTCACCCCACGTCACCGCCCTCACCACCGCTCTGGCATGTGCTGGCGCGTTGCGCACCTGCACTGCGCATCCACACAGCGCATCCACACACACACAGCGCACCCGCGCAACACACACATGGCGCACAGCGCACGGCGCAGCCCGTGCCAGCGCAGGGTGGTGGGGTGCCTTGCGCAGCGGCATCAAGGAGGAGGGCCGCAGGCCCGGGGGACAGCCGCGGAGCAAGGCACCCCGCCGCCCGAAGCCCGCTCGGTAGGCCAGAAGCCAGGTCGGTACGCCCGAAGCCAGCTCCATACCCCCGAAGCCCCCCGTCCACGCGCCATCAAAAGCCGGACCTCCCAGCCCCTGTCCCGCACCGCCACACCCAGCCAGGCCGAAGACCTCAGGCCGCCACCCGCTCAACAGCCGAGGCAGCCCCCGCCGACGCATACCGCGCCGCCAGCGCCGACAGCGGCAGCACCCGGATCCGCCCCCCCTGCCCCGCACAGCCGAAGGCCTCGAAACGCTCGCGGCAGATGTCCTGCGCCGCCGCCGTCGCCGCCTTCAGGAAAGCGCGCGGATCGAACTCGTCCGGACGCGTGACCATCACCCGCCGCATCGCCCCCGTCATCGCCAGCCGGATGTCCGTGTCGATGTTCACCTTGCGCACCCCGCTGCGGATGCCCCGCACGATCTCCGCCACCGGCACACCGTAGGTCTCGCGGATCTCCCCGCCGAACTCCCGGATCACCGCCAGCCACTCCTGCGGCACGCTGGAGCTGCCGTGCATCACGAGGTGCGTGTCAGGCACCGCCGCATGGATCGCCGCGATGCGGTCGATGGCCAGGATGTCACCCGTCGGTTGACGGCTGAACTTGTAGGCGCCGTGGCTGGTGCCGATGGCGATCGCCAGCGCGTCGACCCCGGTCTGACGCACGAAATCGGCGGCCTGCGCCGGATCGGTCAACAGCTGCTCGTGGCCCAGCACGCCCTGCGCGCCGACCCCGTCCTCCTCGCCCGCCGTGCCCGTCTCCAGGCTGCCCAGGCAGCCCAGCTCACCCTCGACACTGACCCCCACCGCGTGGCTCATCTCGACCACCCGGCGCGTGACCTCCACGTTGTAGGCATAGGACGCCGGCGTCTTCTGGTCGGCCAGCAGGCTGCCGTCCATCATCACGCTGGAGAAGCCCGAGCGGATCGCCTGCTGGCAGACCGCCGGCGAGGCGCCGTGGTCCTGGTGCAGGCAGATCGGCCGCTGCGGGTACTGCTCGATCGCGGCCTCGACCAGGCGGCGCAGGAAGGGCTCGCCCGCATAGCTGCGCGCACCGGCGCTGGCCTGCAGGATGACCGGGGCATCACAGGCCTCGGCCGCGCGCAGGATCGCGTGGATCTGCTCCATGTTGTTGACGTTGAAGGCGGGCACGCCGTAGTCATGCTCGGCGGCATGGTCGAGCAGCTGGCGCAGGGCGATCAGGGGCATGGAAGTCTCCTCACGTGTCGGGTCAGATGACGGGTGGATACGGAGCCAGGATCGGACGGGCGGGATCGGATGGTCCGCCCGGATGACGACAGAACTCAGGCGATGGCCACCCGGGCACAGGCCTCGGGCTCGACCGCGTCGAAGTGGTCGAGCCAGCGGTCGGGCGCATCGGCGCCGGCCGGCTCGCCGCCGGGATAGCCATGGCGCACCAGCCACACGCCGATGCCGGCGGCGCGGGCGGTGCGCACGTCGGTGACCGAGTCACCGATCAGCAAGGCCTGATCCGGCTCGGCATCGAAGGCCTGCAAGGCGTGGTGGACGACGGCCGGATCGGGCTTGCGCACCGGCAGGCTGTCCCCGGCCACCACCAGGTCGAAGGCCTCGGCGATGCCGTGGCGCACCAGCAACTGGTGGGCGAAGCGGCCTTCCTTGTTGGTCAGCACGGCCAGACGCAGACCCCGTTCGCGACAGCGCGCCAGCAGCGCGGCCACGCCTGGAAACAGCCGGCTGCGGCTGCCGCAGCGCAGGGCGTAATCGACGGCGAAGCCGCGCCAGGCCTGCGCCAGCAGGGCCGCATCGCCGCCACGGCCGGCCGTGAGGTCCCGTCGGGCCGCGCCGGCGGCGTCTGCGGCCGTGTCTCCGGCGGGGTGCGGGGCAACGGGCGATGGCGTGGACAAGACCCCGGCATCGCACAGCGCCTTGCCGAGCAGCGCGCGGGCGCCGTCGCCGATCCAGCCGCGCACGCGCGCCTCGTCGACCGGTGGCAGGCCCAGCCGGGCCAGGGTGTCGCCGAGCGCATCGGCGATCTCGGGCGCGGTGTCCATCAAGGTGCCGTCCAGGTCGAACAACAGCACGGAAGGCATGGGCCTCTCCTCAGGTCGGGGGGATGGGGCCGCGCACGGCGCGGAACCGGTGCGCGGTGGTCCAGGTCGGCTGCGCGAGGCTCAGGCCTGCTGCAGCAGGGCCCGCGCCGCGGCGCAGACGCCCGGCACGTCGAAGCCGAAGTGCTGCAGCAACTGGCCACCCGGTGCCGATTCGCCATAGCGGGCGATGCCATGCACCGCCCCGCGCGGACCGACCCAGCGCCGCAGTCCGTCGGGATGGCCGGCCTCCAGGCCGAGCGTGGGCACCTGCGGCGGCAGCAGGGCCTGGCGCTCGGCCGCGGTCCAGCCCTCGATGCGGCTGACACAGGGGGCGGAGACCACGCGCACGCTCAGCCCCTGCTCGCGCTGCAGGGACTCGCGCACGGCCAGCGCCAGGCCGACCTCGGAGCCCGTGGCCAGCAGGACCAGATCCAGTACCCAGCCCGGTGTGGCGCCGCCGATGCCGTCCCCTTCGGCCAGCAGGTAGGCGCCGCGCGCGATCACCTCAGGTGCGACGTTCGTCGCCACCACCGGCACCGCCTGGCGCGTCAGCACCAGCGCGCTCGGCCCATCGGCGCGCAGCAGCGCCTGCTGCCAGGCCACGGCCGTCTCGGCCAGATCGGCCGGGCGCCAGACTTCCAGCTGCGGAATCAGGCGCAGTGCGGCCACGTGCTCGACGGGCTGGTGGGTCGGCCCGTCCTCGCCGAGCGCGATCGAGTCGTGGGTGAAGACATGGACCACGCGCTGGCGCATCAGCGCGGCCATGCGGATCGCGTTGCGGCTGTAGTCGCTGAAGGTCAGGAAGGTGCCGCCATAGGGAACCCAGCCGCCGTGCAGCGCCATGCCGTTGAGCGCGGCGGCCATGCCGAACTCGCGCACGCCCCAGCTCAGGTAGTTGCCGGCATGGCGCGGCCGCGCCCGGCGATGGCCGGCGAAATCGGTCAGGTTGCTGGCCGTCAGATCGGCCGAGCCGCCGAACAGCGCCGGCAGCAGCGGCGCCAGCACGTCGAGCACCCGCTGCGAGCTGCGCCGCGTGGCCTCGGCCGGCAGGCCACCCCGCACCAGCGCCGCCAGCGCCTGCGTGCTGCGCACGGCGAAATCCGGCGGCACCGGATCGTCCCAACGCGCCTGCAGCTGCGCGGCCAGCGCCGGATGCTCCTGCGCATAACGGGCGAAACGCGCCTTCCATTCGCCCCGGGCCCGGGCCCCGGCCGCCCGGCCGTCCCAGGCCGCACGGATGTCGGCCGGCAGCTCGAACGGTGGATGCGGCCAGTCCAGACGCTCGCGCAGCGCGGCGATGCCGGCCGCACCCAGCGGCGCCCCGTGTACCTCGGCCGTGCCTTCCAGGCCCTGCGCGCCCTTGCCGATCGTCGTGCGGCAGATCAGCAGCGTCGGCCGGGCATCGACCGCGTGCGAGCCGGCCACCGCCTGCTGCAGCGCGCGGGTCAGCGCCTGCGGATCATGGCCGTCGAGCGGGCCCAACACCTGCCAGCCGCAGGCGCGAAAGCGCGCGGCCGTGTCGTCGGCGAACCAGTCACGCACCTCGCCGTCGATGCTGATGCCGTTGTCGTCGTACAGCGCGATCAGCTTGCCGAGGCCGAGCGTGCCGGCCAGCGAGATCGCCTCCTGGCTGATGCCCTCCATCAGGCAGCCGTCGCCCAGCATCACCCAGGTGCGGTGGTCGATGACGGTGTGGCCGGGGCGGTTGTACTCGGCGGCCAGCAGTTGCTCGGCCAGCGCCAGGCCCACCGCATTGGCCAGGCCCTGGCCCAGCGGGCCGGTCGTGGTCTCGACGCCGGGCGTGACGCCGACCTCGGGATGGCCGGGCGTGCGGCTGTGCAACTGGCGGAAGGCGCGCAGATCGTCCACGGTCAGGTCATGGCCGCTCAGGTGCAGCAGCGCGTACTGCAGCATCGACGCATGGCCGTTGGACAGCACGAAACGGTCGCGGTCGGGCCAGGCCGGATCGGCCGGGTCGTGCCGCAGGAACTGGCGCCACAGCACCGTGGCCATCTCGGCCATGCCCAGCGGTGCGCCGGGGTGGCCGCTGCGGGCACGTTCGATGGCGTCAGCGCACAGGATGCGCAAGGCGTCGGCCAGGCGGCGGGTGCCGGGCTCCGCGGCCGAGCTGGCGCCGGCATCGGCTTCGGGTCGCGCCGCGGCGCTGGGGGACGGGCCCAGGCGGGCCGCGGTCTCGGGGGCGTTCATGGTCGGATCTCCTGGAAGCGGAAATGAAGGCTGCGGTGGCTCAATGCCCACGCCGCTGGAGATCCATCAGCCGCAGGATCATCGGCGTGAAGATCAGCTGCATGGCGAGGCCCATCTTGCCGCCGGGGCACACGATGTTGTTGGGCCGGCTCATCCAGCTACCCTGCAACATGCTGAGCAGGTAGGGGAAGTCGATGCCCTTGGGATCGGCGAAGCGGATGACGACCATGCTCTCGTCGGCCGAGGGGATGTCCTTGGCGATGAACGGGTTGCTGGTGTCGACGGTGGGCACGCGCTGGAAGTTGACGTGGGTGCGGCTGAACTGCGGGCAGATGTGGTTCACGTAGTCGGGCATGCGACGCAACATGGTCTCGACGACGGCCTCCTGGCTGTAGCCGCGCAGGTGCTGGTCGCGGTGCAGCTTCTGGATCCACTCGAGGTTGATCGTGGGCACGACGCCGACCAGCAGGTCGACGTGGCGGGCGACGTCGACGCCGCGTGCGGCATCGGCATAGCCGCCGTGCAGGCCCTCGTAGAACAGCAGGTCGGACGGCTCCATGTCGACCCAGGGGGTGAAGGTGCCGGGCTCGCCGCCGAGGGTGCGGGCCTCGTCGGCATCATGGATGTACTTGCGGACCTGGCCGGTGCCGGTCTCGGCGTAGCGGTGGAAGGTCTGGCCGAGCTCGGCCAGCAGGTTGCTCTCGGGGCCGAAGTGGCTGATGCGCGGGCCTTCGCCGGCATCAGCCTGGCGCACGCGTTCGCGCATCTCGCGGCGGTCGTAGCGGTGGTAGCTGTCGCCCTCGATGACGGCGGCCTTCAGCCCTTCGCGACGGAAGATGTGGCTGAAGCTCTTCATCACGGTGGTGGTGCCGGCACCGGAGGAGCCGGTGATGGCGATGATCGGGTGTCGTTGCGACATGATGGGATGTCTCCTGTGGTGATCCGTTGCTTGATCCGGGTGTTCGTGGCGGTGTCCGATCGACGTCGCGGCTGGTTCGGCCGTGGTTCAGGGCGTGCCAGGGGCTGCGCTCGGCGGTGACGCTGGCCAACCGGTTCGCTCCGTGTCCCCCGCCGGCCTGCGGCCGGCTCCTCCTTGACCTGCGCGAACCGGTCGGCCAGCGTCACCGCCCTGCCACCCGCCGTGGCCTGGCACGAAGCCGCGGGCGGGCATGACGGACCTGACGTGGCCACCGATGCCGACGCCCTGCCAGGGCGGTGGTGGGCGGCGGCGGGATCCGGGGCCTTTCACGCAGGTCAAGGAGGAGGCACGCGCAGCGTGCCGGGGGACACGGAGTGAAAGGCCCCGGATCCCGCCGCCGCCACGCTCCGCCCGGCCCGGTAAGACCCAGCATTGCCGAGACGCACGAGCCCAAGCCCTCAGCGACTCAGGCCGCCTGCGCCCGGAACAGCGACCGCTCGTTGAACAGTGGCGAGTAGAACGGCCGGTCCGCCCCCGCATCGTGCTCGCGGTGATAACGCTCGATCCGCTCGACCTCCTCACGGCTGCCGAGGATCACCGGCACCCGCTGGTGCAGATCCTCCGGCCCCACCGCCAGCAGCCGCTGCCGCCCCGTCGACGCCAGCCCACCCGCCTGCTCCACCAGCCAGCCGATCGGATTGGCCTCGTACATCAGCCGCAACCGCCCCGGCCGCGTCGCGTCCTTGCTGTCACGCGGGTACATGAACACCCCACCCCGCATCAGGATCCGGTGCACCTCGGCCACCATGCTGGCGATCCAGCGCATGTTGAAGTCCCGCCCACGCACCCCGGCCTTGCCGGCCTGGCACTCGGTCACGTAACGATGGACCGGAGGCTCCCAGAACCGCGTGTTGCTGGTGTTGATCGCGAACTCCGAGGTCTGCTCCGGAATGCGCAGATCCGGGTGCGTGAGGATGAAGTTGCCGATCTCACGGTCCAGCGTGAAGCCGTGCGTGCCCTTGCCCACCGTCAGCACCAGCATCGTCGCCGGGCCGTAGATCGCGTAGCCGGCCGCCACCTGGCGCGTGCCCGGCTGCAGGTAATCGGCGGTCTGAGGCGCCTGCGCCGCGTCATGGCGCAGCACCGAGAAGATGGTGCCGACCGAGACATTGACATCGGTGTTGCTGCTGCCGTCCAGCGGGTCGAACACCAGCAGATAGGGCCCGCGGTCATAGCCCTCGGGAATCCCGTAAGGCGCCGCCAGCTCCTCGCTGGCCATGCCGGCCACCAGGCCGCCCCAGTCGCAGGCATGGATCAGCGCCTCGTGTGCCAGCACGTCCAGCTTCTTCTGCTGCTCGCCCTGCACGTTGGTCTGCTCCAGCGCACCGAGAAAGCCGCCGAGCGCGCCCTTGGCCGTCATCGCCGAGATCGCCTTCACGGCGGCGGCCACATCGACCAGCAAGGCCGCCAGCCGGCCCTGGTCCTGCGCGTCGGACAGCTGCTGGATCAGGAACTTCGACAGCGTCGTGCGGCCGGGCTGCAGTCCGGCGGCCGAGGGGGCGGATGTGGCCGCGGTGGGTGCGGGGGGCGTCAACGCGGCAGGGGATTGGGCAATCGACATCAGGTTCTCCTCCGGTTCTTCATGGATCGTCATGGATCGACAGGGGCCAGGGGCGCAGGCGCACCCGGCGTTCAGGCTGGCCGGCAGGGCGCCAGCGGCGGTGTCCGCCCGGCATCGGCCGCGGCGCGGTCCGTGTCGAGCCCGCCGTCGAAGACGCGGCTGGTGCGCAGGTCCTCGGCCTGCAAGGTGCAGAGCGCGTCGCGGCCCAGCACCCGGTCGCGCTCGGCATACAGCCGCGAGGCCTGGCGCAGCCGCGCGCGGTCCAGCGCGTTGCGCACGCTGCGCGCGTTGGCGAAATGCGGCTGGCGCATGCGCTGCACGAGGTAGGCATCGAGCGCCGTTCGCCCCCCCTCGTCCAGGGCATAACCCAGTGTCTGAAGCTGCAGCTCGGCGATGTGCATCAGCTCCTCACGCTGGTAGTCAGGGAAGTCGATGTGGTGCGCGATGCGCGAGCGCAGACCCGGGTTGCTCTGGAAGAAGGTGGCCATGCGCCCGGCATAACCCGCCAGGATCACGACCAGGTCGTCGCGCTGGTTCTCCATCACCTGCAGCAGGATCTCGATCGCCTCCTGCCCGTAGTCGCGCTCGTTGTCGGGGCGGTACAGGTAGTAGGCCTCGTCGATGAAGAGCACGCCGCCCATGGCCTTCTTGAGCACCTCCTTGGTCTTGGGCGCGGTGTGGCCGATGTACTGGCCGACCAGGTCATCGCGGGTGACGCTGACCACCTGCGGCCGCCGCACATGGCCCAGACGATGGAGGATCTGCGCCATGCGCAGGGCCACCGTGGTCTTGCCGGTGCCCGGATTGCCGGTGAAGCACATGTGCAGGCTGGGGGCGGCCGCGTGCAGGCCGTGGGCCGCACGCAGGCGGTCGATGACCAGCAGCGCGGCGATGTCGCGGATGCGCTGCTTGACCGGCCGCAGGCCGACCAGTTCGCGGTCCAGTTCGTCGAGCACCCGCTCGACCTGGCTGTCGCGCAGCACCTCGGCGACGGTGCGAGGCGTCGAGGTGCCGGCCGGGTCTTCCGACGGCAGGGCCGGCACCGGACTGGCGATGGCGCCCGGGATGGCGTAGAGCGGAGCGGGCATGGCGGATCCTGGTGGGCCTGGACCTGGGATCCTCAGGCGCCGTAGCGGCGGCCTTCGGGCCGGTCGGCGGCATAGGCGCGGATCGTGGTGCGGACGTGGCGGCCTTCGCACTCCTGGCGTTCCAGCATGAAGCCGGGCTCGTCGGCGGGGCGGTTGACGATGAAGCTCATGGTGATCGACTCGACGCCGCGGGTCGAATCAAAGGCCATCAGGCGGATGTAGTGGTTCGGGAAGGTCTTGCGGCACTCGGCCAGCTCGGCCATCACGCCGGCGGCGTCCTGCAGGTCGAACATCGGCATGCCGAACATCTCCCAGTAGGTGTTGCGGGGATGCGGGTCGTCGGTGTACTCGACGCTCCAGGCGTGGCCCTGGTTCAGGCCGTACTGGATCTGCAGCGCGATCTCGGCGTCGCTCAGGTCGGGCAGGAAGCTGAACATGCCCTGGGTGATGCGGCCGGTGGGGTTGGTCATCATGGTGTCTTGACTCCTTCGTTTGAGCGTTTGTCTCGCGTTTCCGTATTGGGCGAGGTGGCTGTCGTGCATCGTTCTGCGCGCGGGATCAGGCCGCCGGGGTGTCTTCTTCCGCTCATGTCCTCCGCCGTCAGGCCTGCGGCCTGCCGGCTCCCCCTTGACTTCGCTTCAGAAGACACCCCAACAGCCTGATCCCCTCACGATCTCCGCATGCGGCGCCCCGCGTGCCGGGACCCTGCCGATCGGGGAGGTTTCGGGGCTTCCTGACGGGAGGTCAAGGAGGAGGACTGAGCGAAGCGAAGGCCGGGGGACACGGACGTCAGGAAGCCCCGAAACCTCCCCGATCCCGCTCAGACAACAGGAATCAAGCCGCCACAGCCGGCGTCACCGCAAAGTCGGACGTATCCGTCGATGCGTAGTTGAATGACACGTCCTTCCACGTGTCCAGCGCCTGCTTCAGCGGCGTGCAGAAGCGCGCCGCGTCCTGCAGGATCCGCGGCCCCTCGGTCTTCAGGTCACGCCCCTCGTTGCGCGCCTTCACCATGCATTCCAGCGCCACGCGGTTGGCCACCGCACCCGCCTGGATGCCCGCCGGGTGACCGATCGTGCCGCCACCGAACTGCAGGATCACGTCATCACCGAACAGGTCGATCAGCTGGTGCATCTGGCCCGCATGGATACCGCCCGAAGCCACCGGCATCACCTTCTTCATGTCGCACCAGTCCTGGTCGAAGAACAGGCCGCGCGGCAGATCCTGCCGGTTGTACGACTCACGGCAGACGTTGTAGTAGCCCTGCACCGTCATCGGGTCGCCTTCCAGCTTGCCCACCGCGGTGCCGGTGTGCAGATGGTCCACCCCCGCCAGGCGCAGCCACTTGGCCATCACGCGGAAGCTCACGCCGTGGTTCTTCTGCCGCGTGTAGGTGCCGTGGCCGGCACGGTGCATGTGAACGATCATGTCGTTCCTGCGCGCCCAGTTGCCGATGCTCTGGATCGCGCTCCAGCCGATGATCAGATCAACCATGATCACCACCGAGCCCAACTCCTTGGCGAACTCGGCGCGCTCGTAGATGTCTTCCATCGTCGCGCCGGTCACGTTCAGGTAGCTGCCCTTGACCTCGCCGGTGGCCGCACTCGCCTTGTTGACGCCTTCCATCACGTAGAGGAAGCGGTCGCGCCAGTGCATGAAGGGCTGCGAGTTGATGTTCTCGTCGTCCTTCATGAAGTCCAGGCCGCCCTTCAGGCCCTCGTAGATCACACGACCATAGTTCCGCCCACTGAGGCCGAGTTTCGGCTTGGTGGTCGCGCCCAGCAGCGGGCGGCCGAACTTGTCCAGCCGCTCACGCTCGACCACCAGGCCGGTCGGCGGGCCCTTGAAGGTCTTGACCAGGGCCACCGGCATGCGGATGTCCTCCAGCCGCGCCGCCTTCAGCGGCTTGAAGCTGAACACGTTGCCGATCAGGCTGGCCGTGATGTTGGCGATCGAGCCTTCCTCGAACAGGATGATGTCGTAGGCCACCCAGGCGAAGTACTCGCCTGCTCGTCCCGGCACGGCCTCCACCTTGTAGGCCTTGGCGCGGTAGCTGTCGCAGGCGGTCAGGCGGTCGGTCCAGACCACGGTCCAGGTGGCGGTCGAGCTCTCGCCGGCCACGGCGGCCGCGGCCTCCACCGGGTCCACACCCTCCTGCGGCGTGATGCGGAACAGGCACAGCGTGTCGGTCTCCTTCGGGACGTAGTCCGGCACCCAGTAGCCCATCTGGCGGTACTTCAGCACCCCGGCCGAATAACGCTTCTTCTGATCGGTGATCTGGCTGTCGCCCCCTTGGACGGCGGCATCCAGCAGGGCGGTCTCGACGGGCTTGTTCATCGCGGTCTCCTCGGCGGTGGGACCCGGCTGCCGCGGTCTGCAGCGGGTGGTTTCAGGTCGATGGAACGCACTCTAGGCAGCCGGACCCTTCAGGCAAAGTCAGACCTGTTTCGCTTTTTCTTCAGCTGTGGCTTAATTCAGTGACGGTACTTACGGGGTTTCCCTGAAGCATTCCACCCTGCGCTGTCGCCCGCCATGGCCCTGAACATCACCTTCCGCCAGCTGCGCGTGTTCGCCGAAGTGGTCAAGCTCGGCAGCGTCCAGCGCGCGGCCGACGCGCTGCACCTGACGCCTCCGGCCGTCTCGATGCAGATCAAGGAGCTGGAGCACCAGGTCGGCCTGTCGCTGTTCGACCGCGGCAACCGGCGCCTGGTGCTGTCGACGGCCGGCGAGTACTTCCTGGTCTACGCACGACGCCTGCTGGGCACGCTGAAGGAGGCCGAGGACGCGATGGCCCGCTTCACCCGCATCGAGAGCGGCACGCTCAACGTCGGCATGGTGTCGTCGGCCAAGTACTTCCTGCCGCAGCTGCTGGCGCAGTTCCACACCGAGCATCCGGGCATCGAGGTGCGGCTGCGCCTGGGCAGCCGCGAGCAGCTGGCCGCGCTGATGCAGGCCAACGAGATCGATCTGGCCATCATGGGCCGCCCGCCCAAGGATTTCGCCTGCCGGGCCGAGCCCTTCGCCATGCACCCGCATGTGCTGGTCACGGCGCCGACCCATCCCTTCGCCCAGGCCGAGAGCGTGCCCGCGGCCGCGCTGGCGCGCGAGCCCTTCATCGTGCGCGAGCCCGGCTCGGGCACGCGTGCCGCGCTCGACGAGTACCTCGACAGCCACCACCTGATGCCGATGGTGGTGATGGAGATGCACTCGACCGAGGCGATCAAGCAGGCGGTGATGGCCGGGCTCGGCGTCAGCCTGATCTCGCTGCACACGATCGGACTGGAATGGCGCATGGGCCTGATCGCCGCACCGGCGGTCGAGGGCCTGCCGCTGATGCGGCGCTGGCACGTGGTCAACACCGCGGCCAAGCTGCTGTCGCCAGCAGCCGAGGCCCTGCGTTATTTCATCCTGGAGCGCGGCGAGGCCCATCTGGCCGCGATGTACGCCGACACACCGTTGCAGGGCTGAGCACCGCTTGGCCCGCGCCCGTCCTGCCCCTAGCATCGCGCACCCCGCCGCCCCGTCGATCCCTCCGCCCGCCCTGCACCGATGAGCCGCGCCGAAGCCCCCGACCCGCTGCCCCACGCGCCCCGCCCGGGCGAGGCGATGCCCCCCCCGCCCGCCCTGCCGGCGGTGCCCCCCGAGGGCCTGGACGAGGGCGCCTGGCTGGACGTGATCCAGCGCATGGACGAGGTCTACTCGCAGCTGGTGCGCGACGAAATCGCGCTGGAGGAGAAGAACGCCGCGCTGGAGCAGTCGCAGCAGTTCATCTTCAGCCTGCTGTCGGCGATGAGCGACGTGCTGGTGGCCTGCGACGCCCAGGGCCGCATCGAGGAGACCAACGCCGCGCTGCGCACGCTGGTGGGTCGCGGCGAGGCCGCGCTGCGCGGCCATCCGCTCGACGACCTGCTGGTCGGCGGCCCGGACGGGGCGCACGGTGCCCGGCTGCGCCGCGCGATGGCCGAGGCCGTCGACAGCGCCGTCGGCAGCGTGGCCGAGGTCGACCTGCGCGATGCCCAGGGCCAGGCCGTGCCGGTGGACTTCAACTGCACGCCGCGCATCGATGCCCAGGGCCGGCGCGCCGGCCATGTCTTCGTCGGCCGGCCGCTGGGCGAGCTCAAGCGCGCCTACCACCAGCTGCGCGAGGCGCACGAGGCGCTCAAGCGCACCCAGGCCCAGCTGCTGCACAGCGAGAAGATGGCCTCGCTGGGCCGCCTGGTGGCCGGCGTCGCGCACGAGCTCAACAACCCGATCAGCTTCGTGCTGGGCAATGTGCACGCGCTCAAGCGCTACACCGAGCGCCTGTCGCAGTACCTCGGCCTGCTGCACGGCGGCTCCGACGGCACCACGCTGGCGCAGGCCCGCCAGCGCCTGCGCATCGACCACACGCTGGCCGACCTCGGCTCGCTGATGGCCGGCACGCTGGAGGGCGCCCAGCGCACGGCCGACATCGTGCACGGCCTCAAGCGCTTCTCGGCGGTCGACCGCGAGGAGCGCCAGCCGGTCGATCTGGCCGCCGTGGTCGAGCGGGCCATCCACTGGGTGCGCAAGGGCACGGCACCGAGCTTCGACATCGTCTTCACGCCACCGGACGACGGCCGGGGCTGCACCGTCAGCGGCAGCCCCGGCCAGCTGCTGCAGGTGATGATGAACCTGATCCAGAACGCCGCGGATGCCGTCGCCAGCCTGCCGGCGGCCGACACGCAGGCCGCCGCCGCGCGCGGTGAGCCCGCGCTGCGGATCACGCTGACCCGCAGCGCCGATCAGGCCCGGCTGCAGTTCCTCGACCGCGGCCCGGGCATCGCACCCGAGCACCTGTCGCGCCTGTTCGACCCCTTCTTCACCACCAAGCCGGTGGGCAAGGGCACGGGCCTGGGCCTGTCGATCAGCTACGGCATCGTCGAGCGCCACGGCGGCCGCCTGCAGGCCGCCCATGCCGCGCCGCAGGGCGCCCTGTTCACCGTCGAGCTGCCGCTGGCCGCCCCCACCGGGGTGCCCGCAGGCGCCGATCCGTCCGGCCCGATCCCGGCCGCCTCACCGACACCGCCCGCTTTCCCCACCATCCCAGACCCATCCCCATGATCCAAGCCGCCACGCACGGGGTGCCGTTCCCGCCCCGTGACCTGCTCGAGCTGCACCAGGAGCTGCACGCCCGCCCCGCCCTGCCCGCCCGGCCGACCTGCGTCGTCTCCTACTGGGTCAACGCCGGCATGCGGCCCGAACGCGCCGAACAGGCCCTGCGCACGCTGTGCCTGGCCGCGGGCGCCTCGGCGCCGCCGGCCGGCGTGCGCCACCATGTGCTGCACGCCCCGGGCTTCGCGCTGAAGTACGAGCGCCACGGCGAGTTCATCAGCTGGCAGGTCAACCGCCCGCTGGACGAGCGCGGCGACGCGCTCGACGACGCCCGCCTGGGTGCGCTGCTGCGCGAGGCCAGCGCGCTGCCGATGCTGCCCGACGCCTTCGTGGCGCTGCTGTCGGGCGAAGGCGCCGGCCGCATGCTGGCGGCCACCCACGTGCTGCTGCTCGACGCCCGCGCCAGCGAGGACCTGCTGCCGCGCTGCCAGGCGCTGCTGGCGGTCCAGGGCACGGCCAGCGGCCAGGACGACGGCGGCGCGCTGATGGGCGCCTTCATCGCCGACGCCCGCCGCTGCGCGCTGCTGACCCATCTGCGGCTGGGCACCGACGGCTTCACCCGCTTCGTGCTGCTGGACTACGGCCTGGTGCCCGAACAGGCCGCCCGCGAGGCCCAGCGCGTCTGCGAGATCGAGGCCTACCGCATGCTGGCGATGCTGGGCTTTCCCGTCGCCCAGCAGGAGGCCGGCGAGCTGGCCGCGCTGGAGCAGACGCTGCAGGGCACCGTCGACGCGATGGCCAACGACCAGTCGGCCGACGACGGCCGGGCCTTCGAGACCCTGACCCGGCTGGCCGCCGCCGTCGAGCACAGCACCGCCCGCACCCGCTACCGCTTCTCGGCCACGCGCGCCTACCACCGCATCGTCGAGCGGCGCCTGGCCGATCTGCGCGAGCAGCGCATCGACGGCGTGCAGACGCTGTCGGGCTTCCTGGCCCGCCGCTTCGCGCCGGCCATGGCCCTGTGCGACAGCACCGACGCCCGCCTGACCGACGTGGCCGAGCGCATCAGCCGCGCGATGAGCCTGGCCCGCATCCGCATCGAGGTCCGGCGTGAGGAGGGCAACCAGGAGCTGCTGCGCGCCCTCGCCCAGCGCCAGAAGCAGCAGCTGCAGCTGCAGCAGACGGTCGAGGGCCTGTCGGTGGTGGCCATCAGCTACTACGCGCTCGGCCTGGTCGGCTATCTGGCCAAGGGCGCGAAGAGCCTGCCCTGGCTGGAGCCGCTGCACCTGCAGCCCGACGTGGTGACGGGCCTGGCGGCCGTGCCTGTGCTGGCCTGTGTCTACTTGTTCGTGCAGAAGTTGCGGGCCCATCTGCACTGAGCCGGAAGCACCCCCTTGAATAGGTGGTTCAGCCCCGGGGATGCAGGACGGTGAGCGCTTGAGGCTGTCACGGTGCCGTCCGATACTTCATCGCATGGCAAATTTCTCGACACACCGGTCCTACACGGTGCCCCGCGTGGCCAATGCGCTGACGCTCACCGTGGTGGGGATCGCCGTCTGGTGGTCCGGCGCCCAGCGCCCGGCGCCGATGCCGCAACAGATGGCCCGGGCCACGGCCGTGGCACAGGCCCCGGCGCCGGCCAGGCCGGAGTCGACGCAGGTCGCCGCCGCCCCGCAGATCGACAACGCCCGTGAACTGGGCGCCACGGCCAGCCTGACCACCGTGGCCTACGTGCCCGGCACCAAACGCTGAGCGGACGGTCGCGGCATCCCCGCGACCGGGTCGTGGCCGGGCGGTCAGCCCGGCGGCCTCAGTTCGCGCACTGCACCGATCGCGCGCCGGCCACCGCCACCAGGACGTCCGGCGCGATGCCGACCAGATAGCCGCGCCGCCCGCCGTTGATCAGGATGCGCGGCAGCGCCAGCACCCCGGCTTCCACGTACAGCGGCACGCCCTCGCGGCGGAAGCCGAACGGCGAGGTGCCGCCGACCAGATAACCGCTGTGGCGCTGGGCCACCTCGGGCTTGCAGGGCTCGACGCTCTTGGCGCCGATCTCGCGCGCCAGGTTCTTGGTGCTGACCTGACGGTCACCGTGCATCAGCACGATCAGCGGCTCGGACCGCTCGTTGTGCATCACCAGCGTCTTGACCACCGCATGCTCGTCCCAGCCCAGCTGGCGCGCGCTCTCGGCGGTGCCGCCATGGTCCACGTAGTCGTAGACGTGCTCGGTGAAGTCGATGCCGTGGCGGCGCAGCCATTGCGTCGCCGGGGTCTCGCTGACGTGTCGGTCCTTCTTGGCCATCTCGGGTCAGGGTCAGGGTCGGGGTCGGGGTCGGGTTCAGGCTCACTGGGCCGGATCGCGCAGCGTCCAGCGCACGGCATCGATGGCGGCCAGCAGCTCGGGCGACAGCGTCGTGCCCCAGGCGGCCACCGCCTGCTCCAGCTGCGCCACCGACGTCACGCCGATGATGGTCGAGGCCACGCGCCAGTTGCCGTAGACGAAGGCCAGCGCCATCTGCGCCGGGCTCAGCCCGTGCTCGCGGGCCAGCGCGTTGTAGCGCCGCGCGGCCGCCAGCGCTTCGGGCCGGCCCCAGCGCTGGCGCCGCATCGACTCGAACAGCGCCAGCCGGCCGGGGGCGGCCATCGCCGGATCGAAGCCGTCGGCGTCGTACTTGCCGGTCAGCGCGCCGAAGGCCAGCGGGCTGTAGGCCAGCAGCGAGACGCCGCCGTGGTGCAGCACCTCGTCCAGGCCGTTGTCCGGCACGCGGTTGGTCAGCGCGTAGGCGTTCTGCGTGCTGACGATGCGGGCCAGGCCGTGCTGCTCGGCCAGGCGCAGGAACTCGCACACGCCCCAGGGCGTCTCGTTGGACAGACCGATGTGGCGCACCTTGCCCGCGCGCACCAGGCCGTCGAGCGCCTGCAGCTGGGTCAGGATCGAGGTCTGCGCGCGGTCCTGGGCCGGGTCGAGGTAGAGCGCGCCGAAGGTCGGCGCGTTGCGGTTGGGCCAGTGGATCTGGTAGAGGTCGATGACATCGGTGCGCAGGCGCCGCAGGCTGTCCTCGCAGGCCTGGACGATGGCCTGCGGCGTCAGGTCCATGGCGCCACCGCGCACCCAGTCCATGCCGCGCGAGGGGCCGGCGACCTTGGTCGCCAGCACCACCTTGCGCCGCACGCCCGGCCGGGCGGCGAACCAGCGGCCGATGATGGTCTCGGTGGCACCAAAGGTCTCGCGCCGGGCCGGCACCGCGTACATCTCGGCGGTGTCGATGGCGTCGATGCCGAGCGCCAGCGCACGGTCGAGGATGGCGTGGGCGGTCGGCTCGTCGACCTGCTCGCCGAAGGTCATCGTGCCCAGCATGATGGGCGTCAGCTGCAGGGCGCTGCGGCCCAGCGTGACGCGGGGCAGGCTCGGAAGGGTCGTCATCTTCGGGATCTCCGGAGGGTCAGCCGCGGGCGATCGGTGCGTCCGGCTGCGCGCACCATTCGCTCCAGGAGCCGGGATACAGCGCCGCCTCGGGCAGGCCGGCCACCGCCAGCGCCAGCGCGTGGTGGCAGGCGGTGACACCCGAGCCGCACTGCAGCACCAGATCCGACGGCGCCCGGCCATCGCGCAGCGCGTCCCACTCCGCGCGCAGGGCGGCCGCGGGCTTGAAGCAGCCGTCGGCGGCGAGGTTGTCGCGGAAGAAGCGGTTGACGGCACCGGGAATGTGGCCGCCGACCGGATCCAGCGTCTCGTTCTCGCCGCGGAAGCGGTCCGGCGCACGGGCATCGACGATCAGGCGTGGCGGCTGACCGAGGCCGGCGCGCAGCCGCGCGTGGTCGATCGTCGACTGCAGCGACGGTCGCAGGCCGAAGCGGCCGGGCGCCGGCGTGGTGCGGGCCGGCGGCGTGCGCTCGACCTCACCGCCGGCGGCCAGCCAGGCGGCGAAACCGCCGTCGAGCACCTGCACCCGCGCATGGCCGATCCAGCGCAGCATCCACCACAGCCGGCCGGCGAACATCGCCGCGCTGCGGTCACAGACCACCAGGTGATCGCCCTCGTCCAGGCCGAGGGCCTGCAGCCGGGCCGCGAAATCGGCCGGCGCCGGCAGCGGATGGCGGCCGTTGCGGCCGGTCTTGGGCGCCGACAGGTCGGCATCGAGGTGCAGATGGCTGGCGCCCGGAATGCGGGCCTCGGCATGGGCTCGCCGGCCGGCCTCGGGATCGGCCAGGTCGAAGCTGCAGTCGAGCACGCGCACCCGTGGCCGACCGCCCGCTGCCGAGGCGCTGAGCAGCGCCTGGAGCGCCGGGGCGGAAATCAGGGGCGACAGCGCGTCGCGGCAGGAATCCGGATCGGGACGGTGCATGGAAGACGGCCGGGGGTGCGGGGATCGGGTCCGCGGCGGCGGTCGCAGCCGGATGCGGACGGACGGAGCGAGCTTAACTGCCGCACGTGGCCGCCGCGTGCGGCCCCGCAGGCCCGGATGCGCACGGACCGGCGGCAGCGACGCAGCGCCGGCCTCCCAGCGCGCGGTCGTGATCTCCCCTCAAGTCCGATCGGGGCGGACCGATAAATCCAGGACCGCCCCGGCACCGCGTCTGTGCCGAATCCCGTCCGCCCGCAAGACCGTCGGCCATGACCCAGCAGTTCTCACCCCTGTCGCTCGTCCAGCATCGCATCGTGCTGGGCCAGCCCCTGCCCTTCAACGTCCGCGACCACGACCGCACGCTGCTGCTGGCCAAGGGGCAGCTGCTGCGCACACCGGCCCAGCTGCAGGCGCTGATGCAGCGTGGCGCGCTGGTCGATCTGGCCGAGCTGCAGTCGCAGGCGGACGCCCTGCGCATGGCCAAGCCACAGGAGCTGCCCCGGATGTGGAAGCGCTGCCTGGACCAGCTCGGCGAGAGCCTGCTGCGCGCCGGCGAGGCCGGCTTCCGCGAGACCGTCGAGGAGGCCGCCGGTCCGGTGCGGGCGCTGATCGAGCGCGATCCCGATCTGGCCATCTTCCAGGTGCTGCGGCCGGCCGACAACCCGCTGCTGAAGTACGGCACCGACCACGCGGTCCATGCGGCGATCTGCACCCAGCTGGTCGCCCGCCGTCTGGGTTGGGAGGAGGCCGACGTGCAACGCGCGTTCAAGACCGCGCTGACGATGAACGTCGGCATGCTGGAGCTGCAGGGCCTGCTGGCCACGCAGACCACCCCACCGACGCCCGAACAGCGACGGGCCATCCATGCCCACCCGATCGAGAGCCGCCGCCTGCTGGAGCTCGGCGGCGTGAGCGATGCCGACTGGCTGCGGGCGGTCGAGGACCACCACGAGACGGCCGACGGCCAGGGCTATCCCAAGGGCCTGCGCGAGGTCGGCGACATCGCGGCCCTGGTGCACCGTGCCGATGTCTACACCGCCAAACTCAGCCCGCGCGCCGGGCGCGAGGCCATGGCCGCCGACCAGGCCGGGCGGCAGATGTTCATGCAGGACCAGGGCCATCCGATGACGGCCGCGCTGGTCAAGGAGTTCGGCGTCTACCCGCCCGGTTGCTGGGTGCGCCTGGCCAACGGCGAGTGCGGCATCGTCGTGCGGCGAGGCCCGACGGTGATGACGCCGGTGGTCGCGGTGATGACCACGGCGGGCGGCCAGACGCTGAGCCGTCCGGTACGGCGCGACACCAGCCAGGCCGGCCAGGCGGTGCAGGGGCTGATGCAGGGCGCCGCGCGCCCACTGACCATCAGCACGGCCGAACTGATGGGCGTGGCCGAGACCTGAGGCCCGCCGGGGCCACAAGCACACAGGCCGTGCCATCCTCGCGGACGGACACGGCCTGGGGGCACGGATCAGGTGGATCAGGCGGACCGGTCAACGATCGACCGGCCCGCGCCGCGGGCCTTCAGCTCACTTGGCGAGCTTGAACACCCACATCGAGCCACCCTGCTCCAGGTAGCTGACCTTCTTGGCGACCTCGCCACCCCACAGCGGCACGGCGCCACCCCAGCCCGAGGCCACGGCCACGAACTGCTCGCCGTTCTGTTCCCAGGTCACCGGCGGGGCGACGACGCCCGAACCGGTCTGGAACTTCCACAGCACCTTGCCGGTCTTGGCGTCGGCGGCCTGCAGATAGCCTTCCGGCGTGCCCCAGAACACCAGGTTGCCACCGGTGGTCAGCACACCGCCCCACAGCGGCGCGTTGTTCGTGGTTTCCCAGACGATCTTGCCGGTCTTCGGATCGATCGCGCGCATGGCGCCGATGGGGCCGTCGCCATTGGTCTTGATCGTGAAGCCGGCGCCCAGGTAGGCGGCACCCTTCTTGTAGGTGATCGGCTCGTTCCAGATCTCCATGCCCCACTCGTTGGCCGGCACGTAGAACAGCTTGGTCTCCGGCGAGTAGGCCATCGGCATCTGGTTCTTGCCGCCCAGGAAGGACGGGGCGGCGTAGACGCTCTGGCCCTTCTTGCCGTCGGCACCGGCGGTCGGATCCCCCGGGCGGTTCTCCGGCACGAAGTTCGGACGGCCGGTCTTCAGGTCGATGCCGGTGGCCCAGGTGATCTTCTTGACGAAGGGGAAGGCGTTCTCGAGCTTGCCGTTCTTCGCGTCGATGACGTAGAAGAAGCCGTTGCGGTCGGCCTTGCCACCCAGCACCTTGCCGCCACCCGCGTCATAGGTGACGAACTCGTTGACGCCGTCGAAGTCCCAGCCGTCGTTCGGGGTGCCCTGGTAGTGCCAGACGATCTGGCCGGTCTTGACGTCGATGGCGACCGTCGAGCACGAGAACAGGTTGTCGCCCTTGCGCAGGTGGCTGTTCCACGGCGCCGGGTTGCCGGTGCCGAAGTAGGCCAGGCCGGTCTTGGCGTTGTAGGTGCCACCCAGCCAGGTGGCGGCGCCACCGGTCTTCCACAGGTCACCCGGCCAGGTCTTGCCGGTGGTGCCCGAGATGCCGTTCTCGGTCTTGTTGCCGTCCTTGTCGAACTTGTAGCCCATGTGGCCTTCGACGGTCGGACGCACCCAGACCAGCTCGCCGGTCCTGGGGTTGCGCGCCTCGACACGGCCGATGACGCCGAACTCGCCACCCGACACGCCGGTCAGCAGCAGGCCGCCGGCGATCAGCGGCGCGGCCGAGGCCGAGTAGCCGTCGGCGTAGTTGTCGATCTTCTCCTTCCAGACCACGTCACCGGTGTCCTGGTTCAGCGCGACGATCTGGGCGTCGAGCGTCATGAAGATCACGAGGTTGTCGTACAGCGTGGCGCCGCGGTTGATCACGTCGCAGCAGGGCATGATGCCGTCGGGCAGGCGGTGCTCGTACTTCCAGAGCTTCTTGCCGGTGGAGGCGTCCAGCGCGAACAGGCGCGAGTACGAACCGGTGACGAACATCTTGCCGTTGTGGATGACGGGCTGCGACTCCTGGCCGCGCTGCTTCTCGCCACCGAAGGAGAACGACCAGACCGGCACCAGCTTGCCGACGTTGCCGGTGTTGACCTTCTTCAGCGGCGAGTAGCGCTGGCCTTCGTTGCCCATACCCCAGCTCAGCACATCGCCGGTGGACTTGGCATCGTTGTCGATCATCTGGTCCGTGACGCCGGCGGCGTGGGCGGCCGTGCCGGCCATCATCGCGCAGCCCAGCGTGACGAGCAGGGTCGAGAGCTTCAATTGCATGGTGGTCTCCTCCAGGGGGGGTCAGCACAGACGGGAGGATTTCCCGCTGTTCCGGATGGCCTCAAGGGCAACATGCGTGCCATGTGCCGAGAGGCTCCAAATGGGGGACTTCGGCCGTGTAAGCCCGAACTGACTGCGGGTTGTCCCGCAGCCCCGTCGACCAGGACTGCTCCAGCGTCGCACAGGACAGGCCGACCCAGGCTGGGACAACGCAACACCGACCCGGGGCATGCCCGCGCAGCGGCGCGGCAGCGGCCCTGCGGCCACCCCAACGCGCAATGTACACGGGCTGCCGCGATGACAGGACCGGATCGACGATCCAGACGCTCAGCGCGCGACCGTCGCCGCCAGCGCGGCGCGCTCGTAGCGCGGATAGAGGTGGGCCACGTTGCGGGTCCACTCCGTCGGCCAGGCCGCCCAACGGCTGAACTCGGCGGGTACCGGCGCCCGCAGCACCTCGTTCATCTCC
Organism: Pseudaquabacterium rugosum; assembly: GCF_038066575.1. NCBI lineage: Bacteria > Pseudomonadati > Pseudomonadota > Betaproteobacteria > Burkholderiales > Sphaerotilaceae > Pseudaquabacterium > Pseudaquabacterium rugosum. The sequence continues at coordinate 294,998 of NZ_JBBUTF010000004.1, read as the reverse complement.
AGGCCGGCCGCGGCCCAGAGGCCGAACTGGCGGTCCATCCAGCGCAGGTAGTCGGCGGTGGCCGCCAGATCGGCGCCACCGGGGCGCACCGGCCCGTGACTGGGCACCAGCCAGCGCAGATCCGGCGCGGCCTGCAGCGTCTGCAGTGACGCGATCCAGCGCGGCAGATCGGCATGCGGCGTCGTCGGCACCCGGTCGGCGAAGACCAGGCCACCGACGAAGGCCACGCCGCTGCGGCGGTCGACCAGCACCAGATCGCTGTCGGTGTGACCGCGGTACTCGTGCAGCACGAACTCGCGCGCGCCCACCCGCCAGGGCCCGGCGCCGATGGTCTGCGCCGGCAGCCGCGCCTCGGTGCCGCCCATCCAGTCGCCGCACAGGCGGTAGAGGTTGTCCTCGTAGGCCTTGGCCTCGCGCGTCATGCCGGCCCGCGTCGAGACGGTGGCCAGCTGCGGCACGTCGGCAAAGGCCTGGTTGCCGAGGAAATAGTCCGGATGCTGGTTCAGGTGCAGCACCTGCACCACCGGCTCGGCCACGGTGCGGGCGATCAGCGCGCGCAGCTGCTCGCCGTAGCGGCGGCTGGGGCCGGTGTTGATGACGACCACGCCCTGGCCGGTGGCGATGAAGCCGGTGTTGATGATGTTGCAGCCGTTGTCGCGGCTGAAGTCCTCGTTGCGGCCCTCGACCACCCAGACGCCCGGAGCCAGCGCACGGGCCTGCAGACCGTAGTCCAGCCGGGCCGGATCCGGACGCGGCGGGCGTGGCGGCTCGGCGCCATCGGCCGACGCCCGCGCGACCTGCAACAGGGTCTGGTTCTGGGTCTGGGCCTGGGCCGCCGGCAGCGGCATCGCACGGCCGAGCTCACGCATCGCCTGGCGCGCACTCAACGGCGACCAGCCCTCGCCGTCCCAGCCCTGCGGGCCCTGCCCGCCGCCCGACGGCACGGACGCCCCGAACAGCCCGGCACAGACGGTGGCCAGCACGGCCAGCAGCGCACGCTGGCGCAGCCGGCGGCCCCGACGGAGGGGGCGCGGACCGGTCGGGTTCACGGGACCGGACGGGCCGGCACGGTTCACGGCATCGGAAAGCGGATGGATCATGGCAGCACGCTGTCGATGCGATTGCCGTTGTTGTCCTGGCCGACGATGCGCAGCGGACGCAGCGGCGGCTCGGCGAAGTCGAAGGAGAACACCGGGTTCTCGCTGACCGGCTCGAAGGTCTGGATGCGCAGCAGCTCGCGCTCGCGCGCATCGCGCACCACCAGGCGGCTGACGTAGAAGGCCGGCACGCCGTTGACCAGGCCGGTGTCCATCGGATGCATGATGCGCAGCCGCAGACGGCTGGCGGCATCCGCCCCCGCCGCGCGCGTCGCGTCGGCCTCGAACAGGCGACCGCTGACCTGGCCCAGCGTCTGCGACCAGCTGCCGTCGGCGCGACTGCCGCCGGGCACGGTACAGCCGCCGCCCGCCGAATCGACCTGCGTGCCGCCGACATGCCACAGCCCGTCGGCCGTCTGCGCCGCGGCACGCACCGGCGAGGCCTGCTCGAGCTTGAAACGGAAGGCGACCGTCGGTTGAGCGGCCAGCGGCTGCAGCTCCAGCACCTTGCGGATCGGGTTGCGGTCGACCAGCACGATCAGGCGCCGCACCTCGGGCAGCGCCGCCCGCACGCTGATCGGCACGTTCATCGGGTCCTCGGCGAAGGGCGGGCCCTGGACCTGCACCCGGTCGTCGAACACCACCCGTGCATCAGCGCCCAGGAACTCCTGGCGCAGCGAAGGCCACACCAGGCTGCCGAAGGGATCGATGTCCGATGGCGGTGCGGCCTGCGCGGATCCCGCCATGCCGACCCCGCCGGCCGCGCCGAGCGCAGCCGCCACCGCGGCCGGGCCGGCCGGCACCGACCGCGCCGCGCCCAGCAGCGGCGCCAGCAGCCAGCCGGACAGCCGACGACGGCTCAGGGCTCCGGGACTCGCCGACGCGCGGGGCGGCATCGGCAGGGGGCGCGGGGTGCGGCGCATCGGGCGGCTCCGGCTCGGGGGTCAGGTGGGGTGGCCGACGGCGCCGGACTCACCAGCGGTGCTGCCAGCGGGCCGAGACCAGCAGGCTGCGCGGTGCGCCGGGCTCGAAGTAGCGCCGGTTGCCGTCGTTGACGATCACGCTGGCCACGTGCACACGGCCCGCCGCGTTGTCGACGCGCGCCAGCAGCTCCAGTGCGTCCTCCGCCCCCAGGGCCACCTCGCCGCGCCAACGCAGGTTGACCAGCGCATAACCCGGCGCATGGGCGTCATTGACGTCGTTGGCCATCAGCGCGGCATAGGCCCGCCACTCCAGCGCCCACTCACCGAGCCCGGGCGCCGGACGCCAGGCCAGATCGGCCGCGAGCTGGCCGCGGCGGGTGCCGGCGATGCGGTTGCCGGCGGCGACCGTGCCCGCCGATGTCGAGTAGCTCTGCTGGTACTCGGCTTGCAACCAGGTCAGTGCCGACTGGACGGAAAGCCCTGGGGCCAGTCGGGCGGATGCACCGATTTCAAGGCCACGGCGCCGCGTATCACCGACGTTGTGATACGTCGTACGGCCACCCGAGCTGGCATCGACAGCGATCTCGTTGCGGGTGTCGGCCTCGAAGATCGCCACCTCGGCCGAACTGCGGGCATCGGACCATTTCGTGCCCAGTTCGACCTGACGGCTCGACTGCCCCTTCAGATCGCGGTTGAAGCCCCCAACGCCCGATGTGCTGCCGTAGGCGAGCTCGCCCAGCGTGGGCGACTCGAAACCACGCGCGGCACTCAGATGCACCGACCACCTTGGTGTCACCTTCCAGGCGAGGCCGACCACCGGATTCGTGTAGCTGAGCGCCATGCGGTCGGAATCGTCGCCGTTGTCCGACGTGATGTAGCGATCCGAGGTCGACAGCGTCACCTCGCCCGAGCGAACGCCGGCGGTCAAGGTCCAGTCGGTCGCCAGCGGCCACGTGGCCTGGGCGTAGACGTCCTGCGAACGCGCGCGATTGGTCTCATCGCGGCGCAGGGCACCGACCACGCCGCGGGCAGTCGGCGCAACCGCCGTGCCCAGGAAGTTCTGGTAGCCCTGACGGTCGTCGGTCTGACGTTCGTAGGCCGCCCCCGTCACCAGATCCACCGTCCCGAACCGCCAGTTCAGCCGACCGTCGAGACCGGCATAGGTGCGGTCGAAGTCAATCACGCCACCGCTGCTTGTGGTGCCCTGGAAGGTCGGCAGGAGGCCCTGGAACTGCGTCACCGACCGCCAGCCCTGATACACCGTCACCGCCGAATCCTGCAGCGCGCCGCCTTCGCCGAAGCGGTGCTGCCAGTTCACGCCCCACTGCGTCTGCTCGATCGACTTGCGGGTGTCGTAGGTCGTCGCCGTGGAGATCGTCGACCGCGGATCGATCGCGAAATCGGTCGCCATCAACCCCAACGGATCCTGCGCCTGCTGGCGCTGCGCCGACAGCGAGACCACCACCCGGTCGTCGCGGTCCTGCCAGCTGCTGCGCAGCTGGGCCAGCGTGCGATCGGCCGCCGATTGCGGACGGTAGCCGTCGAGCGTCGCATGGGTCAGGCTGGCGCGCAGATCGGGACTGCCGTCGACCGAGGGCAAGGCGACGGCGAAGCGGCCCTGGCGCAGGCCGAAGGATCCGGCGTCCAGCGCGAACTCGGTGCGCCGCTCACGCGGGCTGGCACCGAACAGCGCGATCACGCCGCCCGAGCTGTTGCCGTAGAGGACCGAGAACGGACCGCGCAGCACCTCGATGCGCTGCGCGCCGGCGAGGTCGAAGTGCGCGACCTGACCCTGGCCGTCGGGCATGGTGGCGGGGATGCCGTCGGCATACAGGCGCAGGCCGCGCACGCCGAACGGGGTGCGCGCGCCGAAGCCGCGCGAGCTGATCTGCAGGTCCTGCGCGTAGTTGTGGCGTTGGTTGACGGTCAGGCCCGGCACCAGGGCGGTGGCCTCCGAGAGGTCCAGCATCGGCCCGCCGGCACGCAGCGCGGCGGCATCGATGGTCGAGACGGCGAACGGCAGATCCAGGGTGCGCGCCGCGCGCGTGGCGCCGGTGACGACCACGCGCTCGACGGCGGCCGGCGCATCGGGCGGCACGGCATCCGCCTGCGCGGCACGGGCCGCAGCCGGACCCAGGACACAGACCGCGGGCAGCCAGCGGCACAGCACGAGGCCGGCACGTGCCAGCGGATGTAGACGGAAACAGGGCATCTCGACAGGCTCCGGACATCGACGCCCGGAGCGGCGCACAGGGTGGAAGACAGAGGGGACGACGGGACCGGACACACGGCCCGGGCACCACCGCCACGGCCCCCGACCTGTACCAGCGTCGCACAGGCACGGCCCGTGGCGCGGCACCGTCACCTCGCATCAAACCGTGGGCACGACGCTGCTCCAAGCCCACGTTTTCCCGAGCAGTGCGCCAGAACGGATCAGCACAGGCCGGACGTTTGGTATCGTGGCGGGATGTAAGGCGCTCTCAAGTCGCCGCGGGGGAGTCCGATATGAGCTGCATCAAGATCATGCAGGCGCGGTGTCAGGTGGTCGAAGGCCCGGGCGTGAAGACTTCCCCGGCGTTCCGAGAGAGCGCACCCTGCGGAGGACCGCGGGCCCGCGCGGCCTGCCCGTCCGCCCGCCGACGTCCCAGCCCAGAGCCCCGATCTGATGACACGCATCTACCTCGTCGATGACCAGTTGATCCTGCGCGACGGTCTCCACGCCCTGCTGGAGACGGCCGGCCACCAGGTGGTCGGCGAAAGCAGCGACCCCACCCAGGCCGTGGCCGAGGCGCAGCAGCGCCAGGCCCAGGTCATGCTGCTGGACCTCGGCCTGGGCGAGCGCTCGGGCTTCGAGGTCCTGCAGGAACTCAAGCGCCGCGACTCGCCGGTCAAGGCCATCGTGCTGACGATGTCGGCCCAGCCGCGCCACGTCGCCGAGGCGGTGCGCCTGGGCGCGGCCGGCTACGTGCTGAAGGACGCCGGGGCGGCCGAGCTGCTGCAGGCCATCGAGACGGTGGCCGGCGGCCGCCGCTTCTTCGGCCCGCAGGTCGCCGATCTGGCGCTGCAGGCGCTCACCGACGAGGCGCCGAACGACCCCTTCGCCATCCTGTCGCCGCGCGAGCGCCAGATCGTGACCATGGTCGTCAACGGCCTGTCCTCGGCCACCATCGGCACCCAGCTGCACCTGTCGCCGAAGACGGTCGACACCTACCGCAGCCGCATCATGTCCAAGCTCGGCGTCAACGGGGTCACCGCGCTGGTGCGTCTGGCCGTGCGCGAGGGGCTGGTCGAGAAATGACCGCCCTGCGGGTCGGCGTCTCAGGGCGCTGACCGCCGGTGCGGATGTCCGCCCGGGGGATTGCCGGGTGATGACGCCGGCATCCGGGTCCAGTCCGCCCGCGCACCGCGCCGGGCCTTCTGTACGGGCCGAGTCAAGAGCTCCCCACTGCGACCACCGGCCCACGGCTGAACAATCGTCCGCGAGGCGTGCGGATGTCCGGCGCCCGTACGCCGGAGACCGTGTTGCCTCAGCTCCCGTCCGCCCCCCGCCTGTCCACCACCGGACCGGGCCCCGGCCCGACCCTGCGCAGGGGCCAGCCGATCCGCACCGCACGCCCCGGCACGCCGGGTTCCGTCGCCGCGCCGGAACCGGCCGCGGGCTGGCTGCTGGACTCCGCGGTGCACGAGCTCAAGGGCCCGGCCGCCGCCATGCTGGATCTGGCCGCCCTGATGGCCGACGATGCGGACGCTCCGCTGAGCCCACGGCAGCGCCACCAGCTCGAGCACCTGATGTCGGCCGGACGCCACCTGCTGGGCCTGCTCGACGATCTGAGGGACTCCGACAGCGGGCTCTGGCCCTGCCATGCCGAGCAGGTCGACCTGCAGAGCCTGGCCACGCAGGCCCTGGGCTTCCACACGGCACCGGCCGCGCGCCGCGGCCTGAGCCTGCGGTTGGCCGGCACGGAACCCACGGCAACCGCCTGGGCCGATCCACGGCGCACGCTGCAGGTGCTGCTGAACCTGATCGCCAATGCGGTTCGATACAGCCGCCAGGGCACGACCGTGGCCGTGCACGTCGGCCCCGGGCCCTGCTTCAGCGTGCACGATGAAGGCCCCGGCCTGGATGCCGCCGCGCTGGAGCGCGTCTTCATTCCCGGAGAGCGCCTGGGCCGGACCGATGGCCAGGGCCAGGGGCTGGGCCTGGCCCTGTCGCGCGCGCTGCTGCGGCGCATGGGCGGTCAGCTCGAGTTCCACAGCGAGCCGGGTCGCGGCAGCGTCGTCTCCGTCCGGCTGCCCGGGCGGGCGGCGGCGACCGCTGGCGCCGCGCCGGTCGAGGTCGACGGGGCGAGCGACCCGGGCGCACCGGCGACGGTCCGCGAGCCGGCGGCCAGGCTCGCCCTGGAACACGCCCTGAACCACGCCCTCAGCCACCCCATCGACCACCCCGCCAGCACCGTGACGGACACCCTCGCGGCGCGGGCTGCGCACACGGCCCAGCCCGCAGGGGCGACGGGGTCCGCACCGGCGATGCGGTCAACGCAGGGTGCACCGGCTCTGCTGTGCGTGGACGCCAACCCGGTGCTCGCCCAGTGGCTGGACGCCCGGCTGGTCGCCCCTCGTGCGAACACGGCGAACACGGCGAGCACGGCGACCGCGGGCACCGCATCGGCCCGCCCCTGGCTGGTCCGTCAGACGGCCAGCCTGACCGAGGCCCTGGCGCTGGCGCAGACCTGCCGGCCGGCCCTGGTGCTGGTCGATCCGGCCCTGCCCGGCGGCTGGGAGCTGCTGGGCGCCTGGCAGGCCGACGCCCAGCTGCGCCGCATTCCGGTGGTGGTGGTCAGCGCGGCGGTCGACCCGCGCCTGTGGCTGCGGGCCCGGGCCCTGGGGGCGCTGGACTGCTGGCCCAAGCCGCCGCCCCTGGCGCGGCTGCACGCACTGCTGGCCAGGCTGTCGGCCGCACGTCATCCGAGCGTGCCGGCGCCGAAGCCTCTCGCGCCCCGGGCCACGGTCGACCGCGCGGCCGTGCAGGCCGGCTGAACGGGCCGGCCTGCGGCCCGCGGCCCGCGCTCAGCGCTCGATGCGGGCCCAGGCGCTGTGGTTGTGGATGCTCTCGAAGTTCTCGACATCGACGCGATAACGACCGATGCGCGCATCCGCGTTCAGACGCAGCGCGACATCGCGCACCAGATCCTCGACGAACTTCGGGTTCTCGTAGGCGCGCTCGGTCACCCACTTCTCGTCGGCACGCTTGAGCAGCGGCCAGATCTCGCTGGAGGCCGATTCCTCGGCATAACGCAGGAGTTCGGTCCACTGCAGGGCCTGCGCACCGTCGACGGCCGCCGGCAGCAGCTCGACGCGGATCGTCACCTCGGAGCGCTGGTTGTGCGCGCCGTAGTCGGAGATCTCCTTGCTGCACGGGCACAGGCTCTTGACCGGCGCGGTGATCTCGGCCCACAGCACGGTGCGGCCGTCGACGCGCTCGGCGATCCAGCGGCCGCGGTAGTCGAGCAGGCTCTGCACGCCCGAGACCGGCGCGCGCTTGCGCACGAAGAAGCTGAAGGCGGCCTCGACGCGGCCGGCATCGGCATGCAGCAGCTCCAGCATGCGGCCGAACTGGGCCTGCAGCTCGGGCGCGTCCAGCGGCGCCTGCAGGCTGTCGAGCCAGGCGACGAAGCGCGACATGTGCGTGCCCTTCTGCTCGGCGGGCAGCGCGACGTCGAGCGCCCACTGCGCCTGCACGGATTGCGGCTCGCCGGCCACGCGCACGGTCAGCGGCCAGCGCACGCTGCGCACGCCCACGCGCTGGATCGCCAGATGGCGCTGGTCACGCTCGCTCTGGGTGTCGGGAATGTGCAGCGCGTCGGTCAGTTGGTTCATAGCAGGACTCAATCAAGCCAGCCGAAAGGATCGCATCATTCAAATGTCCTTGGCGGGCCCGGGGATGCGCGGGACGCGCTCAGGCGGCGTCGGACGGACGCACCAGCTGCAGCGCAGGGCCGCACCGGCGACGCACCGCGGCCTCGATGCCGGCGGCGTCCAGGCCGATGCCGGCCAGCAGGCGCGCGTGGTCGCCGTGTTCGATGAATTCGTCGGGCAGGCCGAGCTGCAGCACCGGCACCGTGACCCCGGCCGCGGCCAGGCATTCGAGCACCGCGCTGCCGGCGCCGCCGGCGATCGCGCCCTCCTCCAGCGTGACCAGCAGGTCATGCCCGCGCGCCAGCCGCAGCACCAGGTCCTGGTCCAGCGGCTTGACGAAGCGCATGTCGGCCACCGTCGCGTCCAGCGCCTCGGCGGCCTTCAGACCGGCCTGCAGCAGCGTGCCGAAGGCCAGGATGGCCACGCGCTGGCCGTCGGCCGCCGCGCCCTGGCGCTCGCGCCGCACCACGCCCTGGCCCCAGGGCAGCTCGTCGAGTCCGGCCGACACCGGCGCGCCACAGCCCGCACCGCGCGGGTAGCGCACGGCGGTGGGCTGCGGGCGGCGCCAGGCGGTGGTCAGCGCCTTGCGGCACTCGTCCTCGTCGGACGGGGTCAGCACCGCCATGTTGGGCACGCAGCGCAGGAAGGGGATGTCGTAGGCGCCGGCATGGGTCGCGCCATCGGCGCCGACCAGGCCGGCCCGGTCGATGGCGAACATCACCGGCAGCTCCTGCAGCGCCACGTCGTGGATCAGCTGGTCGTAGCCGCGCTGCAGGAAGGTCGAGTAGATCGCCACCACGGGTTTGAGGCCCTCGCAGGCCAGACCGGCGGCGAAGGTGACGGCATGCTGCTCGGCGATGCCCACGTCGTGGTAGCGGGTCGGGAAGCGGCGTTCGAACTCGACCAGCCCCGAGCCCTCGCGCATCGCCGGCGTGATGCCGACCAGGCGCGCATCGGCAGCGGCCATGTCGCAGATCCACTGGCCGAAGACCTGGGTGAAGGTCGTCTTCGGCGCGGTGGCCGGCGGGGTCAGCCCGACGGCCGGATCGAACTTGCCCGGGCCGTGGTAGTTGATCGGGTCGGCCTCGGCCAGCTCGTAGCCGTAGCCCTTCTTGGTCACCACGTGCAGGAACTGCGGGCCCTTCTTGTCGCGCAGGTTCTCCAGCGTGGGGATCAGCGCGTCCAGGTCGTGGCCGTCGATCGGGCCGACATAGGTGAAGCCGAGCTCCTCGAAGATGGTGCCGGGCACGACCATGCCCTTGGTGTGCTCCTCGAAGCGGCGGGCGAACTCGTAGAGCGGCGTGTTCTTCAGCACGCTCTTGGCGCCCTCGCGCGCGGCGGCATAGAAGCGGCCGCTCATCAGGCGTGCCAGGTGCTTGTTCAGCGCGCCCACCGGCGGGCTGATCGACATGTCGTTGTCGTTGAGGATCACCAGCATGTCGGCCAGGCCGGCGCCACCCGGAGCACCGCCATGGTTCAGCGCCTCGAAGGCCATGCCGCCGGTCATCGCGCCGTCGCCGATGACGGCCACCACGCGGCGGTGCTCGCCCTTCAGGCGCGCGGCATGGGCCATGCCGAGCGCGGCCGAGATGCTGGTCGACGAATGCCCGGTGCCGAAGGTGTCGTACTCGCTCTCGGCGCGGCGCGGGAAGCCGCTGATGCCACCGAGCTGCTTGAGCGTGTCCATGCGGCCACGGCGGCCGGTCAGGATCTTGTGCGGGTAGGTCTGGTGGCCGACGTCCCAGACCAGGCGATCGCGCGGCGTGTCGTAGACGTGGTGCAGCGCGACCGTCAGCTCGACGGTGCCGAGGTTGGACGACAGGTGGCCGCCGGTCTTGCTGACGCTGTGCAGCACGAACTGGCGCAACTCCTGGGCAAGCTGGCGCAGCTCATGGCGCGACAGGCGCTTGAGGTCGGCCGGGCTGTCGATCGAATCCAGCAGCGGGGTGCTCATGCGGGGGACTCCGGAGGTGACGTCGGTGGCGGGCGCGCGGATGCGGTCGGTGGACGATCGGCGGCGGCGGCTCAGCAGTCGCGCTCGACGACCATGTCGGCCAGCGCGCGCAGGCGGCTGTCGTCGGCCAGCGCGGCCGCGTCCAGCGCCGACAGCGCCTGCGCCCGCAGGGCCCGCGCCTGGCGCCGGGCCTCGTCGAGGCCGAGCACGCTGACGTAGGTCGGCTTGTTGGCGTCGAGGTCCTTGCCGGCGGTCTTGCCGAGCTTGTCCGAGGCCTGGGTCACGTCGAGGATGTCGTCGACGATCTGGAAGGCCAGGCCCAGCGCCTCGCCGAAGACGGTCAAGGCCTGCCAGACGGCCGGCGCGACCTCGCCGCAGGCCGCGCCCATCTGCACGCTGGCCAGCAGCAGCGCACCGGTCTTGCGGCGGTGCATGTCGCGCAGCTGGGCCTCGTCCAGCGGCTTGCCGGTGGCCGCCAGGTCGATCGCCTGGCCGCCGGCCATGCCGGCGTGGCCGGCCGAGCGGGCGAGCAGCGCGCACAGCCGGGCCTGACGGGTGGCCGGCATCGGATGCACATCATCCGCGCACGGGGTCAGCACCTCGAAGGCCAGCGCCTGCATCGCGTCGCCGGCCAGCATGGCCGTGGCCTCGCCATGGGCGACGTGGACCGTGGGCTTGCCCCGGCGCAGCACGTCGTTGTCCATGCAGGGCATGTCGTCGTGGACCAGCGAGTAGGCATGGATCAGCTCGACGGCCACCGCCGCGCGCAGGGCGGCGCCGGCGTCACCGCCGACGGCCTCGGCCGTGGCCCGCACCAGCAGCGGCCGCAGCCGCTTGCCGCCGTCGAGCACGCCGTAGCGCATCGCCACGCCGAGTCCGGCCGGCGCATCGGCCGGCACCCAGGCCGACAGCGCGGCCTCGACCGCATCGAGCTGTGCGCCCATCCACGGGCTGAACGCCAGGGCGCCGTCCTTGTTCGTCGGCGTGCTCATGCGCCCTCCACCCAGTCCTTGAGTTGTCCGTCCTCCAGCACCTGCACCTGCTGCTCGACCGCGTCGAGCCGCGCGCGGCAGTGCGCCAGCAGGGCCGCGCCGCGGCGGTAGCTGTCGAGCAGACGGTCCAGCGGCATCTGGCCGGCCTCCATCGCCTGCACCAGGCGTTCGAGTTCGGCCAACGCGTCCTCGTAGCGTTCGGGCAGCACGATGGCCGCGGTCGCGGCCACGGACGGTGGCGGCTCGTCCAGCCCGTCGATGCGGGCCTGGCCCTCCCCCGGGCCGCTGGCAGTCGTCTTCTTGATCATGCGCATGGTCACTGCTGGCAAGCCGGAGATTCTAGTCGGCCGCCGCTGCACTGCAGCGTGAGGCAGGCGCTACACTCGCGGGTTCGGCCACCCGGATGCCTCTGCCGTCCGGAGTGGCCGTTTCACATGGTCGGTGCCGCCCGGGGCTCTGGGCGGCGGCCGGCCTTTCATCAGCCCACCCGCGGGGCCACCGGGTGGGGGTTGGACATCCTCTCACCTGGAGATACGGGGATCATGTCGGACCTGAGCGTCAGTCTCGAAGCTCTGAAGTCGAACCAAGCAGGCGCCCGCGACGGCGCCGCCGGCTTCAATCCATCCACCGACCGCGGCGCGTCGCACGCGGGGCAACCGGGGCAGCCCGGTGCCGGACCGGGCCATGGCGGCGCCGGACCGCAGGGCCTGCGCCTGCCGCTGGCGCACGCGCCCGAGCAGTCGCAGCTGTCGGTGCAGACCTATTTCTCCGAGGACCTCTACCGGCGCGAGCTGGAGCTGCTGTTCCAGCACGGCCCGCGCTACGTCGGCCATGCGCTGTCGGTGCCCGAGGTCGGCGACTACCACGCGCTGGCCCACGAGGGCGAAGGCCGGGCGCTGGTGCGCACGCGCGAGGGCATCGAGCTGATCAGCAACGTCTGCCGTCACCGGCAGGCGGTGATGCTGCGCGGGCGCGGCAACCTGCAGCAGTCGTCCGGCGGCACCATCGTCTGCCCGCTGCACCGCTGGACCTACGACCTGCACGGCCAGTTGATGGCCGCACCGCACTTCCCGCACGACCCCTGCCTGCACCTGAACAACTACAGGCTGCGCGAGTGGCACGGCATGCTGTTCGAGGACAACGGCCGCGACGTCGTCACCGAGCTGGAGGCCATCGGCCCGAAGGCCCAGCTCGACTTCAGCGGCTTCGTGCTCGACAAGGTCCAGGTCCACGAGTGCGACTACAACTGGAAGACCTTCATCGAGGTCTACCTCGAGGACTACCACGTCGGCCCCTTCCATCCGGGCCTCGGCCATTTCGTCACCTGTGACGACCTGCGCTGGGAGTTCAGCCGCCACCACAGCGTGCAGACCGTGGGCATCCACAAGATGCTGCAGGAGACCGGTTCGCCGGCCTACAAGCGCTGGCAGGAAGCGGTGCTGCGCTACAACGGTGGCCAGGCGCCGAGCCAGGGCGCGGTCTGGCTGACCTACTACCCCAACATCATGGTCGAGTGGTATCCGCACGTGCTGGTGGTCTCCACCCTGCACCCCAAGGGCCCGCAGAAGACCACCAACATCGTCGAGTTCTACTACCCCGAGGAGATCGCCGCCTTCGAGCGCGACTTCGTCGAGGCCGAGCAGGCGGCCTACCTGGAAACCTGCGTGGAAGACGACGAGATCGCCGAGCGCATGGACGCCGGCCGCCGCGCGCTGTTCGAGCGCGGCGACGACGAGGCCGGCCCCTACCAGAGCCCGATGGAGGACGGCATGCGCCACTTCCACGAGTGGTACCGGCGCGTGATGGGCATGGGCCGCGCACCCTGGTGAGCGTCGGCGGCGGCGGAGGCCGGCCGGAGCGACGGGCCACCCGTCCTCCCGCCCTCCCCGCCCTCACTCATCCGCGCCGCCACCCTGCCCGATGAGCTCATCCAGCCGGCGGCTGAGTGCCTGCTGTTCGGCGGTCGCGCCCGCCAGCTGGGCCTGCAGGCGGCGGTTGTCGTCGACCAGGGTCTTCTGCGCGAAGGCCTCGGCGACGTGGGCCCGCAGCAGCTCGTCATCCCAGGGCTTGGTCAGGAACTTGTAGACCGCGCCCTCGTTGACCGCATCGATGATCGACTGCAGATCGGTGTAGCCCGACAGCGTGATGCGGATGGTCTGCGGATACAGCGTGCGCACCCGACGCAGCAGATCGGTACCCAGCATGCCCGGCATGCGCTGGTCGGAGACGATGACGTCGACCGCGTGGGTGGCGAGCAGCTCCAGCGCTTCGGGCCCGCCCGAGGCCGTCAGCACCCGGTAGCCGTCGCGCCGGAACAGGCGCTTGAGCGCGGACTGGATGTGCTGCTCGTCATCGACCAGCAGCAGCGTGCGGATCTGCTGCGGGGCCTCGACCGCGCGCGGCGGTGCCAGGCGCCGCCCTTCACGCAGCAGGCGGACGAAGGCCTCCGGCGCCACGGGCGGGCTGTAGAGATAACCCTGCATCTGATCGCACTGCTCGTCGTGCAGCATCTGCAGCTGGCCCGGCGTCTCCACGCCTTCGGCCAGCACCTGATAGCCCAGCGCATGGGCCAGATGGATGATCGAGCGGGTGACGGTCAGGCCGTCGGGATCCTGCGGCAGCTCACGGATGAAGCTGTCGTGGATCTTGACCAGGGAGAACGGCAGGCTGCGCAGGCTGCGCAGGCTCGACGCGCCGGTCCCGAAGTCATCGAGCACCAGCTGCACGCCCTCGCGCTGCAGGGCACGCAGCGCGGCACTGTTGGCCGGACTGCCCGCGACCAGCGCGGCCTCGGTGAACTCCAGCGCCAGCAACGAGGGCTCCACGCCGTGGCGTGCCAGAGCCGCCCGCACGGCCGCCCCCAGATCACCGTGCGAGAACTGCGCCGGCGCCAGGTTCAACGCCACCCGCAGTGGCGGCAAGGCCTGCGCGCGCCAGCGCTGGAGCTGCGCGCAGACCTCGTCGATCAGCCAGTCGCCCAGCCCCACGATCAGGCCCGAGGACTCGGCCAGCGGGATGAAGCGCGCCGGCGAGACGGTGCCCAGCCGCGGGCTGTGCCAGCGCATCAGCGCCTCGGCACCGACGATCTGGCCGCTGCGCAGGCACAGCTGCGGCTGGTAGGCCAGCGCCAGCTCGCCGCGCGCGGCCGCACCGGCCAGCGCCGCGCAGATGCCGGCATCGTCGGCGACGTCGACGGCCGGGGCGGACGTATCGGACCCGGACGACACCGGCGGCTCCTGCACGGCCATCAGGCCCAGACCGGCGGCTCACCCGCCGGCTGCCCGCAGGCGGCCTGCGGGCCACCGACCGGCACCCAGACACGGAAGGCACTGCCCACGCCCTGCGTCGAACGCACCTCGATGCGACCCTCGTGACGCTTGACGATCGAGAACGACAGCGACAAGCCCAGGCCGGTGCCCTTGCCGACGTCCTTGGTGGTGAAGAAGGGCTCGAAGATGCGCCGACGCACGTCCTCGCTCATGCCGCAGCCCGTGTCCTCGACCTGCACCCAGACCCAGCCGTCCTGGTGCCCGCTGGACAAGGTGATCACCCCCTTGTCGGCGATGGCGTGCGAGGCGTTGACGATCAGGTTCATGAACACCTGGTTGAGCTGCGCGGCCAGGCACATCACCAGCGGCAGAGGCTGCAGCTGCTTGACCACCTCGGCCTTGTACTTCACCTCGTGGCGCACGACGTTGAGCGTGCTCTCCAGTCCGGCATTGAGATCGGCCTGCTGCCAGTCGGCCTGGTCCACACGCGAGAAGTCCTTGAGGTCCTGCACGATCTTCTTGACCCGGGTCAGGCCGTCCGCGCTCTCGTCGAGCAGCTGCGGCAGGTCCTCGCGCAGGTAATCCAGCTCGACGTCCTTCTCGACCTCGCGCAGGCGCGCACGCAGACCGTCATCCTGCGGTGACGCGCAGCTCGCACCCTGGGCATCGACCAGCTGCAGCAGCGCGTCCACGTACTGCCGCAAGGTGTGCAGATTGCTGCTGACGAAGCCCACGGGATTGTTGATCTCGTGGGCCACGCCGGCGGCCAGCTGGCCGATGGAGGCCATCTTGTCCTGCTGCAGCAGCTGGTTCTGCGCCTGCTCCAGCCGCTGGTTGGTCTCGGTCAGCTCGTCGAAGCGGTGGCGCAGCTCCTCCTGTGCGGCACGCACCTCCGTGCGGTCCTGCAGCATCCACCAGGCGCCGGTGGCCTCATCACCGTATTCGACCGGGAAGGCGTTGACCTGCACCCACAGCTGGCGCCCGCTCTGGTCATGCAGCCACAGCTCCTGGTGCAGCGGCTCCATGCGGGCGAACAGCGGCCGCGCCAGCTCGCGCAGGCGCTCGGTGTCGACCGCGTCGGCGTGATAACCGATGGCCTGCGCGCCCTGCTGCGCCGCGCCCTGGCCGGCGCCGAAGATCTCGGCCATGCGGCGATTGGCGCGCACCACCCGGTCGTTGACCGTGTAGACCACGCCCATCGGCGCGTTGTCGATGAAGGCATCCATCAACCGGGCATGGGCCGCGAGCTCGGCCGAGCGTTCGCTGACCATCTGTTCGAGCCGGCGGGTCAGCTGCTCCTCGGTGCGGCGGCGCTGGCTGATGTCGAGCAGCGTGACGATGGCACCGGCCACCTGCCGGTTGGCGTCCAGCAGCGGCACGGCGGTGATGTGCAGCCAGCGCTCGTCCGCACCGTTGAGCGGCGGCGAGGGCATGCGCCACTCCTGCTCGAAGGCGCCGGGTCCGACCGACGACGGCTGGGCATGGCCGCCGAGCGCGGCCTCGACCGCCACCGGATCGCGGCCATCGACGATGCTGTCGGCCAGCATCACCCGCGCCTGCGGGCCCAAGGCGCGCCAGTGATCGGCCGAACCCAGCACCTCGTCGGCGCTCAGCCCGGTCAGACCTTCACACGCACCGTTCCAGTGGGTGACGCGGTGTTCGCGGTCGATCACGTAGACGGCGACCGGGGCGCTGTCGATGATCTGCCTCAGCATGCTGCCCATCGACAGCAGCATGCCCTGCACGTGCTGGAAGTCGCTGAGATCCACGCAGGTGACCAGCACCACCCGCTGCTGCCCGAACTGCACGCGGCGCAGCGTCAGCTCCACCGGGCGCTCGGTGCCGTTGCGCGTGAGCAGCCGCATCGACTGCGCGGGGGGCTCGCCACTGCCGTCCAGACACTCCTGGGTGGCCGCGGCCAGGGCCGCACCGTCCTGAGCAACCACCAGATCGAGGTGACAGGTGGCCAGCAGGCTCTCGGCATCGAGGCCGCACAGCCGCATCAGCGCGGCATTCGCGTGCAGCGGCTGGCCCGGTGCATGCCACCAGGCCGGCACGGCCAGGGCGCCCAGCATCTCGCAGGCCAGCGCTTCCACGCTCCAGGGCATCGACAGGTCGCTCATGGGTGTTCTCTCGGGGACAGCGGTGCGCGCACGGCGCGGTCGCAGGCGGGACAGCTCAGGCGGTGACGGTGCCTCCGGCACGTGCGATGTCGGCGGCCCGCGCCCGTGCGCCGTCGTCGAATGACGTGAGCAGCACGCGCACCGTCAGCCGCGCACCCAGGCGGTCACCCAGATCGTGCACCCGCACGATCATCGCCTCGTCGAACTTGAAGCCGGCCGGCAGCAGGATGGCGCCCTTGGGCGTCTGCAGGTCGCGCGCCAGCACCATCCGGGGCTTGAGGGCGCGCACGTCGACCTCGACGTCGGCACTGGCATCCTTCTCGATCTGACGCAGGGCCTCGAACAGCGCCTGTACCGTCGGCGCGTCATAGCGGGTCCCCACGCCCTCGCCGACGATGCGGCGGGCCTGATCGGCCGACAGCGCCTTCTCGGACAGCGTGCCGGATTCCAGACCATCGAAGTCGCTGGCCGCCGCGACGATGCGCGCGCCGATGCAGATCTGCTCGCCGGCCAGGCCGTCGGGAAAGCCCCGTCCGTCCAGTCGCTCATGATGCTGACGCACGATCTGCGCGGCCCCGCGCAGCTTGTCCATCGACAGCAGCGCGGCCTCGCCATCGAGCGCATGGCGCTGGTAGCGCTGCATCTCGGCCGGCGTGTAGTCGGACACCGGCTTGGCCAGCATCTCGTCGCCGAAGCCCAGCTTGCCGATGTCGTGCAACAGCGCGCCGAGCACCACGTCCTGGCGCGTGCGGCTGTCGAGCCCGAGCAGCGTGGCCATGCGTCCGGCGATGTCGCTGACCCGCCGTGCATGGCCGGCGATGCGGCCCTGGCGCATCTCCAGCAGGCCGGAGAAGACGGTGATGGCCATCGTGAAGTTGGCCTCCATCTCCTCGTAGGCCGCCTCCAGCATGCTGTTGATCTGGTGGAGCTCGGCCGTGCGCGAGGCCACCCGCTGCTCGAGCGTGCGGTTGAGGTCCTGCAGCTCCGCGTTCTGCTGCTGCGTCAGCTGCAGCAGGCGGGTGTTCTCGTTTTCGAGATCGCGCCGGCGCAGCGCCTCGCGCACGACCAGCAGCAGGTCCTGGTCGTCCCAGGGCTTGGTGATGTAGCGGTGGATCTCGCCACGGTTGATCGCGGCGATGGTCGACGCGATGTCGGCATAGCCGGTCAGCAGCAGACGCACGGTCTGCGGATACAGCAGACGCACCTGTTCGAGAAAGGTCGCCCCATCCATGCCCGGCATGCGCATGTCGGAGATCACCAGGTCGACCGGCTGCTCCTGCAGCAGCGTCAGCCCCTCGGCCGCGCTGTTGGCGATGTCGATCGCGTAGCCCTGTGGCCGGAACAGGCGACGCAGCGCGTTGAGCACCGACGGCTCGTCGTCGACCAGCAGCAGACGCATGCGGGCCGCCTCAGGGGCAGCGGACGTTGTGGCGGGGGCGGTCTGCTCCGTCACCGACATGGTGGACTCCTGCCCGCGCCGATGCCGGGTCTGAGGGGCTTATCGGCGCCCGCGACCAGGACTGAAGTGCGGGCCGGCGCGGTGATGGCGGCGGCTCAGGCGCTCCGCCGGAGCGCCCGCGATCCCGGATCGCTCAGGCGCCGGCGGCGATGGTCGCGCCGTTGACGGCCGCGGCCCCGGGGCCGGCCAGGAACAGCACGCAGTCGGCCACCCGCCGGGCCGCCGCCTCGTCGGGCGGGCCGGTCAGGACCGGTGTCAGCACCGTGTTGATGCGCAGGCCGTCGGCCGCCACGCGGCTGGCCAGCGCGGCGCCGGCCTGAGCCAGCGCATCGGCCGCACTGGCCTCGGGCCCCGGCATCACCCGGCCCGGGCCGACGGGGAGCGTGCCGACGGCCGCGAGACCGGTGGCGCCGCGGTCGATGGCGCGCGCCGCCGCCCCCGGGGCGAGCGCCGCGGCCAGGTTGACGACCACGCCGCGACCGCGCGACCGCATGCCGGGCAGCAGGGCCTGCAGCGCCTGCATCGCCGGCAGCAGCCGGGCCTGCATCGCATCCCACCAGTCCAGCGGCTGCTCGCCGGCCTCGACGTGCACCGGCCCGCTGCCCCCCATGGCATTGACCACCACGTCCGCCACGCCGAGCTGGGCGACCAGGCTGGCGGCCATCTGCAGGGCCTGATCGGAGCGGGCGAGATCCGCCATCAAGGGCAGCACGTGCAGGCCCTCGCCGCGCAGGCGGTCGACCGCGGCATGCAGATGGGCCGGATCGCGGCCGGCGATGGCCACCCGCGCCCCGGTCAGGGCGAAGGCGCGGGCACAGGCCAGACCGATGCCGCGGCTGCCGCCGGTCACCAGCACGACCCGGTCGCGCGGACGCGACGGGGCCATCGGCACGGCAGGGTTCGGACGAGGGGCGGCCATCGACAAGGGGCGCTCGCCTCAGCCGCCGGTCCGGTCCGGCCCGGGCGCCCCGCCGGGCAGCGCCAGGCCGCGCTCGGCCGCCCAGGACTGCAGCGCCGGCAGCCAGGCGCCGAGCCGGCGGTCGAGCTCACGCCGCACGGTGTCGACCAGCACCTGGGTGCTGCGCTCGATCTCGAGGTTGAGCGCGGCACCGGCGGCCTTGTCGCCGAAGGTGGTCATGCGCAGCGTCTCGGGGATCAGCCAGACCTCGAAGCAGCCGGCGGCGGCGTCGACCTCGGCGATGGTCAGGCTGGCGCCGTTGATGGCGACATAGCCGCGGGCGAAGAGGTAGTCGCGGTGGCTCTCGGGCACGCGGATGCGCAGCACGTGGTTGTGCTCGGGCTGGCGCACCGACAGCAGCGTGGCCACGCAGTCGACATGGCCGCTGAGCACATGGCCGCCGACCTCGGCGCCCTCGGCCGCCGCGCGCTCGACGTTCAGGCGGCTGCCGACGGTGAGCGCGCCCAGCGTCGTCAGCGACAGCGTCTGCTGCATGATGTCGAAACGGGCGCGGCCGGGTGCCGGGCGCTCGGTGACGGTCAGGCACACGCCGTCGCTGGCCACGCTGGCGCCGATGGCCAGATCCTGGTCGAAGCCGGGGGGAAACTGCAGCTCGATGCTGCGCAGGCCGGGCCGGTCATGCAGTTGCACGACCTCGGCCACGCCCTGGACGATGCCGGTGAACATGGTGCGAAAGCGTCGGCGCCGCGCACATGCACGGCCACCGGAAAGGACGGAAGGCCGGAAGCGTAACAGCCCGCCGGCACGCCGCGGCGGCGGCAGGGCCCCACCTCCCACGACTGTCGGGCCCGGCCGCGCCGACGACAATCCGGCGCCACCATGGACCGCCCCGCGCCCGACGCCCCTGCCTTGCGCAGCCCCCGCGACCACCGCCCGGCCGACGACACCGCAGCGGCCGATGCGCCGGGTCTCGACGCCCGGGCCGGCGCCGGCTGGCCGGCCCTGCACCTGCGCACCCTCGACCGTGGCGACGGCCTGCTCGGCCTGCGCCCCTGCGGCCCGGTGCCGCCAGGGCAGCGCCGGCCGGTGATCGGCGCCCGCGCGGTCCCGCTGAGCGTGGCCTGGCTGGCGCCACAGGCGGCCAACGGCGGGCCGGCCACGGCCGCCACGGACTGGCTGCAGGCCCAGGGCCTGCATCCGCTGCCCGCGTCCGCCCTGCAGTGGCGCGGCCCGCCGCCGGCCGAATGGGCCGCCCGCACGCTGTGGACGCTGCCGCGCGAGGAGGACCACGGCGCGCTGTGGGACACGGCCCTGCCGGCCTGGACGGCGGCCGGCCATGCGCTGTGCGTGCATCCCGGCCATGCCCACGCGCCGCAGCCGGTCGACGACTGGCGCCTGCTGCTGACCGCCCCGGACGACGCCCGGCTGCAGGCCGCGGCACAGGCGGCCGCGACCGTGCACGGCGGCGGCCCGCTGGCCGCCGCCGCCGGCCGCCAGCGCGCGCTCGAGAGCTGGCTGCTGGGCCTGGGCGTGGTCGTCGCGGGCGAGACGCTGGACCTGGTGCCGATGCTGTCCGAGCTGATCCGCCGCGAGCGCCGCTGGACCCGCCCGGACGAACTCGACGCGCTGTCCGACAGCACCACCGTGCGCCTGCGCGCGCCGGGCGGCCGCCGCATCCTGGCGCCGGCCGGCCCGCTGAAGGCCATCTGCGGCGCCCTGCTCGATCTGCTGCAGGAAAGCGATGCCCGCGCCCGCGAACGCACACTGGCCCTGCCCCGCCACGACGTGCTGCGGCTGCAGCAACTGCAGCGACAGATGGCCCAGGCGCTGCGCCGTGGCGAGCCGCCCGATGCCGGCCATCCGTCGGCCTGGCGCGCCTGGCAGGGCCGCGGCGAGGCCGATCTGCCGGCGCTGGCCGCGGCCATCGCGTCCCAGCAGGCGCTGCTGGCCCGGGCCGACACACCCGTCCCCGACATCCCCGTCCCCGACACCTCCGCCCCCGGCCGGCCCGTGCCGGACGGTGCCGACACGCCCCCTCAGCCCGCCGGCCTGGGCGTCACGCTGCGCCCCTACCAGCGCCAGGGCCTGGCCTGGCTGCAGGGCCTGCGCGCGCTCGGCCTGGCCGGCATCCTGGCCGACGACATGGGCCTGGGCAAGACCGCCCAGACGCTGGCCCATCTGCGCATCGAGCAACTGGCCGGCCGGCTGGATCTGCCGGCGCTGGTGGTGGTGCCGGCCTCGCTGCTCGCGCACTGGGCGGCCGAGGCCGCGCGCATCGCGCCGACGCTGCGGGTGCTGGTGCTCGACGGCGGCGGCGGGGCGGCCGGCCGCGCCACCCAGCTGCGCGCGATCGGCCAGCACGAGCTGGTCATCACCAGCTACCCGCGGCTGTGGCGCGACGTGCTGGCGCTGCAGGGCCAGCGCTGGCATCTGCTGGTGCTCGACGAGGCGCAGATGGTCAAGAACGCCGGCAGCCGCACGGCCGCGGCCGCCCGCCGCCTCGACACCCGCCACCGCCTGAGCCTGACCGGCACGCCGGTGGAGAACCACCTGGGCGAGCTGTGGTCGCAGTTCCATTTCCTGCTGCCCGGGCTGCTCGGCGAGGCACGCGCCTTCCAGAAGCACTGGCGCACACCGATCGAGCGCGACGGCGACCTGCAGCGCGCCCGGCTGCTGGCGCTGCGCGTGCGGCCCTTCATCCTGCGCCGCCAGCGCGACGAGGTCGCACGCGACCTGCCACCGCTGACCGAGCAGCGCATCGCCCTGCCCCTGACCGGCGCCCAGCACGCCCGCTACGAGGCCCTGCGCCTGGGTTGCGAGAAGCGCGTGCGCGAGCTGATCGACCGCATGGGCTGGCAGGCCGCACGCTTCGCCGTGCTGGAGGTGCTGCTGCGCCTGCGCCAGCAGTGCTGCGACCCGCGCCTGCTGCAGCCCGAGGCCGCGGTCGATCCGGCACAGCCCCTGCCCGCCGGCCACAGCGCCAAGCTCGACTGGCTGCGCGCCACGCTGCCGACGCTGGCGGCCGAGGGCCGGCGCATCGTGCTGTTCTCGCAGTTCCGGCGCTGGCTGGGCCTGCTCGAACCGGAGCTCGACGCGCTCGGCCTGACGCGCCTCAGCCTGACCGGCGACACCCCGACCGCCCACCGCGGCGCCCTCGTCGAGCGCTTCCAGCGCGGCGAGGCCACCGTGCTGCTGGCCAGCCTGAAGGCCGGCGGCACCGGGCTGAACCTGACGGCGGCCGACACCGTGATCCTGCTCGATCCCTGGTGGAACCCGGCGGTCGAGGCCCAGGCCGCCGCCCGCGCCCACCGCATCGGCCAGACGCGCCCGGTGTGGGTCGCCCGCCTGGTGGCCGCCGGCTCGATCGAGGAGCGCATGCACGCGCTGCAGCAACGCAAGGCCGCCCTGGCCAGCGTGGCCACCGAAGCCGGCCGCCACCGCCTGGCCTTCTTCGGCGCCGAGGAGGTGGCCGGGCTGCTGGCCCCGCTGTCACCGATCGGTCAGGACGATGACGAATCCGATAGCCCAGGCCAATGACCCAGATTTATTCAATCAACACACACAATCCTCGGGCGGGCCTAACATCCATCCCGTACCAACTTCCTCAACCGCTGCAAGGAGCTTTCCGATGTCGCTGATCAACACCCAGGTCCAACCGTTCAAGACCGAAGCCTTCGTCAACCGTGCTGGCAAGGGTGAGTTCGTCACCGTGACCGACGAGAGCCTGAAGGGCAAGTGGTCGGTCCTGATCTTCATGCCGGCGGCCTTCACCTTCAACTGCCCGACCGAGATCGAGGACGCCGCCGACAACTACGCTGCCTTCCAGGCCGCCGGTGCCGAGGTCTACATCGTCACCACCGACACCCACTTCTCGCACAAGGTGTGGCACGAGACCTCGCCGGCCGTCGGCAAGGCCAAGTTCCCGCTGGTCGGCGACCCGACCCACACCCTGACCAACGCCTTCGGCGTGCACATCCCGGAAGAAGGCCTGTCGCTACGCGGCACCTTCGTGATCAACCCGGACGGCGTGATCAAGACCGCGGAAGTCCACTCGAACGAGATCGCCCGTGACGTGTCGGAGACCCTGCGCAAGCTGAAGGCCGCCCAGTACACCGCCGCCAACCCCGGCCAGGTCTGCCCGGCCAAGTGGAAGGAAGGCGCCAAGACCCTGGCGCCGAGCCTGGATCTGGTCGGCAAGATCTAAGGCGGCGTGAACCTGCTGCGCAACCCGATCTGAGGCCTGCAGTGCTCGCCGTACGGGAGTACGGCTGCGCGCTTCGCGCCTCACCTCGGGCTGCTCGCGACGGTTCCCACTCGCCTTGTCGCCACGCACGTGACGATGACGCACCGGGCAGGCCCATGGCCTGCCCCTGCCCCCCACCGGCTCCGGCCCGGTTGAAAGTCCCTGCAGGCGCGCACCTGCCGCGGGGGTTTTCAACAGGGCCCGGATGACCCTGCCCGCCTGTTGAAGACACCCCCGACGACGAAAGGACGCACGCCATGTTGGACGCTGCCACCACCCAGCAACTGGCTGGTTACTTCGAGCGCATCTCCCAGCCGATCGAGCTGGTCGCCAGCCTGGACGATTCCCAGGGCGCGGCCGACATCCGCGAGCTGGTCACCGAGATCGCCGCCATCGCGCCGGCCAAGATCAGCGCCCGCTTCGACGGCACGTTCGAGCGCAGGCCCAGCTTCCAGATCACCCGCGTCGGCGCCGACATGGGCGTGCACTTCGCCGCCCTGCCGATGGGCCACGAGTTCACCTCGCTGCTGCTGGCGCTGCTGTGGGCCGGTGGCCACCCGCCCAAGGTCGAGCCCGAGGTGGTCGAGCAGATCCAGTCGCTCGACGGCGACTTCGCCTTCACGACCTGGATGAGCCTGACCTGCCACAACTGCCCGGACGTGGTGCAGGCGCTGAACCTGATGGCGGTGCTCAACCCGCGCATCCGCCACGTGGCGATCGACGGCGGTCTGTTCCAGGAGGAGGTCGAGCGCCGCCAGATCATGGCCGTGCCCAAGACCGAGCTCAACGGTGGCGACTTCACCAGCGGCCGCGTCGAGCTCAAGGAGATCCTGGCCAGGATCGACACCGGTGCCGCGAAGCGCGAGGCCGCGCAACTCAGCGAGAAGGCGCCCTACGAGGTGCTGATCATCGGCGGCGGCCCGGCCGGCGCGGCGGCGGCCGTGTACGCGGCCCGCAAGGGCATCCGCACCGGCATCGTGGCCGAGCGCTTCGGTGGCCAGACCATGGACACGCTCGGCATCGAGAACTTCATCTCGGTGCTGGAGACCGAAGGGCCGAAGTTCGCTGCCGCGCTGGAGGCGCATGTGCGGCATTACGGTGTCGACGTGATCACGCTGCAGCGTGTGGCCAAGGTGGAGCCGGCGGCGCAGGTCGGCGGTCATGCCACCGTCACGCTGGAGAACGGCGCGGTGTTGAAGGGCCGCACGGTCATCGCGGCCACGGGTGCGCGCTGGCGCAACATGAACGTGCCGGGCGAGCAGCAGTACAAGACCAAGGGCGTGGCCTACTGCCCGCACTGCGACGGTCCGCTGTTCAAGGGCAAGGACGTGGCCGTGGTGGGTGGCGGCAACTCCGGCGTCGAGGCGGCGATCGATCTGGCCGGTGTGGTCAGGTCGGTGACGCTGCTGGAATTCGCGGACCAGCTCAAGGCCGACCAGGTGCTGGTGGACAAGCTGAAGTCGCTGCCGAACGTGACCATCCACGTCAATGCGCAGACGACCGAGGTGCTGGGCGACGGCCAGAAGATGACGGGGCTGAAGTACAAGGACCGTGTCGGTGGTGCGGAGCACACGCTGGATCTGGCGGGCGTGTTCGTGCAGATCGGTCTGGTGCCGAACACCGAGTTCCTGAAGGGCACGGTGGAGCTGAGCAAGTTCGGCGAGATCGTGGTCGATGCCAAGTGCCACACCAGCGTGCCGGGCATCTTCGGTGCGGGTGACGCGACGACGGTGCCCTACAAGCAGATCATCATCGCCACCGGTGAGGGTGCGAAGGCGGCGCTGTCGGCCTTCGATCACCTGATCCGCAACCCGGCGGTCTGATCGATCATCCGGGCGGTCCGGGGCGCCGTCTTGGCGCGGCCCGGTCACGGCGGCTGCCGTGGGTGCGTTCGTGATGGAACGTGCCCGCGGTGGCCGTTGTCGTTTCGCGATGACGCGGTGTGCGACGCACGTCCTTGGGCTTGGTGCTCGGGGCTCGGGGCTCGGGGCTCGGGGCTTGCGGCGACCGAGCGGGCCGGGGCCACCGGCTGGGCGGATCGCTCCGTGTCCCCCGGGCGGCCGCTGGCCGCCCTCCTCCTTGACCTGCGCGATCCGCCCAGCCGGCGTCCCCGGCCGTCAGCGCTCTGGCACCCGCATGCGGCGACCGCTTCGCCGCACGCCCTGCCGGTGGCAGCCGGGGCGGTGGTCCAGGGGCCTTTGCGCAAGTCAAGGAGGAGGATGGCCCGCCGGGCCATCCGGGGGACATGGAGCAAAGGCCCCTGGACCACCGCCCCGGCACGCGCAACCCTTCCCCCGCAACGCAGCAACGAAGCAACGAAGCAACGAAGCAACCCATCACCCAGGATCGGCCACGCCCCCGACCCGCTACCATCCCCGCCTTTTCCGCAAGAGCGAGTCCCGCACCGCGTCCATGTTCAAGAACCTGCTGCTGTACCGCATCGTCCCCGAATGGCAAGCCGACCTGCCCGAGATCGACGAACGCCTGCAGGCTGCCCGCTTCGTCGAGTGTGGCGCCACCCAGCAACAGTCCGCCGGCTGGATCGAACCCCGCGGTGAGGCCCACGCCCCGCTGATCGAGTCCGTCGACGGCCAGTGGCTGCTGCGCCTGCAGATCGAACGCAAGGTCGTCCCCGGCTCCGTCGTCAACCGCCGCGTCGGCGAGCTGGCCCAGAAGATCGAGACCGAGACCGGCCGCAAACCCGGCAAGAAGCACAGCAAGGAGCTCAAGGAGCAGGCCCTGCACGAGCTGCTGCCCATGGCCTTCACCAAGACCGCCGTCATCGGCGTCTGGATCGCCCCCACCGAGCGCCTGCTGGCGCTGGACGCCGGCAGCCAGGGTTATGCCGACGAGGTGCTGACCCTGCTCACCCAGGCCCTGCCCGGCTTCGCCGCCCACGCCGTCAACACCGCCCTGTCGCCGGCCACCGCCATGGCCGACTGGCTGGTCTCCGGCGAAGCGCCGCAAGGCTTCACCGTCGACCGCGACTGCGAGCTCAAGGCCGCCGACGGCGAGAAGCCGACCGTGCGCTACACCCGCCACCTGCTCGACATCGACGAGATCCGCGAGCACATCCAGGCCGGCAAGCGCCCGACCCGGCTGGCGCTGACCTGGTCCGACCGCGTCAGCTTCACGCTCACCGAAGGCCTGCAGATCAAGAAGCTGGCCTTCCTCGACGGCGTGTTCGAAGGCCGGCCGGTCAAGAAGGGCGAGAGCTTCGATGCCGATGCGGCGATCGCCACCGGCGAGCTCGCGCCGCTGATCGGCGACCTGCTCGACGCGCTGGGCGGCGAGCAGTCGCTGCTCAATCCCCCGCGTGACGACGTGACGGGCGGGCCCGCGGGCGCACCCGCCGCGACGCCAGCGGCCGCGCCGGTGACGGCCGGCACGACGGACGACCTGCCGCCCTGGGAAAGCGCGAGCTGAGCGCCTGGAGCGGCCCGGGCTGTCCGGCGCGGGCCGCTGGCGAGCCGCTCAGCTGCGGCGTTGGCGGCGTGCCGAGACGCCGATCAGCAGCAGCACACCGGCGGCCATCGACAGCAGGGCCGACGGCTCGGGCACGGCCGAAGCCATCAGCTCGGCGGCCATCGCCTCGCCCAGCACCTCGTGCGTCACCGCACTCGGGTGCACCTTGTCCCAGAACATGGCGTCGGTGGCGAAGCCGGCCGCGCACTGCGCGCCGGCCACGCCCACATAGCCGCTGAAGCACGGCGTGTCCACGTCACCGATGCCGTAGGCGGCCGGATCGGCGTAGACGGCGCGCTGGATGGCCAGCGTGTCGAACACCGTCAGCGTGGCGCCGGGCAGCGCGAGCTCCAGGGCCTGGTAGGTCAGCGTCAGCTGGGCATCGAAGGTGGTCGAGAAATCGGACAGCGAGAACACCGAGGTCGGGATCAGCGACTGCGCCGCCTGCCCTTCGGGCGTCAGGCCGAAGTCCGGCAGCGTCGGCAGCAGGAAATCACGCGCGCCGGCGGCATACAGCGTGGTCACCGACGAGACCAGGTTGCCGATGACGGTGGACGAGGCCGTCGACAGCTGGGTCTGCAGCTGGGCCAGCGTCAACGTCGGGTCGGCCAGGCCGGCGAAGGCGTCGCGCAGGTCGTTGGCGCCGGCCCAGACCACGTACAGGCCGCTGGCATCGGCCACCCCGCTCGTCACGCCCAGATAGCCGCTCACCTGCGCCGATACGCCGGTGTTGAAGCTGCCCAGCGGCGTGGGATAGCTGGGCGTCAGCGCGGTGGTCGCGCCGCCGTAGGCCATGTCCAGCAGCGGCACGCCGAGCTCGCCGGCCAGCACCTCGACGGCCACCGGGCCGTTGGAGAAGCGGCCGTTCCAGTAGTCGGCCGATTGCGGCAGCGCCTGCGGCAACAGCGACAAGGAGGCCAGGGCGCTGGTCGCGGCATAGAGGTTGCCGTTGTCGCTCAGGCTGTCGCCGAAGGCGTAGACGGCCGAATAGGCCTGGGCGCCGGCGGCCGACAGGCCCAGCGAGGCGGCCAGCAGCGCGGTGCGCAGGCCCGATCCGATGCGATCCATGGAAGCTCCCTTCAGGGGTTGGGGCGCGGCGAAGCACCGCCGTGCCATCAACCCGTGAGCATAGGAGCTGCCGCGTCCGACGGTGACCGCCACACGGATGAAGGAGCGGGTTTTCCCGCCTCCCGTTCAAGGGGGGCGGCCGCGCGACCTCAGGTCGACTTGCTGACGACGATCGTGGGGAACTTGCCGCTGAAGTCCTTGGCCTTGTCGGCGATCTTCAGCGCGATCTGGCGCGCGACCGAGGTGTAGATGCCGGCGATCTCGCCGTCGGGCTCGGCCACGACGGTCGGCGTGCCGCTGTCGGCCTGCATGCGGATCGACATGTTCAGCGGCAGCGCGCCGAGGTAGTCCAGACCGCTTTGCTGCGCCATCGTCTTGCCACCGTCGGCACCGAAGATGTGCTCGGTGTGGCCGCAGTTCGGGCAGCAGTAGACGGCCATGTTCTCGACCACGCCGAGGATGGGCACGCCCACCTTCTCGAACATGGCCAGGCCCTTCTTCGCGTCGAGCAGCGCGATGTCCTGCGGCGTGGTGACGATGACCGCGCCGGTGATCGGCACGCGCTGGCTCAAGGACAGCTGGATGTCGCCGGTGCCCGGCGGCATGTCGACGATCAGGTAGTCGAGGTCCTGCCAGCGGGTCTGGCGCAGCAGCTGGTCGAGCGCCTGGGTGGCCATCGGGCCGCGCCAGATCATCGGCTGGTCGGGGTCGATCAGGAAACCGATCGAGGCCACCTGCAGGCCGTGGCCGCGCATCGGCTCCATGGTCTGGCCGTCCAGGCTCTCGGGCCGGCCGGAGATGCCCAGCATCATCGGCTGGCTGGGGCCGTAGATGTCGGCGTCCAGCACGCCGACGGCGGCGCCCTCGGCGGCCAGGGCCAGCGCCAGGTTGACGGCGGTCGTGCTCTTGCCGACGCCGCCCTTGCCCGAGGCCACGGCGATGATGTTCTTGACGCCGGGCAGCAACTGCACGCCGCGCTGCACGGCGTGGGCGACGATCTTCATCGTCACGTTGACGCTGACGTTGGTCACGCCCGGCACCTGGCGCGCCGCATCGATCAGCGCCCGGCGCAGGGCCGGGACCTGGCTGGCGGCCGGATAGCCGAGCTCGACGTCGAAGCTGACATCACCGCCGGAGGCCACGCGCAGGTGCTTCACCTGGCGGGCGGTGACCGGATCACGACCGGTCAGCGGATCGACGACGGTCTGGAGCGCCTGCAGCAGCGCGGCTTCGGTCACTTGGGACATGGCGGGCGGAATCGGGAGAAAAAGATGGGCGGATGGCTGGGGCGCGAGTCTATCGGAGCCCCCGCACCGCCGACCGGCCCGACCCTGCGCCCCACGGGGCTGACCGCCGGCGGCCACGCCACCGGCCGGACCGGACAGGGGCCACCTAGAATCCGCCGTTTTCCCAGCCGACGGCCCGCCATGCCCCGCAAGCTCTTCGTCACGACCGCCCTGCCGTATGCCAACGGCGCCTTCCACATCGGCCACATCATGGAATACATCCAGGCCGACACCTGGGTGCGGGCGCAGCGGATGCAGGGCGCGCAGGTCGACTTCGTCTGCGCGGACGATGCCCACGGCGCGCCGATCATGATCGCCGCCGAGAAGGCCGGCATCACGCCGCAGCAGTTCGTCGCCGGCATCGCCGCGGGCCGTCCGCCCTACCTCAACGGCTTCCACATCGCCTTCGACCACTGGCACTCGACCGACGCGTCCGAGAACCATGTGCTGGCGCAGGGCATCTACCGCGCGCTCAAGGCCGCCGGCCTGATCGAGGTGCGCACGATCGAGCAGTTCTTCGATCCCGACAAGGGCATGTTCCTGCCCGACCGCTTCATCAAGGGCGAGTGCCCGAAGTGCGCGGCCAAGGACCAGTACGGCGACAACTGCGAGGTCTGCGGCGCGGTCTACCAGCCCACCGAGCTGAAGAGCCCGTATTCGGCGCTCAGCGGCGCCACGCCGGTGCTGCGCACCAGCGAGCACTACTTCTTCAAGCTGTCCGACCCGCGCTGCGTCGAGTTCCTGGAGAACTGGACGCAGGACGGCAAGCTGCAGCCCGAGGTGGCCAACAAGGTCAAGGAGTGGTTCACCCGCGACGAGGCCGGCAAGGTCAATCTCGGCGACTGGGACATCAGCCGCGACGCGCCCTACTTCGGCATCGAGATCCCCGATGCGCCGGGCAAGTACTTCTACGTCTGGCTGGACGCGCCGGTGGGCTACCTCGCCTCGCTGGCCGCCCACCTGGCCAAGCGCGGTGAAGACCTGGACGCCTACCTGGCCGACCCCGAGCGCGAGCAGGTGCACTTCATCGGCAAGGACATCGTCACCTTCCACACGCTGTTCTGGCCGGCGATGCTGAAGTTCTCGGGCCGCAAGGTGCCGACGAACGTCCACGTCCACGGCCACCTGACGGTCAGCGGCGAGAAGATGAGCAAGAGCCGCGGCACCGGCATCTCGCCGCTGAAGTACCTGGAGCTCGGCCTGAACCCTGAGTGGCTGCGTTACTACCTCTGCGCCAAGCTCAACGCCCGGGTCGAGGATCTGGACTTCAACCCCGAGGACTTCATCACCCGCGTCAACTCGGACCTGGTGGGCAAGTACATCAACATCGCCAGCCGCGCCGCCGGCTTCCTCACCAAGCGCTTCGGCGGCCTGCTGTCGGCCGAGCTCGGCGTCGAGGGCCGCACGCTGCTGGACGCGCTGCGCGCCCAGGCCGGCGAGATCCAGGGCCTGTACGACGCCCGCGAGTTCGGCCGCGCGCTGCGCGAGATCATGGCGCTGGCCGACAAGGTCAACGAGTACGTCGACCAGAACAAGCCCTGGGAGCTGGCCAAGAAGGAAGGCGCCGACGCCGTGCTGCACGAGGTGTGCTCGGTCTGCATCGAGGCCTTCCGCCTGCTGACCATCTACCTCAAGCCCATCCTGCCGAAACTGGCCACCGACGTGGAGGCCTTCCTGCAGGTCGAGCCGCTGCAGTTCGCCGATGCGCAGCGCGCGCTCGGCGCCCACCGCATCGCCGCCTACCAGCACCTGATGCAGCGCGTGGACCCGGTCAAGGTCGAGGCCCTGCTGGCGCCGCCGGAAGGCGCGGCCCCGGCCGCTGCCGCCGACGCCACCGCCGCCAAGGGCGCGGCCGGCAAGGCCGAGGGCAACGCCGGCAAATCCGGCAAGAAGGCCAAGGCCTCCGCGCCGGTGGCCGACCCGAACGCCCCCGGCGGCGAGCCGCTGGCCGCCGAGATCGGCATCGACGCCTTCACCGCCGTCGACCTGCGCATCGCCCGGATCCTGAACGCCGAGTTCGTCGAGGGCAGCACCAAGCTGCTGCGCCTGACGCTGGACGTGGGCGAGCCCGAGCCGCGCAACGTGTTCTCGGGCATCCGCGCGGCCTACCCCGATCCGTCGGTGCTGGTGGGCAAGCACACGGTGATGGTGGCCAACCTGGCGCCGCGCACCATGAAGTTCGGCGTCAGCCAGGGCATGGTGCTGGCCGCCAGCCATGTCGACGAGGGCGCGCACCCGGGCGTCTTCATCCTCGAGCCCCACGCCGGTGCGCTGCCCGGCATGCGGGTGCGCTGAGGCCAGCCGGCCCGCACGGCCGGTGGGCACTGCGCCGGGATTGACCCGCATCAATCCCCGCACGGGCGGCCGCGGCGGCCGGGTCGGCCCGGCCTGACCGGGACCACGGCCGGTGCGAGACTTGCGAGGCGCACGGACCGCTGCCGCGGCCGCCATCCGGTGGCCTGAACGGCCCGCGCCCCGGAGCCCCGCCCGCCGTGTCCCTGCCCCGTACCCCGCCCGCCCCGACCGGGCCCGCCGCGCCACGCCGCCGGCCCTTGCACCCCTTCCGCCCCCGCCTGCTCGACGACCTGCGCGGCTATGACCGCCGGCGCCTGGGCGCCGACATCGGCGCCGGCCTGACCGTCGGCATCGTCGCCCTGCCGCTGGCCATGGCCTTCGCCATCGCCTCGGGCGTCAAGCCCGAGCAGGGCCTGATCACCGCCATCGTCGCCGGGCTGCTGATCGCCGCCCTCGGCGGCTCCTCGGTGCAGATCGGCGGGCCGGCCGGTGCCTTCATCGTCATCGTCTACGGCATCGTCGAGCAGCACGGGCTGACCAATCTGCTGATCGCCACCGCGCTGGCCGGTGTGCTGCTGTTCGCGATGGGCGCGCTGAAGCTGGGCGCGCTGGTGCGCCACATCCCGGTGTCCATCGTCATCGGCTTCACCAACGGCATCGCGGTGCTGATCGGGCTGAGCCAGCTCAAGGACCTGCTGGGCCTGCCGGTGGCGCGCATGCCGGCGGACTTCTTCGCCCAGATCGGCGTCATCGCCAGCCACCTCGGCCAGATCAACCCGGCCGCGCTGGCGCTCGGCCTGGCCTGTCTGGCGCTGGTCGTGCTGTGGCCGAAGAGCTATGCCATGCCCGCCCATCCGCTGCGCTGGCACGACCACGCGCGCCGGCTCGCGGCCCATGTGCCGGGCACCATCGTGGCGCTGGTGGCGGCCACGCTGGCCGCGCGCGCGCTGGCCCTGCCGGTGGAGACCATCGGCTCGAAGTTCGGCGGCATCCCGCAGACCCTGCCGCGCCCCGATCTGCCCGATTTCAGCTGGGCCTCGGCCAAGCAGCTGCTGATGCCGACGGTGACGATCGCGCTGCTGGGCGCCATCGAGAGCCTGCTGTGCGCGCGCGTGGCCGACAACCTGCGGCCCGACGCCCCGCGCCACGACCCGAACCAGGAGCTGATGGCCCAGGGGGTGGCCAACATGGTGGTGCCGGTGTTCGGCGGCATCCCGGCCACCGGCACCATCGCGCGCACCGTCACCAACGTGCGCGCGGGCGCCGGCAGCCCCGTCGCCGGCATCGTGCACGCGCTGACGCTGCTGGCCGTCGTGCTGGTGGCCGCGCCGCTGGCCATGGGCGTGCCCCTGGCCGCGCTCGCCGGCATCCTGCTGTTCGTGGCCTGGAACATGGGCGAATGGCGCGAGTTCGCGCGCCTGCGCCACTTCATGCTGCCCTATCGCGCGACGCTGCTGGGCACCTTCGTGCTGACGGTGGTGTTCGACCTCACGGTGGCGGTCGAGGTCGGCCTGCTGATGGCCTGCGGCTTCTTCATCTGGCGCATGGGCCAGCTGTTCACGGTGCGGCCGGTCGCGCCGGTGGACGCGGCCGCGCTGCCGCCCGGCACGGTCGCGCTGCAGCTGCACGGCAGCCTGTTCTTCGGCGCCGTCGACAAGCTGGAGCCGGTGCCGGCACGGCTGCCGGCCGACACGCGTCGCCTGGTGCTGGACCTGGGCCGGCTGATCTCGATCGACACCACCGGCCTGGACGCGCTGGAGCAGCTGCATGCCACGCTGCGCCGGCGCGGCATCGCGCTGTGCCTGGCCGAGGTGCCGGAGCAGCCGCTGGGGCTGATCCACCGCTCGGGCTTCGCGCAGCGGCTGGGCGCCGCACACATCGCGGCCACGCTGCGGGAGGCGGCGTCGATGCCGCTGCCGGCGGCCGATCTCCCGCACGGGCACTAGGCGGCGCGCACCACGCAGACCACCCACACCGCGCGGATGGTGACAATCCGGGTCTGCCCGGTGCCGCCCCGCACCGCCCCCATCCCACCACACACCCTGGACCCGCGATGACGAACCGTCCCCTGACCCTGAACCTTCCGACCGCCAGCGCAGGCCGGCCCCGGTCGCGCCGCGTCCGCCGCCTGGCCCTGCCGCTGCTGCTGGCCACGCTCGGCGCCGCCACCGTGCTGCCGGCCGCGGCCGCCGGCAACGAGCTGGCGCTGCAGATCTCGCCGGCCGGCCTGTCCAGCGACGACAGCCGTTACCGCGCGCTGGCCTGGGACCACGACGTGGGCAACGGCTTCGCCGTCGGCGCCTCGCTGGGCTACGGCAACGTGCACCGCGGGGACGACACCGACGGCGTGCTGGCCCTGCTGCGCGTGCGCAAGCGCTTCGATCCGGTGCTGCCGCAGGCGCCGTGGCTGCGCCCGCACGTCGGCGTCGAGTACGGCGGCCTGACCACGATCTGGCGCAATGCCGAGCTGACCGGCCTGTACGGCGGCGTCCACATGGAAGCCTCGGACCGCCTGGCCTTCACCGTCGACGCCTGGGCCGGCCATGCCCGCGACAAGGACGCCAAGCTGCCGGGTGGCGGCAAGGGCACGGTCTCGCACTGGGTGCGCAACCTGCGCCTGGGCATCGTCGCCGGGTTCTGACCGACGGCCGGCTCAGTCCGGCGTGCGGGCCGCAGCCGCGCCCAGCAGCGCCAGCCAGGCCCGCTGCACCTGCGGCGCACGCAGGGCCCGGGCCAGGGTCGACGGATCGGCGGCGGCCGCGGGCGCGATCTCGGTCGCGACCCCGGGCACGGAGGACACGGATTCAAGCGCGGCGCGCAACGGCTGCAGCGCGTCGACCGCCGGCCCCTGGGCGGCCGTGATCCAGGCCTGGGCCCAGACCGCGTGGTGACCGGCGGCGGCCCCGTCGGCCAGCACGCTGGCGCAGGCCAGCAGCGGCCGCAGCCAGGCCGCCAGCGGTGCGCCGGCGGCCGGCAGCGCCGGTGGCGGACTGTGGGCCAGGCCCTCGGCCAGCAGATGGCCGCGCTCGCTCTTGCTGCGCACGTCCAGCCACAGGCCGTGGGCCTCGGCCCACTGCGCACACAGGTCGAGCAGTGCCGCCACCGGCCCGTCCTTGAGCTCGAACTCCAGTTCCTCGATCGGCGCACGGCGCTGGCCGTCGGCCGCGCTCAGCCAGCCCTCGTCGAGCGCCAGCTCGATCGTCGCGCCCTGGTGACGCAGCGTGCGCAGGGTGCGCCGCACATCGGTGCGGTAGCGCTCGCGCAGCGGTGGCAGCGCCGCCGCACCGCCGGCCGCGGCCCCACCGCCGAGGACCGCCCGCAGCCGCGCTCCGGCCGGATGGCCGTCATGGCGGGCCGGATCGACCGCCGGCACCGGGCCGTCGGCCGGCGCGTCCAGCCGCACCTCGTGCTCCAGCCGCTCCAGCGGCAGCGCGCCCTCGGCCTTCAGCGTCTGCACCCAGACCTCGCCCTCCAACCGCACGCGCAGCGCGGCACGGGCGCGGGCCAGCGCCCGGTCGGCCGTGTCCAGATAACAGGCTGCCAGCCGCAGCACGGCCGCGGGCCCGCAGGCGCCGGCCAGATCGCCGGCCTGCAGCGCGGCGCGCACGCGCTCGAGCGCGCCGGCCGGCAGGCGGAATTTCAGTTCCAGTTCGATGCTCATGGGCCGCGATGGTGCCACCGGCGCGGCCGCCCCGAGCCCGCGCAGCCGCCGCCGGACCGGACCACCCCGCGCCCCGCCGCCTACAATCACGGGTTTCGCCGATCCACCCACCTGCTCTGCCGCGCCATGCCGCTCTTCTGGAAGCACTACCAATCGGAAGCCACCCAGTTCATCAACGAGCTGAAGGCCAAGAAGCCGACGCTGGAAGCCGAGCAACGCGCCGGCCGCGGCCTGCTGTGGGACAAGCCCCAGGACGCCCAGGCCCAGGCCGACTTCCAGGCGGCCCGCGTGGCCCAGTCGCCCTACGTCTACTTCTCGCGCCCGAAGAAGGGCTGACGGACGCGCGGGCGTTCGCGCGCCCGCGGCCGCCTGCCGCCGCCCGGATGAACGACGACGCGCCCGACCTGCCGCCCGGCCCGCTGCCGGAGGCTGCGCTGCTGCCCGCGGCCCCGGCCGAGGTCGCAGGCCTCACGCTGCCGATCGACCAGGTCGCGCTCGCGCGCCTGTACGGCGAGCCGCTGTTCCAGCTGCCGACCGACCTCTACATCCCGCCCGATGCGCTGGAGGTCTTTCTCGACGCCTTCCAGGGCCCGCTGGACCTGCTGCTCTACCTGATCCGCAAGCAGAACTTCAACATCCTCGACATCCCGCTGGCCAGCGTCACGCGCCAGTACCTGACCTATGTCGAGGAGATCCGCCAGCGCAATCTGGAGCTCGCCAGCGAGTACCTGCTGATGGCGGCCATGCTCATCGAGATCAAGTCGCGCATGCTGCTGCCGCGCGAGAAGACCGATGACGGCGCCGAGGCCGAGGATCCACGCGCCGAGCTGGTGCGCCGCCTGCTCGAGTACGAGCAGATGAAGCTGGCCGCCGCCCGGCTCGACGAGGTGCCGGTGATCGGCCGCGATTTCCTGCGCGCCCAGGTCCACATCGAGCAGAGCCTGAACCCGCGCTTTCCGGACGTCCACATGGACGACCTGCGCGCCGCCTGGACCGACATCCTGCGCCGCGCCAAGCTCAACCAGCACCACCGCATCAGCCGCGAGCAGCTGAGCGTGCGCGAGCACATGTCCATCGTGCTGCGCCGCCTGCAGGGCCAGCGCTTCGTCGAGTTCCAGGACCTGTTCGACGTGCGCCGCGGCACGCCGGTGA
Source organism: Pseudaquabacterium rugosum (assembly GCF_038066575.1). Lineage (NCBI taxonomy): Bacteria > Pseudomonadati > Pseudomonadota > Betaproteobacteria > Burkholderiales > Sphaerotilaceae > Pseudaquabacterium > Pseudaquabacterium rugosum. Next base: position 259,176 of record NZ_JBBUTF010000004.1, on the reverse strand, counting down.
TGGTGGTGACCTTCATCGCCATGCTGGAGCTGGCGCGCGAGCGCATGCTGGAGATCACCCAGGCCGAGGCCTTCGCGCCGATCTACGTCCGGTCGACCTGGGTGCAGGCCGACTGAGACGCTGCGGTCGGGCCGCCGCCCCGGCGGCGGGATGCCGATGCCGCCGGCGGCGGTCCGATGCGGCCGGCGGAGTGCCGATGCCACCGGCTTGTGGCACAGTGGCCGGTTCGCCCGGCGACGCCCGGGCTCCGCAAGACCGTATTTCCCCACCGCCATGGCGCTCAAGTCCACCATCCACAAGGCCACCTTGCAGCTCTCCGACATGGACCGCCATGTCTACGGTGAGCACAACCTGACCCTGGCCCTGCACCCCAGCGAGACCGAGGAGCGCCTGATGATGCGGGTGCTGGCCTACGCGCTGAACGTGCCGGCCGACGACCTCAACGGCACGCTGCAGTCCGCCCGCGGCCTGTCCGACGCCGACGAACCCGACCTCTGGCACAAGGACCTGTCGGACCAGATCGTGCACTGGGTCGAGGTCGGCCATCCCGACGACCGCCGTCTGGCCAAGGCCTGCGCCAAGGCCGACCGGGTCAGCATCTACGCCTACGCCAGCAGCACGCCGGTCTGGTGGCAGGGGATGGCCAACAAGGTCACCCGGCTGCGCAACCTGGCCGTCTGGCAGATCCCGGCCGATCAGGCCCAGGCCCTGGCCGCCCGCTGCACCCGCTCGATGCAGCTGCAGATCTCGATCCAGGACGGCCTGCTGTATGTCAGCGACGCCGCCGGCACGATCGAGATCCAGCCGCAGGCCCTGTGGCAGGGCGGCGCCTGACGCAGGCGCGGTGATCGGGCCAGAATCGCGCCCTCACCGACCGCCCGCGACAGGAGCGCGACCATGGACACCTCGACCGACGATCCCTGGGCCTGGCTGGAGGACGTGCAGGGCGACCGCGCACTCGACTGGGTGCGCGATCGCAATGCCCTGACCCGCGCCACGCTGGAGGCCGAGCCGGGCTTCGCCGGCACCCGCGACGCGTTGCGCGCCATCCTCGACAGCCGTGAGCGCATCCCTGACGTGCGCCGCCGCGGCGACTTCCTCTACAACCTGTGGAAGGACGCCGACCATCCACGCGGCCTGTGGCGCCGCACCACGCTCGAGCAGTACCGCCGGCCGCAGCCCGACTGGGACCTGCTGCTGGACCTCGACGCGCTGGCCGCGGCCGAGGGCGAGAACTGGGTCTGGGCCGGCGCGCGGCTGCAGGGCCCGCAGTACCGGCGTGCGCTGCTGAGCCTGTCGCGCGGTGGCGCCGATGCCACCGTGGTGCGCGAGTTCGACCTCGTCGAGCGCCGCTTCGTCGACGGCGGCTTCAGCCTGCCCGAGGCCAAGACCGATGTCTGCTGGGACGGCCCCGACGCGATCTGGGTCGGCACCGACACCGGCGCCGGCAGCCTGACCGACAGCGGCTATCCACGCCAGCTGCGGCGCTGGGCGCGCGGCACACCGCTGGCCGATGCGCCGGTGGTCTTCGAGGGCGCGGCGCAGGATGTCTCGGCCTCGGTCGCGGTCGACGACACGCCCGGCTTCGAGCGCACCACCTTCTGGCGCAGCCTGGACTTCTGGCGCCACCGCGTCTGGCTGCGGCAGGCCGACGGCTCACCGCTGCTGCTGCCGCTGCCCGAGGACGCCACGCCGGCCTTCTGGGGCCGCTGGCTGCTGCTGTCGCTGCGCAGCGACTGGTGCGCACCGGGCGCACCGGACGCCACGCCGCCCTGGCCCGGCGGCAGCCTGCTGGTGGCCGAGGCCGATGCGGTGCTGGCCGCCGCCCGCGCAGGCCGGGCGGCCGACGCCGTGCACTGGCAGGCGCTGTTCACGCCGCAGCCGGGCCTGTCGCTGGCCGGCTGGTCGACCACGCGCGAGGTGCTGCTGCTGGAATGCCTGGTGCACGTCAGTGGCCAGCTGCGGGCCGTCCACCATGACGGCACGGCCTGGCAGACCCGCACCATCGACGCCCCCGGCCCCGGCACGCTGTCGGCCCAGCCGCTGCACGATCCCTGGGTGGCCGACGATGCGCTGGCCGAGCACTACCTGCTGCACTACACCGACTTCCTGACGCCCGACAGCCTGCTGCTGGCCCACACCGGCAACGACGCGCACCAGCCGCTCAAGCAGCGCCCGCGCTTCTTCGATCCGGCCACCGTGCGGGCCGAGCAGTGCTTCGCCCGCTCGGCCGATGGCACGCAGGTACCGTACTACGTGCTGAGACCGGACACGGCGGTCGACGGTGCGGTCAACGCCGGCGCCGAAGCCGAAGCAACGATCGACGGCCCCCGCCCGACCCTGCTCTACGCCTACGGCGGCTTCGAGGTCTCCTTGCAGCCCTGGTACGCGGCCGGCTGGGGCGCCGCCTGGCTGGCGCGCGGCGGCGTGGCCGTGGTGGCCAATCTGCGCGGCGGCGGCGAGTACGGCCCGGCCTGGCACCAGGCCGCCATCCTCGCCGGCAAGCACCGCAGCCACGAGGATCTGGCCGCCGTGGCCGAGGACCTGATCGCGCGCGGCATCACCACGCCGGCGCAGCTCGGCATCCAGGGTGGCAGCAACGGCGGGCTGCTGGTCGGCGCGGTGATGCTGCAGCGGCCCGAGCTGCTGGGCGCCGTGGTCTGCCAGGTGCCGCTGCTCGACATGCGGCGCTACCACCGCCTGCTGGCCGGCGCCAGCTGGATGGCCGAGTACGGCGACCCCGACCAGGACGCCCACTGGGACTGGTTGCGCCGCTACAGCCCCTATCACAACGTGCCCGCGGCCCCGGGCCTGGCCGCACCGCCGGCCGAGGACCCTCAGGGTGCGCGTCTGGCCGATGTGCCGTCGCCACACCGCGCCCTCCGCCTGCCGCCGGTGCTGCTGACCACCAGCACACGCGATGACCGGGTCCACCCGGGCCACGCGCGCAAGCAGGCCGCCCGTCTGCTCGCCCAGGGCCACCGCGTGCTGTACTGGGAGAACATCGAGGGTGGCCATGGCGGCGCGGCCGACAACGGCCAGAAGGCCGACGTGATGGCGCTGGAGTTCAGCTTCCTGTGGCGGGCCCTGGACCCGCGCGCCGCGGCCACGCCATGGCCCTGAGCCCTCCGGCCGCAGCCCCTCAGGCCGCCGTACCGGCGGTCACCCGACCTCGACGGGCCTCTGACGCCGACTCGCTACCATAGCGACATCATGCGAACAGGTGTCAGGGGCTCTGGATCAAAGCCGTCAGGTGGGCGTGCACCGCGGCGGGCTGCCGTGGCGCTGCGCCCGGCCCCCCGCGGCGGCCATCGACCGCCGGCCGGCCCCGCTGCGCGATGAAGCCGACCGACAGCGGCCGCATCGACACCGCCGTGGGGCCGCGCCGCTCGCTGCTGCTGCTGGCCGGATTGCTGGTCCTGGGCGCGCTGGCCGCGGTGCTGATGGTGCAGCTGCGCCAGAACGGGCTGGTCTCCAAGGTCGTCGAGTACGAGCGGGACTACGCCGTCATCGCGCTGACCCAGCTCGAGATCGAGTACCTGCGCCTGCGCGAGGCGGCCGTGCTGCAGGCCGATGGCGCCGCCGAGCCAGGGCCGTCGCAGGACCTGCAACTGCGATACGACATCTTCGTCAGCCGCATCGGCCTGTTCGAGGGCCGCCATGCACGGGCACTGCTCGACAGCAGCGCCCGCTCGGCCGCGCTGCTGCACCAGCTCGAAGCCTTCGTCGCCGAGGCCGACGAATGGCTGCCGGTGGCCGTGACCGGCCAGGACGGCGGCCACGCCTTGGACGAACTGCGCAACGGCCTGCAGGCCCTCGACGAGCCCATCCACCAGCTGATGATCGAGGCCACGCTGCAGGCCGCCACCCATGTCAGCGACCGGACCCAGCAGATGCGGCAGTACCAGCGCAGCACGCTGGTGTTCGGTGGCGTCCTGGCCGCGCTGGTGCTGCTGTCGGCCGCGCTGGTGCTGCGTCAGGTGCGTGCGCTGCAGCGCGCCCACCGGCGGCTGCTGGACCTGACCGGGCAGCTGCGTCAGGCCCGCATCGAGGCCGAGACGGCCAACGAGGCCAAGTCGATGTTCCTGGCGGACATGAGCCACGAACTGCGCACCCCGCTGCACGGCCTGCTGGGCCTGCTGGCCCTGCTGCGGCAGCCGCCGGCGGCACCCACGACGCCCACGACACCCCCAACGCCCGCCTCGGGTGACACCGGGACATGGCTGGCGACCGCACAGGCGTCGGCCCAGCACCTGCAGCGCCTGCTCGACGAACTGCTGGACCTGGGCAAGCTGGAGGCCGGCACGCTGACGCTGACCCGCGAGACCGTCCAGCTGCAGCCCCTGCTGGCCGAGGTGGTGCAGCTGATGCGGCCGCTGGCCGAGGCCAAGTCGCTGCAGCTGGACTGGCAGTTCGACCCGACACTGCCGCCGTCGATCATCGGCGACGCGACACGGCTGCGCCAGATCCTCTACAACCTGATCAGCAATGCGCTGAAGTTCTCCGACCAGGGCCGGGTCGAGATCAGTGCCAGGCGGCAGCCCACCACCGCCGGCCTGGACAGCCTGCTGCTGGAGGTGCGCGACCACGGCATCGGCATCGATGCCCAGACCCTGCGACAGCTGTTCCGCCGCTACAGCCGGTCGGCCGACCCGCAGGTCGCCCAGGCGGGTGGCAACGGCCTGGGCCTGTCCATCTCGCGCAATCTGGCGCTGCTGATGGGCGGCGAGCTGGGCGCCCAGAGCCGGCCCGGCGAAGGCAGCGTCTTCCGCCTGCGCCTGCCACTGCTGCCCGCCACGGCGGCGGCACAGGCGCCGGTGCCCGGGCCCACGCCCACGCCCACAGCCTCAGCCGTGCGACCGGCCCTGGCCGAGACCGAAACCGAAGCCAAGACCGAGACCGAGACCCGGCCTGTCATCGCCCCCACGCCCCTGCCATGGCACGACCCGGCCGCACGGGGCAGCCCCCCGGACGCGGACGGCCCCGCACCGGTGCTGCGGGTGCTGGTGGCGGATGATCACCCGGTCAACCGCCTGTACCTGCAGGCCCTGCTCGACCACATGGGCCATGCCAGCACACTGGCCGAGAACGGCCGGATCGCGCTCGAACACCAGCGCGACGATGCCCACGACCTGGTGCTGATGGATGTCCACATGCCGGTGATGGACGGCATCGCGGCGATGCAGGCGATCCGCGCCCTGCCGCCGGCCGCCGGCCGCGTGCCGATGCTGGCGCTGACCGCCGACGTGTTCGCCCAGACCCGGGAGCGTTGCCTGGCGGCCGGCGCCGACGACGTGCTGACCAAGCCCCTGTCCCTCGACGTCCTGCAGGCCGCGCTGGAGCGGCATGCCGGCGTGCGCGCGGTGCAGGCCGCGCCGGAGCGGGCAGCGCCGGGCGCCACGGTCGCGGCGGACCGGGTGACGGCCGCGCCACCGGGCCCCGTGCCACCCGGCGCACCGCCGGCCCCGGCCGCGCCCGGCCGGGCGGCCGACAGCGGTGCACCCGGCACCCCGCCACCGTCACCCGTGCTGCTCGACGAGCAGGCCAGCCTGCGGCTGCGCACGCTGCTGGGCATGGCGGACGCACGAGGGCTCTACCGCGGCTTCTTCGAACATGCGGAGGACGCCGCACGGCGCATCGACCAGGCCTGTCGGGAACGCGACGTCCAGGGCCTGCGGCGCGCGGCGCACACGGTCAAGGGCGCGGCCCTGAACCTCGGCCTGCCCGCACTCGGCGCCTGCGCGGAGCGGCTCAGCCGTGAAGATCTGCAGCTGCAGCCCGGCCACGAACAGCAGCAGGCACACGAGTTCGCCCGTCTGCTGCGGGCCAGCCGCGAGCACTGCCTGCAGCACGATCTGCTGCACTGAACGCAGGCCACGCCGCTGCGGGACGGCCCGCGCCTGCACCGACGGATCGGGCGCCGGGGCGGGCCACCGGGGCCACCGGAGCCCAGGGCTCAGAGCAGAACCGGCTCCGGCTCCAGCCGGATGCCGAAGCGACCGTAGACGCTCTCCTGGATGGCCCGTGCCAGCGTGACCACCTCGGCCCCGGTGGCACCGCCGCGGTTGACCAGGACCAGGGCCTGACGCTCGTAGACCCCGGCACGCCCGATCGACTTGCCCTTCCAGCCGCAGGCGTCGATCAGCCAGCCGGCCGCCAGCTTGAAACGGCCGTCGCCCATCGGGTAATGCACCAGATGAGGGTCACGCGCGATGATGTCGCGGCACTGCTCGGCACTGACCACGGGGTTCTTGAAGAAGCTGCCGGCGTTGCCGATCCGGCCAGGATCGGGCAGCTTGGCCCGGCGGATCGCGCAGACCCAGTCGTAGAGCGTCCGGGGGTCGGGCGCCGCGATGCCGGTCTCCTGCATCCGGCGCTCGATGTCGAGGTAGCCGAGCACCGGTTGCCACGGCCGCGGCAGGCGCAGCCGCACGCGCGTGATCACGCTCTTGCCGGCCAGACCACCGTCCATCGGATCCTGCTTGAACACGCTGTCGCGGTAGCCGAAGCGGCAGGCCGCCTTGTCGAGCGTGACGCTGCGGCCGGTCACCAGGTCGACCGCGTCCAGGCTGTCGAAGCGGTCGGCCAGCTCCAGCCCGTAGGCACCGATGTTCTGCACCGGGGCGGCACCGACGGTGCCCGGAATCAAGGCCAGGTTCTCCAGCCCGGGCAGACCGTGGTCCAGGCACCAGGTGACGGCGTCGTGCCAGACCACGCCGGCGCCGAACTCGACGATCCAGGCCTCGGGCGTCTCGGCCACCAGCCGGGCGCCGGGCACCTCGACCTTGAGCACCACCGCCTGCGGGTCGCGCGTCAGCACGATGTTGCTGCCCCCACCCAGCACCAGCTTGGGCGCGGTTCCGAGCTCCGGCAGCGCCAGCATCCGCCGCACGTCGGCATCGCGGCGCAGGCGCACCAGGGTGTGGGCCTGCGCGGGCAGGCCAAAGCTGTTCAGCTCGCGCAGGGACATCGCGCGCGCGATGTCCAGATCGGTGCCCGACTCGATGTCCATCGCACGATTGTCGCCGATGCGTCCGCCGGCCGGCCGCGCCGGGCGCGCCCTGTACCGCGCCCTGTACCGCGCCCTGTACCGCGCCCTGTACCGCGACCCCTACCGCGCCCGGCACCGCCCGCCACCCCCAGGGCCCGGGCCCGGGCCACGGCCAGCAGACACGGCACCAGGCACCGCACCAGACACGGACATGCCTGCGGCTCCCGGGGTAGTTCACGGCAACGAGGGGCGGCGGCGCGGGCGATACTGCGGCCCGGGCCACCCGGCACCGGATGGAAACGGACCGGGCCTGCCCTGCCCCTTCCTGCCTCCCCGTCCCGGGCCGTCCCCCGGACTGACTGTCGCCCACGTCCGCTGCCCACGTCCGCCGATGCCGCCCGCCCCAGCCTGCCGCCCCTGCGCCCTCCCGTCGATCGCCATCACACGCCGCCAGCTGGCGCTGGGCCTGGCCGGCCTGCTGCTGGGCGGCGCGGCGAACACCGCCGCTGCCACCACCCCGGCCACCCCGACCGCCACCCCAGTCGCGGAGCCGGCCTCCGGTGGTGACGGCGGCAGCCGCCCCCCCCGGGGCCGCGTCCTGCTGACCGTGCACAGCGGCGAAGGCGCCAGCCGGCGCGAGGAGCTGTTCGACATGGCCCGTCTGGAGTCCCTGCCGCAGCACGCCTACACCACGCAGACGCCCTGGTTCAAGAGCCCGAAGCGTTTCAGCGGGCCACTGCTGCGCGACGTGCTGGCCGCCGCACGGGCCCAGGGCACGCAGATCACGGCCGCCGCACTCAACGACTACAAGGCCGACATCCCCTACGACGACGCGCTGCGGCACAAGATGCTCGTGGCCACACGGCTCGACGGCAAGCCGATGGCGGTGCGTGACAAGGGCCCGCTGTTCATCATCTACCCCTACGACGAGAGCGCGGACCTGCGCAGCGAGCGCTACTACAGCCGCTCGGTCTGGCAGCTGCGCGCGCTGAGCGTGCGCTGAGGCCTGCGGCCTCGGCACCGGCCTTCCGCGCACCCCGCCGGCTGACACGGCCCCTGCGTCGCCCTCCCGGCCCCTCCAGCTCCCGCCCGCCCCGTGGACCCCACGACCGTCGATCCTCCCGCTCGTCCGGTGCGCGCCCGTGGCGCCCGCAGCCGACGTGGCCGCCACCTGCTGCAGGCCATCGCCGGGGTGCTGGTGGCCGGCTTCGCCGTCGTCGGCTGGCTGCAGTGGCGCCAGATCGGCATGCTGTCGGACACCGTGCGCTACCAGGGCGACAACCTGGCCTTCGGCTTCTTCCAGCTGGAGGCCGAGACGATGCAGCTGCGCGACATGCTGCGCCAGGGCCTGCGCGAGCCGGCCGACCTCGACCCCACGGCACTGCGCCAGCGCTACGAGATCTACGCCAGCCGGCTGCCGCTGATCGAGGTCGAACGCACCCGCGGCTATGTCGACTTCGGCCCGATCCACCTGCAGACGCTGGCCATGGCCCGCGCCTTCGTCGAGCACCAGGACCCGGTGCTGGCCGAGACCTCGACCGCGCCGCTGGATCGGGCCACCCTGCGCCGTGCGCTCGACGAGCTCGAGCGGCAGATGGCGCCGTTGCACGACCTCTCGCTGCTGGCCAACCACCTGGTGGCCGAGCAGGTCGGCCGCCGCAACGACACGGTGCGCGACCTGACCCGGCTGGGCATCGCGCTGACCGCCTTCCAGAGCCTGCTCACGCTGACCTTCGCCTGGCTGGCGCTGCGCCAGTTCCGCCTGCTCAGCCAGCGCCGCGACGAGGCCGAGCAGCTGGCCGCCCATCTGGGCGAGGCCCGGCGCGAGGCCGAGAGCGCCAGCCAGTCCAAGAGCGCCTTCCTGGCCAACATGAGCCACGAGCTGCGCACGCCGTTCAACGGCATGCTCGGCATGCTGGCCCTGCTCGAAAGCAGCCGCCTGAGTGCCGAGCAGGCCGACCATGTGCGCACCGCCCGCGAGTCAGCCCGCCACCTGCTGGAGCTGCTCAACGACATCCTCGACATCTCCAAGCTGGAGAGCGGACGGCTGGAGATCCTGCCCTGGCCGCTGGACCTGCATCGCCTGGTCGAGGAGGTGCAGCTGCTGATGACGCTGTCGGCCGAGGCCAAGGGCCTGCGGCTGGAGGTCACCATCAGCGCCGACGTGCCGCACGCGGTGGTGGCCGACGGCAAGCGCCTGAAGCAGATCCTGTTCAACCTGATGTCCAACGCGGTGAAGTTCACCGATGTCGGCGAGATCCGGCTCGACGTGCGGCTGGACGGCCCGCTCGGCGCCAGTGGCTGGCCGCTGAAGCTGGCCGTCAGCGACACCGGCATCGGCATCGCGCCCGAGGTCCGCTCCCGGCTGTTCCAGCGCTTCTCGCAGGGCGATGCCAGCACCTCGCGGCGCTACGGCGGCTCGGGCCTGGGGCTGGAGATCTCGCGCAGCCTGGCCCGCATGATGGGCGGCGACATCGCCGTCGAGAGCCAGCCCGGCCACGGCAGCGTGTTCACGCTGGGCCTGACGCTGCCGGCCTGCGAGCTGGCCACCGAAGCCCCGGAGCCGCCGGCGCCCCGCCTGCCGCCGGTGCCACCCGAGCAGGCCCTGGAGCTGCTGGTGGCCGACGACCATCCGGTCAACCGCAAGTTCATGGCCTTGCTGCTGTCGCGCCTGGGCCACCGCGTGCGTCTGGTGGCCAATGGCGCCGAGGCGGTGACGGCCGTGCACCAGCGCCGACCGGACCTGATCTTCATGGACCTGCACATGCCGGTGCTCGACGGCCTGCAGGCCACGCGCACATTGCGTGCGCTGCCGGGCGATGCCGGCCGGGTGCCGGTGGTCGCGCTGACGGCCGACGCCTATCTGGAGACGCGGGACCGCCTGCACGAGGCCGGCGTGGACCACTTCCTGCCCAAGCCCGTGCAGCCCGAGGACATCGAGCAGCTGCTGATCCGGCTGTTCGGCGAACGCGCCCGCGCCCGGCGCCCGGAAGCGCCGGCCACCGGGACCGCCGGCACCGCGACGCAACCGCCCGCCGACCGCTCCCAGGGCACGCCGGCAGCCCCGCCCGCGGCCTCCCCCACGAAGCGAAGCGCCTCGGTGGTCGATGTCCGTCAAGCGCCGGCTACCATCGGTCGGGTGAGCACCGACGATGTCCGCACGGCCGAGCGCCAGCCTGTACCCGCCCCTGACGCCCCGGCCCCGGCCCTGGCGCCGGCCGGCAGCCCACGCCAGCGCTTCCGCGCCAGCGATGTCGGGCAGACGCTGGACATGGCCATCATCGGCGAGGTCTGCGTCGGCATCTCGGTGCAGGGCCTGCGCAGCGTGCTGTCCAGCCTGTTCGGTGACGAGGCCGGCACCTTGCGCGGCCTGCGCGAGGCCCTGCAACAGGAGCTGCCGGTGACCGGCGAGATCGCCCGTCGCGCCCATGCGCTCAAGGGTGCTGCCGCCAGCGTCGGCCTCAGGGCGCTGGCCGAACAGGCCCGCCAGCTCGAGGACGAAGGCGAGACCATGCCGCCGGCCCATCGCCGCCAGCAGGCGGCCGAGCTCGACGCGCGCATCGAGTTCAGCCGCGCGCTGCTGGCCCGCATGGGCCTGCTCTGACGGCCGGGGCCTGCGGCGGCCCGCCGCCGCCCGCCGCCGGAGCACGGTGGCAGAATGCCGCCGCCTCCCACCGAACCAGCCGAGACGGCCACCATGCCCAGCTTCGATACCGTGCTTGAACCCGATCTCGTGGAACTGCGCAACGCAGTCGACCAGAGCAACAAGGAGATCGGCACCCGCTTCGATTTCAAGGGCAGCTCCGCCCGCATCGAGTCCACCGAAAAGGGCAAGGAGCGCACGCTGGAGCTGCACGGCGACAGCGATTTCCAGATCGACCAGGTCAAGGACATCCTGCTGGCCAAGCTGACCAAGCGCGGCGTGGACATCCGCTTCCTCAAGCTCGACGGCAAGCTCGAGAAGATGGGCGGCGACAAGGTGCGGCTGATGGTGCCGGTCAAGCAGGGTGTCGACGCCGAGAACGCGAAGAAGATCCAGCAGGCGATCAAGGCCAGCAAGCTCAAGGTGCAGGCCGCGATCCAGGGCGACACGGTGCGCGTGACCGGCGGCAAGCGCGATGACCTGCAGGCGGCGATCGCGCTGCTGCGCAAGGACATCACCGATCTGCCGCTGAGCTTCAACAACTTCCGCGACTGAGGCCGCGATGCCCGCCCGCCGCAGCGACGGCCTTGCATCGCGGGCTGCCACGCCTGCCGGTGCCGGTGCCGGTGCCGGTGCCGGTGCCGGTGCCGGTGCCGGTGCCGGTGCCGGTGCGGTCTGGCGGCTGGCGGCCGTGCTGACGGGCCTGGCGCTGCCGGCCACGGCCGGTGCCCAGCAGATTTCCCTGTCGGGCACGATGGGGACGCGTCAGGCGCTGCTGGTCATCGATGGCCAGCCGCAGGCGCTGGCCGTCGGCGGCCGCGCAGGCGGGGTCAGGCTGCTGAAGGTCGAGGCCGGCGGTACGGCCGAGGTCGAGGTCGGCGGCCAGCGCCTGCGGCTGCAGCTCGGCCAGCAGCCGGTGGCCATCGGCAGCGCCCCGGCGGGCGCCACCCAGGGCGACGCCGCATCGGCCGCCACCGATGCCGGCCGGGAGCTGGTGCTGCCGCAGGGAGCGGGCGGCCACTACCTCGTCGACGGCTGGGTCAACGGACGGCGCCAGGCCTTCATCGTCGACACCGGGGCCACCACGGTGGCCCTGAGCGCCTCGATGGCCGATGCCCTCGGCCTGGACTGGCGCTCCGCCCCGCGCACCCTGTCGAGCACGGCCAACGGCACCATCGCCGTGGCCCGCATCACGATCACCGCCCTGCGCCTGGGTCAGGTGCAGCTGGCCAACGTGGCCGCGGTCGTCGTGCCGCAGGACATGCCGCACGCCCTGCTGGGCAACAGCGCGCTGGACCGTTTCACGCTGCAGCGCACCGGTGACACGCTGCGCCTGACCCGGCGCTGAGCCCGGCCCGAGGCCCGCCCTCCCGGGCGGGTCGGCGCTCAGCCCAGCGGCACCGGCACGAACAGCCGCTCGCCCTGGCGCCAGACCAGCAAGGCGACGTTGCGCGGCTTCTTCTGCAACACGCCGCGCAGGTCCTCGACGCCCTCGACCGGCAGGCCGTTGATCGCCAGCACCACGTCACCCTCGCTGATGCCGGCCTTGGCCGCCGGGCCGTCCACGCCCTGCACCAGCAGCCCGCCGCGGTCGATCTGCGCCTGCTGGCGCTCGGCGGCGCTCAGCGGGCGCAGCGCCAGGCCCAGACGCACCGGCTCGACGCCGGGTGTGCCGGCGGTGGCCTCGGCCTGCGCCGTCGCGTCACCCGCCACGCCCAGCGTGACCTCGATCTGCTGCGGCTTCTGATCGCGCCAGACGGTCAGCGCGACCTTGTCGCCGGGGCGCGACAGGCCGATGCGGCTGGACAGCTGCCCGGACTGCGTGACCGGCTGGCCATCCAGGCGCAGGATCACGTCACCGCTGCGCAGGCCGGCCCGCGCGGCCGGGCTCTTGGGATCGACCTCGGCCACCAGCGCGCCGTCGGGCCGCGGCAGGCCGAAGCTCTCGGCCAGCGGTGTGCTCAGGTCCTGCACCACCACGCCCAGACGGGCATGCTGGGCCCGGCCGGTGGCCACGATCTGGTCGCGCACCTTCATCGCCACGTCGATCGGGATCGCGAAGCTCACGCCCTGGAAGCCACCGGTGCGCGAGTAGATCTGCGCATTGATGCCGACCACGCGACCGGCCGCATCGAACAGCGGCCCGCCCGAGTTGCCCGGATTGACCGCGGCATCGGTCTGGATGAACGGCACGTAGGCATCGCCCGGCAGCGAACGCCCCTTGGCGCTGACGATGCCGGCGGTGGCCGTCTGCTCCAGGCCGTAGGGCGCGCCGATGGCCAGCACCGGATCGCCGACCATCAGCGAGCCCGGATCCCCCAGGCTGACCGTGGGCAGACCCTTGGCATCGATGCGCAGCACGGCGATGTCGGTGGCCGGATCGCTGCCCAGCACCTTGGCCGCGTACTCGCGCCGGTCGGCCAGGCGCACGGTCACCTCCTTGGCGTCCTGCACGACGTGGGCATTGGTGAGCACCAGGCCATCGGCGCTGACGATGAAGCCCGAGCCCTGGCCCTTGAACGGCTGCTCGACCATCGGCGCCCCACGGCGTCCGGGCAGGCTGCGGAAGAAGCGCTGCATCGGGTCCGCATCGGCACCGGTGCTCTCCAGCGCGGTGCGACGCAGGCCTTCGACGGTGACGCCGACGACGGCCGGACCGTACTGCTGGACGATGCCGCGGTAGTTCGGTGCGGTCACGGGGGCCAGCGGCGCCGGTGTGGCGGCCACCGCGGGAGCCACCGCGGCCTGCACCGCCGCGGCCCCGGGCTGGGGCTTGAGGAAATCGAGCAGTCCGCCGGTGGCGCCGGCGGTCGTCACGACGGCCAGGCCGCCGCCGAGCAGGGCCCAGGCAATCGGCTTGAGGGTGCTGGAAACGGGCTTCATCTGCGCAACTCCGGATCGGATCGGGGCCGCGCGGCATGCGCGACCGATGGATGCGGAGTCTGCGGGGCCGAGGTGAGCGGCCGGTGAGCGCAGGATGAGGCGACGGTGAAGCGCAGGCCGGGCCGGGCCCGGGCCGCGCTCAGTTCGTGTCGAAGCGGATGCTGGCCAGCGCGACGTTGTTGCCGCCGCGACGGCGCGCCTCGGCCAGGGCCTTGGTGCAGGATTCGAGCAGTTCGTCGTGACCGTGGGCGGTGTGCGGATAGCTGGCCACGCCCATCGCGACGGTGAAGCCCAGCTCCTGGCCGTCGAGCATCACGATCTGCGTCGCGCACTGGCGGCGCAGCCCCTCCATCCGCGAATGGGCGGTCGCCAGTCCGACCCCCGAGAGCAGCACCGCGAAGTGGTGCTCGTCGATGCGGCAGGCGGTGTCCATCGCGCGGGTGTTGCCGCGCAGCAGGCGGCCCATCGCCTCATGGATGCGGTCGAGCGCCGGCTGGCCGAGGGCCGCCACACGCTCGGGCAGCGGATCGATGACCATGTAGACCAGCGCGAACTCGCGGTGCTCGCGGCTGGAGAGGTCCAGCTCGCGGCGCATCTGGTCCTCGAAATGGGCCCGGGTGTTCAGACCGCTGGTCTGGTCGCGCAGCGACTGATCGACGATCTCGCGGCGCAGCGCCTCATTGGCGCGCTGCTGCTGTTCGAGCTGTTCGAGGGCGCTGCGCAGCTGCTGCTCGCGCTGGCGCTGGGGCGCCAGGTCCTGCCAGACCAGCCACAGCCGCGGCTGCCCGCCTTCGACGCCATGGCAGCGGGTGACCTGGAACTCACGGCGCTCCCCCCGCCACTCGAGCCGGTGATCGCTGACCAGCGCGCCGCCCTGGGCGGCCGCCGTGTGGTCGGCCGCCCGCAGGAGCGTGGCGACCATCGGGTCGAGCAGCTCGCCATCGTGGCGGCCGAGGATCTCGGCCTCCGCGCGGCCCAGCAGCTGGGCCATCGCCGGGTTGACCGCCAGATAACGGCCGTCGGTGGCGGACTTCAGGGCGACGCCCCAGCCCTGCTGCTGAGCCAGCGACCACAGCAGGGCGCCGCCGAGGCCGGCCGCGTCGGCCACACCGGACGGGGCCCGGGCGGGTTCGGTAGGCGACATCGGAGCGAGGTTCATGTGGGCGGCGGGCATCGCGGGACGATCGGGTACGGCGGACTGGCCAGGCCGGAGCGGTGCGCGCACGACACCCTTCCCCCCTTGCCCGGACCCGCATGATAGCGAGGGCACCGCGGACCACGCATGGGCCCTGCCCCCACATCAGCGTGGTGTTCCCCCCTCAGATGGGACTTGACCCTCTCCCGCTCGCCCGAGGCCACCGCGCCCGGGCTCAGCCCAGCAGCACCTGCATGCTGTGCTCGTAGAGCGAGGTCAGGTGCTCGAAGCTCGCCAGCAGGGCCTCGCTCTCGCGGGCCAGCAGCAGCGCGGTGGCATCGGCACCGCTGCCGGCACCGACCGGCGCCGCCAGGGTCTGGCGCAGACGCTGCCACTGGCCCAGCGCACGCGCCAGTGCGCTGCGGATGTCCTCGGTCGACAGCGGCGCGGCCTCGAGCGTGCGCAGGCCGTGTTCGAGCTCGCCGAGGGTGCGCACGGCGGCCGCGGCCTGAAGGGCGGCGGCCTCGCCCTCGCAGCGGCTGGCCAGCAGCGCCTGCTTGGCGAGCCGCTGCGACAGCATGCGCTGGCGGCCGCAGAGGTTGACCAGCCGCAGGCTGCGCCGGCCACTGGCACGCTCGAGCGCGGCGGTCAGCCCCTCGGCAGCCTCCAGCAAGGCCTCGGCCCGGGCATCGAGGGCCAGCAGCTCAGCAGCTGAGCCGCCGACCATCGCCGGCTCCAGCGCGAGCTGGACCGCCTGCCAGGCCTCCTGGCTGCGTTGCAGCTCGACGACCACATCCGGCACGGCAGCCATCGTGCTCAGGCTGGCCAGATGCACCAGATTGGCCTGCAGCCGCTGCACGCTGTCGTCGATCAGCGGCGCATCCCAGTTGCGCACGGCCGCCCCGGCTCCCGACCCCGCCCCCGCCGCCGCCACCGGGGCGGCACGCGGCCGCGCCGGCGCCATGCCGGACTGCAGGGCGCAGCCCTTGACCAGACGCTGCGACAGCATGCGCAGCTGTCCCCCCCGGTTGATCGCCTCGGCGGCCTGGGCGGCCTCGAGCAGGCCACGCGAGATCTCGCCCACGCGCAGGTTCGCGTGCTGCGAGGCGGTGCGCAGCAGCGCGAAGGCATCGCTCTCGCTGAGCTGCTGGTGCTGCATCAGCATGCCCTTGGCACGATCGACCCACTTGCGCTCGTCGAGCCGCTGGCGCGCATCGTCGAGCGCCTCCTGGCGCGCACGCGCCAGGGCGTGCCGCTGCATCTGCCAGCGCAGCTGCAGCGGCAGGGTGGCGGCCACGGCGGCGGCATCGGTGGCCGCGGGCGCCGGCCACCACAGCGCGGTCTCGCGGGCGACGAGCTCGGCCACCCAGTCGTCCGGCGGCGGCGCGAGGCCGGACACCGGCCACAGCAGCACCGGCAAGGCCGCGGCCTGGGCCAGGGCGTCGAGCCGCGCCGGCAGGGCCGGGTCGGGTGCACCGAGCAGCCACAGCAGGACCTGCGGCGCCTCGCGCACCACGGTCTGGACCAGCGGGCCGGCGGCCGGACAGGTGCCGCAGACCGTGAAGCGGCCGCCGGCGGCCGGCTCGAACAGCGCCGCCACGGCGGGCGCCCAGGTGACGGGCGCACCGTCGTCGACGATCAGGATCCGGGGCTCAGCGCAGGCGTCGGACATCAGGGGGCAGGACACCCCGGCCAGCCGGCGGCGTCGAAAAGGAAGACAGGAGCAGGACGGAAACCTGGACGAAGGCCGGATCTCGGCGACGGCCGGCCCGGCGCGCTCGGCACCGGTGGCGGAGCGACCCGGCACAGGCCGACATCATCGCCGATCCACCGTCGGTGTGACGGCGGTCACGCACCCCGTGGCAGGACGCACCACCGCCGCGCAGCCATGCACCAGAACGTGGCCGACACCGCGGCAGTGGTGCGCCATGGCCCGCCGCGGACGGTGGCCGGACATCCGTCCGGCAGCACCGCCCGGCCATGGACGACGAGATGGCATCGATCCTGCTTGTGGACTGCATGCCGGTGTGACGATGCACCGGTCCGATGCATGGCTCCCAGGCCCGCGGCGCACCGCCGCAGCTGCAGGACGACGGCCGCACCGCCCGGTGTCCTGCCCCGTCCCTGACCTGGACTGCCGGCCCCACCCCGGGGCAGCAGCGCCTCCGCCCGAGACCCATCCGCTCACCTCGCGCCGCCGCAGCCCACGGCGAGCCCGCGCGCAGGTCATGCGGCCACCTGCCCCGCACCATGGCCCCCACGTTCAGCTTCTCCGCCTTCCTGCGCTCCGGCCACACGCCGACGCTGTTCGCCGCCTTCTTCTACCTGACCTTCTCCTTCGTCATCTGGGTGCTCAACGGTGCGATGGCGCCGTTCATCAGCGAGCAGTTCCAGCTGACGCCGGCGCAGAAGGGCACGCTGCTGTCGATTCCCATCATCGCCGGCGCGATCATGCGGTTTCCGCTCGGCCTGCTGGCGCAGTACGTGGGCCGCAAGACGGCGACGCTGGTCGAGCTCGCGCTGATCACGCTGACGATGGCCTTCGGCTACTTCTTCGTCCACAGCTATGACGACATGCTGAAGATGGCGCTGCTGCTGGGCGTGGCCGGCGCCAGCTTCGGCGTGGCGATGTCGCTGGGCTCGGGCTGGTATCCGCCGCAGTACAAGGGCCTGGCCATGGGCCTGGTCGGTGCGGGCAACGCCGGCACCGCGCTGGCCGCGCTGCTGGCGCCGCCGCTGGCCCAGACCTACGGCTGGCAGACGGTCTACGGCTTCGCCGCACTGGCTTCCTTCGTGCCGATGGCGGTGGTCGCCTTCATGGCCAAGGAGCCGCCGGACCGTGACACCCATGCCAACATGAAGGAGCACCTGGCCTGCCTGCTGGAGAAGGACGGCTGGGTCTTCAGCCTGATCTACGTCGTCACCTTCGGCGGCTTCATCGGTCTGGCCACCTTCCTGCCGACCTACTACCACGACCAGTTCGGCGTCTCCAAGGTGCAGGCCGGCCAGCTGACGATGCTGGCGGCGCTGATGGGCGCGGTGGTGCGCGTGTTCGGTGGCTGGATCTCCGACCACTGGGGCGGCGTCAACACGCTGAGCGTGGTGCTGGTGGTGGTGGCCATCGCGCTGGTCGGCGTGGGCTCGGTCGGCCACTCGGTGGTGCTGACCACGCTGCTGCTGATCGTCTGCTTCGCCGCGCTGGGTGCGGGCAACGGCGCGCTGTTCCAGCTGGTGCCGCTGCGCTGGCCGATGTCCACCGCGGTGGCCGGCTCGATGATCGGCGAGATCGGTGCGCTGGGCGGCGGCACGGTGCCGGCGCTGATGGGCCAGGTCAAGCAGCACACCGGCAGCTTCTTCATCGGCTTCGTCGTGATGGCGGTGTTCTCGGTGGCGATGCTGGTGCTGATGCGCGTGATGCAGGTCCGCTGGACCCGCACCTGGGCCGAGAAGGGTGGCCGCGCCCGCGTCGGCGGCGCGGCCCCTGCCGCTACAGCACCATCCAGAGCCCGAGCAGCAGCACGTTGAGTCCCAGCGACAGCCCGAGCGCGAGCTTCAGCGCCGCGGCCGGGTCACGTCGCACCAGCGGGGTGGGCGGCGGCGCGTTCAGCGGTCGCGACGCGCCCCGCTCCAGCGCGAGGGCGAATTCCTCGGCTGTCTCGAAGCGCTGGCGGCGGTCGCGCGCCACCGCCTTCAGCACCACGTGGTCCAGCCACAGCGGCAGCTCCGGCCGCAGCCGGCTGGGGGCCACCGGATCGCGCCGGTAGCGGGCGATCTGGTAGGGCTCGATCTCGCCGTAGGGCAGCCGGCCGGTCAGCCACTGGTAGAGCGTGACGCCGATCGCGTAGAGATCGCTCATCGCGTCGGCGATCGCCGCACCCTCGCCCTGGCCCGGCTCCAGCCACTGTTCGGGGTTCATGTAGCTGGGTGTGCCGGCGTGCAGCAGGCGCACCGATTCCGGCTCGCGGCCGGAGATCGCCGCGCCCAGATCGAGGATGCGCCACTGGCCGTCGTCGCCCAGGTGCAGATTGGCCGGCTTGATGTCCCGGTGCACCACGCGCTGGCGATGCAGCAGGGCCAGCGCCCGCAGCAGCGCCAGCGTGCCGGCCACCGCATCCTCGGTCGTCGAGGCCCGCTGCTGGGCCAGAAGCTGCTCCAGCGTGGCCCCGCCATGCCAGTCGAAGACGACGTAGAAGGCGCTGGCGCGCGCCGGCTGCGGATGGACGTGGACGAAACCGGCATGGCCGGGCTCGCCGACACGGCCGTGGCGCTCGGTCAGCAGCCGGCCCAGCCAGGCCTCGTGGGCCAGCATCACCCGCTCCTCGAGGTCATGCGCGCGGCCCGGCGCCAGCGTCTTGAGCGCGACCAGCCGGCGCGTGCCGGCCTCGCGCGCCTGGTACAGGCGGTTGACGCCGTTGTCGGCCACCAGCGCGGTGACCGTGTAGCCGTCGACCCCGTCGCCGAGCTTCAGCGGCCCGGGCACCGGCAGCGCCCGGGCGGCCAGCAGGGCGTCATCCAGGCCCTGGGCATCGAGGCCCCGCACGGCCAGCACGACGACGGTGGCGTTGTCCTGCCCGCCGGCCTGCAGCGCGGCGGCGACCAGCGCCTCGGCCGCGGCCTGGGCCGCGCCGCCGGCGGCCACGCGCGCCAGATGCTCGGCGATGCGGGCGGGCGCCAGCGGATGGTGCACGCCGTCGCAGCTCAGCAGCAGCACGTCGCCGAGCTGCAGCGGGCCCTGACGCACGTCCAGCCGGACCACGTCCTCCAGACCGAGGGCGCGGGTCAGCCGCGCGCGCAGATCCGGATGGCTCATCGCGTGGTCGCTGGTCAGCGCGGTCAGCTCGCCGTCGCGCCACAGCCAGGCCCGGGTGTCGCCGACATGGGCCACCGTCCAGCGCTGGCCCTGCAGCACCACGGCCGTCAGCGTGCTCAGTCCGCTGGCGTCATCGCTGCGGCGGCGGTTGTGGTCGGCCAGCCAGGCGTTGTGGGCACTGATCAGGCGCTCGAGCGCGACCGAGGTCTCCCAGGTCGGCGGCACCGCGTGGTAGTCGTTGATCAGCGACAGCACCGCCGTCTGCGCCGCCGTGCGCCCGAGACCGCCGGCCGAGACGCCATCGGCGATGGCCGCGACATAGCCCCGTTCGGACTCGTGGCGCGGCGGCGCGGCAGCGGCACAGCAGTCCTCGTTGACGGTGCGCGGGCCGATGTCGCTGCTGAGGCCGAGATCGATGTCGAATGCCATGACGTCGATTGTGGGGGGCTCGCCGCACGGCCCGACCGCCCCCTCGACTCGCCCGCCCCAGCCCGGTGCGGCACGCACCAAGATGGCATCGCAGGACGGGGGATCGGCCGGCGTGGACCGCCGGAACGGTGTCCAGGCCGCGGCATGGCGCTTGCATAGAATCCCGCGTCTCGCAGCGTGACGCCGCGCGCGAGGTCGGCCTCCACAGCCCCTCCGGCCCCGGAATCCACAGGCCACAGCCGCGCGCACCCTGCGCGGCCGGCGGTCCGCGACCGCTGACGGTCGTCCACCGCCCGCACGGCATCCGGACGACGGCCCGCCGCCTGATCCCCCCCGGCCGTGGACCCACGCCCTGCCCCCGATGCACCGCCGGCCCCGCACAGCGGCTCGCCCACCGGTGGCTCCCCCTTCCCGACCCCGTGTGCCCCGCAGGCCCTTGCACGCCCGCCCGGCCGCGACCTTGCAAGCCCCGCTCCGACGATGACCCCCACTTCCCTCGTGATGATCGGCAACGGCATGGCCGGCGTGCGCACGCTCGAGGAGCTGGTGAAGCTGGCTCCGGGCCGTCACACGATCACCGTCTTCAGCGCCGAACCGCACCCGAACTACAACCGCGTGCTGCTCAGCCCGGTGCTGGCCGGCGAACAGACGCTGCAGGACATCGTGCTCAACCCGCTGGACTGGTACGCGGAACACGGCATCACGCTGCACCTGGGCTGCCGCGTGACGCGCATCGACCGCGCCCGGCGCCGCGTGCACGGCATCGACGACCAGGGCCGCGAGGTCTGCGCCGACTATGACCGGCTGCTGATCGCCACCGGTTCGACCCCGTTCATGCCCCCGCTGCCCGGCCGCGAGCTGGCCGGCGTGATGGCCTACCGCGACATCGCCGACACCGAGGCCATGATCGCCGCGGCGGCCCGCGAGACCCACGCGGTGGTGATCGGCGGCGGCGTGCTGGGCCTGGAGGCGGCCAACGGCCTGGCCCAGCGCGGCATGGACGTGACCGTGCTGCACCTGGGCGGCTGGCTGATGGAGCGCCAGCTCGATGCGCGCGCCGGCGCGCTGCTGCGACAGGCGCTCGAACAGCGCGGCCTGCGCTTCGCGCTGCAGGCGCAGACGGCGGCCTTCGTCGCCGCGGCCGACGGCCCGCGCGTGGCCGCCGTGCGGCTGGCCGACGGCCGCGAGCTGCCGGCCGGACTCGTGGTGGTGGCCGCCGGCATCCGCCCGGCCAACGCCCTGGCGCGCGAGGCCGGCCTGCTGTGCGCCCTCGACGGCCGCGGCGGCATCGTCGTCGACGACACGCTGCAGACCGTCACCGATCCGCGCATCTACGCCGTCGGCGAATGCGCGAGCCACCGCGGCACCGCCTACGGCCTGGTGGCGCCGGTCTATGACCAGGCCATGGTCTGCGCGACCCATCTGGCCGGCCTGGGCGCGCGCCGCTACCGCGGCAGCCAGGTCAGCACCAAGCTCAAGGTGACCGGCATCGACCTGTACTCGGCCGGCGATTTCCTCGGCGGCCCGGACACCGAGGAAATCACGCTGGAGGACGGCCCGGCCGGCGCCTACCGCAAGCTGGTGCTGCGCGACGGCCGCCTGGTGGGCACCTGCCTGTACGGCGACACCGCCCACGGGGCCTGGTACCTGGAACTGATCCGTGACGCCGCACCGCTGCCGCAGGGCCTGCGGCCGCAGCTGATGTTCGGCCCGCCGGCCACCGCCTGAGGCGGCCTGCCTCGCCCCCACCCGCCACACCGCCATGAACCTGCCGACGTCGCTGCCGACCCTCGCCGCCACCCGTGAACGGCGGGTCATGGCGCTGTCCCAGCCGGACGCCAGCCGGACGCGCCGCCAGCTGCTGCAGCGCAGCGGCCTGCTGAGCCTGGCCATCAGCCCGGGGGCCATGCTGCTGGCCGCCCCTCCGGCCCAGGCCGAGGTGGTCGATCTGGCCGAGGCCATCGACAAGGCCGGCCGCCAGCGCATGCTCAGCCAGCGCATGCTCAAGGCCTGGTGCGCGCAGGCGCTGGAGGTGCGCGGGCCGCAGCCGCAGCAGGTGCAGCAGGAATCGATGCGCCGCTTCGGCGAGCAGCTGCTGGAGCTCGGCGACTACGCGTCCACGCCCGAGCTGCGCCAGACCTACGACGAGATGCAGCGCAGCTGGCAGAGCACGCGCCAGCTGCTGGGCGAGACGCCGCGGCCCGATGCCCGCCTGGGCCGCCACCTGAGCGAACGCAGCAGCGAGCTGCTGAGCCTCGCCCAGCGCGCCACCGTGCAGTTCGAACAGCTCAGCGGCCAGCCGCTGGCGCGCCACATCAACCTGTCGGGTCGCCAGCGCATGCTCAGCCAGCGCCTGGCCACGCTCTACCTGCTGCGCGCCATCGATGCCGCCCCCGCCGATGCCGAGCGCCTGCAGGCCCTGGCGCGGCAGGACTTCCTGACCGGCCAGCGCGAACTGCACGAGGCCGCCCGCGCGCAGCCGCAGATCTCGCGCCTGCTGATGCTGGCCGACCAGCAGTTCCTGTTCTTCGACGCCGCACTGCGCCAGCCGGTGCCCGGCGCGGCCCAGCGCGGGCGCACCGGCGGCCTGGCCCCGCTCAACGACGTCTACACCACCAGCGAACGCATCCTGGAGGTGATGGAGGAGGCCACCCGCCTGTTCGCCCGCCAGGGCGGGCTGGGCTGAGGCCCGCCACCGTCACGCCCACCCGCGGCCACCCGACCGCACGACCGCACGAACCGACCCCTGCGACGGACCGCCCCACGCGGCCCCCGCCCTCACCGACCGCCTGCCATGACCCACGAGACCCCGAGCACCTGCCCCTACTGCGGCGTCGGCTGCGGCGTGCTGATCGCCCACGACGGCGAACGCATCACCGGCGTGCGCGGCGACCCCGCCCACCCGGCCAACTTCGGCCGCCTGTGCAGCAAGGGCAGCACGCTGCACCTGACCGCCAGCCCGGCCGTCATCCAGCACGCGCGCCTGCTGCAGCCGATGCAGCGCCTGCAACGCGGCCAGGCCCCGCAGGCCCGAGGCTGGGACGAAGCGGCCGACACCATCGCCACGCAACTGGCCACCCTCGTCACCGAGCACGGGCCGGACGCCGTCGGCCTGTACGTCAGCGGCCAGCTGCTGACGGAGGACTACTACGTCTTCAACAAGCTGGCCAAGGGCCTGCTGGGCACCAACAACATCGACACCAACTCGCGCCTGTGCATGAGCAGCGCGGTGGCCGGCTACAAGCAGACCCTGGGCGCCGACGCGCCGCCGGCCTGCTACGACGATTTCAACCATGCCGCCACCGTCTTCGTGACGGGCGCCAATCCGGCCTGGGCACACCCGATCCTGTTCCGCCGGCTGGAGGACGCGCGCCGCGCCAACCCGGCGCAGAAGCTGGTCGTGGTCGACCCGCGCCGCACCGAGACGGCCCAGATGGCCGACCTGCACCTGGCGCTGAACCCGGGCAGCGACGTCGCGCTGCACCACGGTCTGCTGCACCTGATGATCCGCGAGGGCTGGATCGACGAGGCCTGGATCGCCGCCCACACCACCGGCTTCGATGCGCTGCGCGAGCGCGTGCGCGCCT
Source organism: Pseudaquabacterium rugosum (assembly GCF_038066575.1). Taxonomy (NCBI): domain Bacteria; kingdom Pseudomonadati; phylum Pseudomonadota; class Betaproteobacteria; order Burkholderiales; family Sphaerotilaceae; genus Pseudaquabacterium; species Pseudaquabacterium rugosum. Next base: position 235,698 of record NZ_JBBUTF010000004.1, on the reverse strand, counting down.
GGACGCCCGAGCGCACCGCCGCGACCACCGGTCTGGCGATGGCCGACATCGAGACCGCCGCGCGCTGGTTCGCCACCGGCGGCCCGGCGCTCAGCCTGTACTGCCAGGGCCTGAACCAGAGCAGCCAGGGCACGGCCAACAACGCCACGCTGGTCCATCTGCACCTGGCCACCGGCCAGATCGGCAAGCCCGGCGCCGGCCCGTTCAGCCTGACCGGCCAGCCCAACGCGATGGGCGGCCGCGAGGTCGGCGGCCTGGCCAATCTGCTGAGCGCCCACCGCGACCTGGCCAACCCGGCGCACCGGGCCGAGGTCGCCGCGCTGTGGGGCGTCGACGAGGTGCCGGCCACGCCGGGCAAGACCGCGGTCGACATGTTCCGTGCCGCCGCCGACGGGCAGATCAAGGCGCTGTGGATCGTCTGCACCAACCCGGCCCACAGCCTGCCCGACCAGGCCATGGTGCGCGCCGCGATGGAACGCGCCGAGCTGGTCATCGTGCAGGACGCCTTCGCCACCACCGCCACCGGTCGGCTGGCCGACTGGCTGCTGCCGGCCACCACCTGGGGCGAGAAGGACGGCACCGTCACCAACAGCGAACGCCGCATCAGCCGCGTGCGCCCGGCCGTGCCCGCACCGGGCGAGTCCCGCCACGACTGGGCGATCGCGGTCGACATCGCCCGCCGCCTGGAGGCCCGGCTGCGGCCCGGCCGGCCGTCGCTGTTCGATTACCCGACGCCCGAATCGGTCTGGGTCGAGCACCGCGAAAGCACCCGCGGCCGCGACCTCGACATCACCGGCCTGAGCTACGCGCGCATCGAGCGCGACGGCCCCCAGCAGTGGCCGCTGCCCGAAGGCGCGGCCACCGGCCGTGCGCGCCTGTATGCCGACGGCCGCTTCCCGACCGTCGACGGCCGCGCCCGCTTCGTCGACGTCGAGGCCCGCGAGCTGGCCGAGCCGGTGGACACCGAGTACCCGCACGCGCTGAACACCGGCCGCCTGCGCGACCAGTGGCACGGCATGAGCCGCACCGGCACGCTGGGCCGGCTGTTCGGCCACCAGCCCGAACCCACGCTGGACCTGCCGCCGCAGACCATGCAGGACCTGACGCTGGCCGAAGGCACGCTGGTCGAGGTGCGCAGCCGCCGCGGCCGCCTGGTGCTGCCGGCGCGCGCCGACGCCGGCCTGCAGCGCGGCCACGCCCACATCGCCATGCACTGGGGCGACGAGATGGTCGGTGGCAGCGACGGCCCGGGCCGCGCGCAGACCGGCGTCAATGCGCTGACCGTGCCGGCGTACTGCCCGACCAGCAAGCAGCCCGAGCTCAAGCACGCCGCCATCAGCCTGCAGCCGGCCGATCTGCCCTGGCAGCTGAGCGCGGCCGTCTGGCTGGACGAGGCCGGTGCGCTGGCCCTGCGTCGCACGCTCGGCGAGCAGCTGGACCGCTGGGGCTATGCCAGCGTCGTGCCCTTCGGCCATGACGGCCATGGCGTGCTGCTGCGGGCCGCCGCCGCCCAGGCCCCGTCGGCCGAGACGATCGACGCGCTGCAGGCGCTGTTCGGCCTCGACGGCGCGGCCGGCCCGCTGCTGCGCTACGACGACGCGGGCGCTGGCGAGCGCCGTGTCGTCGCGCTGCAGGAGGCCGCCGCCAGCGGGTCGGCCCCGGCGCAGACCCCCGACCCGGCCGCGGCGGCCGCCAGCGCCGGCCCGGCGGGACAGCCCGAGGCGACCGGCCGCCGCCTGCGCGGCTACCTGCTCGCCGGTGACGCACGCAGCCAGGCCTGGCTGCAACCGCTGCTGCTGCAGCGCACCGCCGTCGACGCACTCGGCAACCGCCTGCTGATGGCCTGCGCCGAAGCCCCCATCGCGCTGGCCGACCGCGGCAAGCAGATCTGCACCTGCTTCGACGTCACCGAGCCGGAGATCCGCGGCTGCCTGAGCCAGTGCACCGGCAGCGACGAGCAGCGACTGGCCACACTGCAACAGAGCCTGCGCTGCGGCACCAACTGCGGCTCCTGCCTGCCGACGCTCAAGCGCCTGGTGCAGGCGGTGGCCGTGCCGGTGGTGGTGGTGGCCGCGCCGACCGGCGCCGCCAGCGCCGCACTGCCGGCCTGATCGGCGCGCCGGCCGGCCGGCGCGGCGCCCGCACGACGGTGCAGCGCACAATGGCGCCGTCGTTCCCTCCCCCGCCACGGCCACCGCGGGCCGGCCCGCCGTGCGTGCGGCGCCGCCCGCCCGCCCACCGCCCGCCTGACCTCGCCATCGCATCGCCCGATCCATGAGCATCGCCCCGTACCTGAAGGAGATCGGCCGTGGCGCCGAAGGCGCCCGCGCCCTCGACGCGGCCCAGGCCGAAGACCTGTTCGCCCAGGTGCTGGACCGGCGCTGCAGCGATCTGGAGATCGGCGCCTTCGCGCTGGCCATGCGCGTCAAGGGCGAGACCTGCGAGGAGCTCGCCGGCTTCCAGCAGGCCACCCATGCCCGCTGCGTGCCGCTGCCCACCGACCGGCCGACGGTCGTGATCCCCAGCTACAACGGCGCCCGACGGCTGCCCAACTTCACGCCGCTGCTGGCCCTGCACCTGGCCCGCCAGGGGGCCCAGGTGCTGGTGCACGGCCCGCTGCGCGACCCGCAGCGGGTCAGCACGGCCGAGATCTTCGAGGCCCTGGCACTGCCACCGGCCACCGGCGCCGATGCGGCCGATGCCGTGCAGCGCGCCTGGGCGGCCGGCCAGCCGGCCTTCATCGACACCGCCGCGCTGTGCCCGCCGCTGCAGGGCCTGCTCGACGTGCGGCGGGTGGTCGGCCTGCGCAACTCGGGCCACACCATCGCCAAGCTGCTGCAGCCGGTCAGCGGCGCGCCGGCGCTGCGCCTGGCCAGCCACACCCATCCCGAGTTCGGCCTGCTGATGGCCGCGCTGGCCGAGCGCACCGGCGCCGACCTGATGCTGCTGCGCGGCACCGAGGGCGAGGCGGTGGCCGACCCGCGCCGCTGCCCGAAGCTGGAGACCTGGATCGGCGGCCAGCGGGTCGAGCCGCTGGGCTGCCCCGCCCAGGAAGGCCCGCTGGCCACGCTGCCGGTGCTGCCGGCAGCCATCGACGCGGCCACCACCGCGGCCCACATCCAGGCCGTGATGGCCGGCCACGTGCCGCTGCCCGCACCGATCGAGACGCAGGCACGCCTCCTGCTAGAAGCCTTGCGACACGGCCGCCCGGCGGCCTGAGCCCGGCCCGTCGACGGTCGCGGCCCGGAGCCGCTCACGGTCCCGGACCGCGGTCCTGTGGCGGTGGCCAGCCACGCCACCGGCCTGCGGGACGGTGGTGGTGTCGCCGATCACCGGCAGACCGCGCTCCCCCCATCCCGGCCCAGGCCCCGATGGTGGCTGCCGTGACCCTCGCTGTCCCTGCCCTGAACGCGCCGCGGCTGACGCCGGCCCGGCGCGGGTCCGCGATCCCGCCCTGACCGGCCGCGCCGATGCACCGGATGGGTGCACGCGGCTGGCGCCTGCGCCACCTCGGCGCAGCGGCGGCCCCGCCCTCCCCTCCTGCCGCCGGATCGGCCCCACGCGCGATCGCGCCGCACAGCCGCACGCACACCACCGCAGGCAAAAGTGCCGCGACCGCCCGAGCCCGCCCGGCCCGCAGGCGCCGACCTGACGGCCATCCCGCCCACCGCAGCTTCCGCCTCCGCCATGACGTCCTCTCTGCCCAGCGACCGCCCCCGCCTTGACGTCCAGTTCGACGCCCAGACCGACGCCCCGCCGCGCGCCATCCCCCCCGGCCGGCCGCGCCGCCGGCCGAGCCCGCCCTGGTGCGCGCTGGTCGGCGCCGGCCCGGGCGACCCGGAACTGCTGACGCTGAAGGCGCTGCGCCTGATGCGGCGCGCCACCGTGCTGCTGGTCGACGATCTGGTCAGCGATGCGGTGCTGGCGCTCGCGCTGCGCGGCCGCCGCCGCGCCCCGCGGGTCGTCCACGTCGGCAAGCGCGGCGGCTGCACCAGCACACCGCAGGCCTTCATCCTGCGGCTGATGGCCCAGGAAGCCCTGGCCGGCGAACGCGTGGTGCGGGTCAAGGGCGGCGATCCCTTCGTCTTCGGCCGCGGCGGCGAGGAAGCCGAGAGCCTGCGCGCCCAGGGCATCACGGTGGAGATCGCCAACGGCATCACCGCCGGCCTGGCCGCCGGCACCTCGCTCGGCGTGCCGCTGACCCACCGCGACTGCGCACACGGCGTGATGCTGGTCACCGGCCATCCCAAGCCCGGCAGCGACGGCCTGCACTGGCCGACGCTGGCCGCCGCCGCCGCCCAGGGCCTGACCCTGGTCGTCTACATGGGCGTGGCCCGGCTGGCCGCGCTGCAGTCCGGCCTGCTGGCCGGTTCACCCGTGGACGGCCACGCAGGCGCCACGGACCCCACCCGCCGCGGCCTGAGCGCCGACACGCCTGCCGCGGTCGTGCAGCACGCCAGCCTGCCGCATGAACGCCGCCTGCTGACCACGCTCGGCCGACTCGAGGCCGATGTCGAGGCCGCAGGCCTGGGCAGCCCGGCCATCCTGATCATCGGCGACGTGCTGCGCGGACTGGCCGCGCTGCCGGTCGAGGCCACGCGCGACACCCTGAACGACGCCAGCGGCGCCGCGACGTCGGCGGCCGCACCGTGGATCGATGCCACCGCCGGACGCCGCATCGCGGCCTGAGGCGGACGCCCGCCGTCGCTTTTGCCAAAACCGTCGAATCCGTTGTATGATCCCGGCTTTGCTGGCAAACCGCGTGTCGATTCCCCGGCCAGAGCATGTCCGGAGTGCATTGATGCCTGTGCGGCAGCGGCATCCCACAGACCCCGATCGGTGCATCACCGGTGGGCCGAAGGGACGCTTGCTGCAGGCACGGGCCGGCCGAGTCTGGAACACCGAGCGCAATTCAACTGGATCCACCGATTACATGACCACGATTCGCGTCAAGGAAAACGAGCCGTTCGATGTCGCCCTGCGCCGCTTCAAGCGCACGATCGAGAAGCTGGGCCTGCTGACCGAACTGCGCGCCCGCGAGTTCTACGAGAAGCCCACCGCCGAGCGCAAGCGCAAGAAGGCCGCCGCCGTCAAGCGCCACTACAAGCGCGTGCGCAGCATGCAGCTGCCGAAGAAGCTGTACTGATCACGGCTTCGCCACCTCGGGTGGCGGCCCGTCACGGTACATGAGGAACACAGCCCGCAGCGGGACGCCGCTGCGGGCTGTTCCTTTTTCCGGCCAGACCGCCGGGCCCTCAGCGCCGGCCGGCCGCCGCGCCGTCCACGGCCGGCGGGGCATCGGGCGGCGGCACCCGGCTGTCGACGCCGGCCTGCCGCAACCGCGCGACCAAGGCCTCGGCGGCCTCGACCAGCGCGGCCTCCAGCGCATCGCGCAAGGGATGCCGGCTGCGCCACTGCGGCCGCAGCACGGCGACGTGGAACGGGATCGAGACCGTCAGCGGCCGCAGCACCAGACCACCGCCGCCCGCCTCCTCGGCTGCCGCCTGCGTCCAGGCCAGCGCCGTCAGCGGATTGACGATGGCCAGCCCCAGCCCCTGGCGCACCAGCGCGCAGACCGAGGCCGCGCTGGGGGATTCCAGCCGCAGATGGCGTGCGATGCCGCGTGCCGTGAACATCGCGTCGATCTGCTGGCGGTAGGCATCGGCCGGCGCCAGGCTGATGAAGGGCTGGCCGGCGAGGTCCTCCGGCGCCAGCACCGGGCGGGCCGCCAGCGCATGGCCGGGCGGCAGCACCGCCACCTCGTCGGCCACCAGCAGCGGACGCAGCTGGCAGGCCACCGGCGCCTCGCGCTGCTCGGACAGGCCCAGATCGTGGCGCTGGTCGCTCAAGCCCGATTCGAGGGCCGGCGACTCCAGCGGCGTGATCGTCACCGCGGCCTCGGGCTCGTCGCGCGCCAGCCGGGCCAGCGCCTCGGGCAGCAGCACCTGGGTCAGCGCCGGCAGCGCGGCCAGCTCCAGCCGGCCCAGCGCATGGCCGCGCAGCGCCAGCGCGGTGGCCGCGATGCGCTCCAGGCCGACGAAGGAGGCCTCGACCTCCTGCAGCAGCGCCAGCGCCCGCACCGTCGGCCGCAGCCGGCCCTTCAGGCGCTCGAACAGCGCGAAGCCCAGCACCTGCTCCAGCCGCGCCAGCTCGCGGCTGAGCGTGGGCTGAGAGCTGTGCAGCAGCTCGGCCGCCCGCGTGAGCTGGCCGGTGCGCATGACGGCGCGGAAGAGCTCGATCTGGCGGTGGGTCAGGCGTGGGGCGGTCGGCATGGCATATCCATTTTGAATGCCTGATCGACAGAAAAGCAATTCACGGCATGACAGGGGCGCGGCATCATCGCGCCCCATGAACCCGTTCGCCGACGACCTGCTGCGCCAGCTGGCGCAAGACCACGGCACCCCGCTGTGGGTGTACGACGCCGCCACGATCCGCCAGCGCATCGCCGACCTGCGCGCCTTCGACACCATCCGTTTCGCGCAGAAGGCCAACTCCAACATCCACCTGCTGCGCCTGATGCGCGAGCAGGGCGTGGTGGTCGATGCCGTCAGCCGCGGCGAGATCGAGCGCGCGCTGGCCGCCGGCTACACCGCGGCCGTGGACGCCCAGGGCGCCAGCGGCATCGTCTTCACCGCCGACGTGTTCGACCGCGCGACGCTGGAGACGGTGGTGCGCCACCGCGTGCCGGTCAACGCCGGCTCGATCGACATGCTGCAGCAGCTGGGCACCGCCCAGGGCGCGCCGGACGCCGACGGCGGCCATCCGGTGTGGCTGCGCATCAACCCCGGTTTCGGCCACGGCCACAGCCGCAAGACCAACACCGGCGGCGAGCACAGCAAGCACGGCATCTGGCACACCGATCTGCCGCAGGCGCTCGCCGCCATCGCGCAGCACGGGCTGCGCCTGGTCGGCCTGCACATGCACATCGGCTCGGGCGTGGACTACGGCCATCTGGCCCAGGTCTGCGACGCGATGGTCGCGCTGGTGGTCGACTCGGGCGCCGACGTGCAGGCGATCTCGGCCGGCGGCGGCCTGTCGATCCCCTACCGCGACAGCGACGCCCGCATCGACACCGCCCACTACTTCGGCCTGTGGGACGGCGCGCGCCAGCGCATCGCCGCCCACCTCGGCCATGCGGTGCACCTGGAGCTCGAACCCGGCCGTTATCTGGTGGCCGAGTCCGGCGTGCTGCTGGCCGAGGTGCGCGCCAGCAAGACCATGGGCGCCAACCGCTTCCTGCTGGTCGACGCCGGCTTCTCCGACCTGATGCGCCCGGCCATGTACGGCGCCCACCACGGCATGAGCCTGATCGCCGCCGACGGCCGCGCCCTGCCCGCGGCCGCGGACTGGGCCGAGACCGTGGTCGCCGGCCCGCTGTGCGAATCGGGCGACGTCTTCACGCAGGGCGACGGCGGCCTGGTGCTGACGCGCGCCCTGCCCGCGGCACAGGTCGGCGACATCCTGGTGCTGCACGACGCCGGGGCCTACGGCGCGTCGATGTCGAGCAACTACAACAGCCGCCCGCTGGCCGCCGAGGTGCTGGTCGACGGCGACACCGTGCGCCTGATCCGTCGGCGCCAGACGGTCGACGAACTGCTGGCGCTCGAACTCGGCGTCTGAGATTCGGCGCCTGAGATCCGGCGCCTGGGCCGCAGGCCGTCCGGGCCCGCCGATGACGCAGGCGGACGTCCCGGCGGCCGGCGCGCGACAATCGGCGGTTTTCCATTTCCGATTCCACCGAGGAGCACGCAAGCATGAGCAGCCTGAAGGACCGCATCACCGAGGACATGAAGACCGCGATGCGCGCCAAGGACGCCGAGCGCCTGTCGGCCATCCGCCTGCTGCTGGCCGCCTGCAAGCAGAAGGAGGTCGACGAGCGCGTGACGCTGGACGACGCCATGGTGGTCGCGCTCGTCGACAAGCTGATCAAGCAGCGCCGGGATTCGGTGGCCGCCTACGAGAGCGCCGCCCGCCCGGATCTGGCCGCCAAGGAAGCCGCCGAGATCACCGTGCTGCAGGCCTATCTGCCGCAGCGCCTGTCGGCCGACGAGGTCGCCGCCGCGGTGGCGGCCATCGTCACCGAGCTGGGCGCCGCCGGCCCGGGCGACATGGGCAAGGTGATGGCCGCGGCCAAGGCCAGGCTCGGCGGCCAGGCCGAGATGGCCCAGGTCTCGGCCGCCGTCAAGGCCGCGCTGACGAAGTGACGGCCCGGCCGGCCGGCCATTGCCTGCCGGCTGGATCGCGGCGGCGGCGCAGGCCAGTCCGGCCCGTCCCGGCACGCCGCCGCACCGGGACGCCGGGGCGCCCGGCCCGGCCCCTCGGGTTAAGCTCCAGGGCATGAGCACCCTGCCCCTGCGCCCCATCGCCGCCGACGTCTGCGTCGCCCCTCAACTGACGCCGGAGGCCATGGCAGAGGTGGCCCGCGCCGGCTTCAAGAGCGTGGTCTGCAACCGGCCCGATTTCGAGCACGGGCCCGACCAGCCGACCGCCGCCAGCGTCCAGGCCGCGGCCGAGGCCGCCGGCCTGCAGTTCCGCTTCCTGCCGGTGGCCGGTGGCTACCAGTCGCCCGAGGAGATCGCGGCCTTCGCCGCGCTGCTGAAGGAACTGCCGCGCCCGCTGCTGGCCTTCTGCCGCTCCGGCGCCCGCGCCGAGAAGCTGTACCTGCAGGCGCTGGCCCTGGGCTGAAGCCCGACGCGCCGCCCGCCCCTGGGCGGCGCCGACCGGGCCGCGTCGCACGCGGCCGGGCGATCCCCGGGCCGCCCGGCCGCCCGGGACCAACGGCCCGGCCTCAGCCGAAGAACCACCCGACCACGCCCAGCGTCAGCGAGGGCACGCCCGCCAGCAGCGCCATGCGCAGCAGGTCGGTGGCCAGGAAGGGCAGCACGCCGCGGTAGGTCACCGCCATCGGCACGTCCTTGGCCAGGCTGTTGACGACGTAGACGTTGAGGCCGACGGGCGGCGCGATCAGGCCGAAGCTGACCGTCATCAGCACCAGGATGCCGAACCAGATCGCCTTGGCCTCGGGGCCGAGGCCGAACAGCGGCAGCGCCATCACCGCCGGGAACAGCACCGGCACCGTCAGCAGCATCATCGACAGCTCGTCCATCACGCAGCCGAGCAGGATGTAGCCCAGCATGATGGCGCCGATGACGGCCAGCGGCGGCACGTCCAGATGCGTGACCCACTGCGCCAGCGCCGTCGGCATCTGGGTCAGCGCCAGCGCCGCGTTCATCATGTCGGCGCCGAGGAAGATCATGAACACCATGGCCGAGGTCTCGGCCATGCCGGCCACGCTGCGCCACACGCCGGCCCAGCCCAGCTCGCGGCGGGCCAGCGCGACGACCAGCGTGGCCAGCGCGCCGACGGCCGCGCCCTCGGTCGGCGAGAACACCCCGCCATAGATGCCGCCGAACACCAGCACGAAGACGAGCGCGATCGGCCACACCGCGGCCAGCGCGCGCCAGCGCTGCGGCCAGGGCAGCGGCGTCCGGGGCGGGGCCAGCGTCGGATCGCGCCGGCACTGCCAGCCGATGACGGCGATGTAGCCGGCCATCGCCAGCAGGCCCGGCAGCAGCGCGGCAGCGCGGCAGCGAACAGCTTGCCCACGTTCTGCTCGGTCAGGATGGCGTAGACCACCAGCGGCACCGAGGGCGGGATCAGGATGCCGAGCGTGCCGCCGGCCGCCAGCGCGCCGGTGGTCAGGCCCCCGTCGTAGCCGAGCGCCCGCATCGGCCGGTAGGCGACCTGGGTGATGGTGGCCGTGGTGGCGACCGACGAGCCGCAGACCGCGCCGAAGGCGCCGGCCGCCAGGATGGCCGCCATCGCCAGCCCGCCGCGCACATGGCCGACGAAGGCCGCCGCCGCCTCGAACAGCGCACGCGACAGGCCGCCCTGGGTCGCGAACTGGCCCATCAGCAGGAACAGCGGGATCACGCTCAGGTCATAGACCGTCAGGCGGGCGACGGCGCTGCCCTTGAGCAGGTTCATCAGCGCCGGCTCGCCGGCCAGCGCGCCATAGCCGAGCGCACCGGGGATGAACATGGCCGCGGCGATCGGCACGCGCAGGCCCATCAGCACCAGCATGCCGCCGAACATCAGCAGACCGATGGTGGTGGCGCTCATGACGGACGGCTCCCGTCGGCGGGAGCGGTGGGGACGACCAGGTCGGCCACCGCCGGCACATCGCCCTCGGGCGCCGCCGCCAGCCCGCGCCACAGCCGCTGCGCCTGCCAGGCGGCGATCGCCGCACTGAGCGCCAGCCCCGGCGCCAGCATCGCGTAGGCCCACCACATCGGCAGGCCGAGGATCATCGTCTCCTCGCCGGCCGCGCGCACGGCCTGCGCCCCGGCGGCGCTGCGCCAGGCCAGCAGCGCGCAGGTGGCCGCCAGCAGCAGCGCGCCGACGGCGTCCAGCCGGTCGCGTCCGCGCGGGGCCAGGCGCTGGGTGAAGAAGTCGACGATCAGGTGGGCCCGGTGCAACTGGCACCAGGGCAGCGACAGCGAGATCGCCAGCGCGATGCCGACCTGCATCAGCTCGACATCGCCCTGCACCGGCCCCGAGCCCAGTGTGCGGCCGGTGATGCTCCAGGCCACCATCGCCGCCAGGCCCAGCGTCACGGCCCCGGCCAGGGCGGCGCACAGCCCGGCCAACGCCCGCCAGCAGCGGGTCATCATGCGTCGACCACCAGCCGCGGGCCCTCGGCGCGCGAGCAGCAGGGCAGGAACTGGTCGCCGGCGGCCTGCTCCTCCGGTGTCAGGTACTGGTCGCGGTGCTGCGGCCGGCCCTCCACGACGCGCGTCAGGCAGCTGCCGCACACGCCCTGCTCGCAGGAGCTGAGCACCGGCACGCCAGCCTCCAGCATCACCTGCAGCGCGCTGCGCTCGGCCGGCACGCGCAGCGTCAGGCCGCTGCGCGCGAGCACCAGCTCGAAGGGCCGCGTCTCGCCGTCCGCGGCCCCGGCGGCCGGATCGGCGCCGAAGGCCTCCCAGTGCAGCCGGTCGGCCGGCCAGCCGACGGCCTGGGCCGCCTCGCGCAGGCCCTGCAGCAGGCGCTGCGGGCCGCAGGCGTAGATCCGCGGGTGCGGCGTCGCAGGGAGCGCTGACGAGGCGGCGGGCGCCGGGGGCGCCACGGACGGAGCCGATGGCGGTGCGACGGCGGACGGACCGGTCCGCCCGCCGTCGAGGCCGGTCGCCGCGGCCGTCCGGCTGCGGCGCAGGGCGTCAGCCAGGTCCAGCCGGCCGGCCATGCGCAGCCCGCTGCAGCGCTCGTCCGGACGGTCGGCGCCCTGGCTGCAGTGCACCGTCACCGCATCAGCCCAGGGGGCGACGCACAGCCGGTCGGCGAAGGCCAGCGCCCGCGGCTCGCGCACGGCCAGATGCAGGGCGAAACGCCGACCCTGCGCGTGCAGCGTCTCGGCCATCGCCAGCAGCGGCGTGATGCCGATGCCGCCGCCCAGCAGCAGCACGGGCGCGGGGTCGTCGTGCAGGCCGAAGGCCTGGCGCGGCAGCCCGACCGTCAGGCGATCGCCGGCGCGCAGGCGCTCGTGCACGGCGCGCGAGCCGCCGCGCGAGTCCGGCTCGCGCTGCACGGCGATCTGCCAGACCGCGGCATCGGCCGGGTCGCCGCACAGCGAGTACGGCCGCACCGGGCCGCCCGGCGTGTGCACGTCGATGTGGGCGCCGGCCTCGAACGGTGGCAGCGCGGCGCCGTGCGGATCACGCAGCTCGACGGCCAGGATGTCGGGCGTCTCGTGCCACGCGCGGCTGACGAGCAGCTCGCGCATCGGCCCGGCGCTCATGCGCCGACTCCGCCGGCCTGGCGCACGGGCACTTGCGCGGGGCCGGCCACCGGGACCGCCACCACGGCGGCCTCCGCCGGTCCGCCCGCCGCGCCTGCCCCGGCCCGCGGCGCGCCACCGTCGGGCGCCTGCTCGCGCGCGATCCAGCGCTCCAGCACCCGGCGCGACTGCACGCCGCCGGCATCGATGTTGAGCTTGAGCAGCGCGCGCTCCGGCCAGGCCGAGAGGTTGGCCTGCTGGCGCTCCAGCATCTCGATGTCCTCGCTGAAGATGCGGCCCTGGCCTTCGCGGATCTGCGCGGTCAGCGCGGCGTCGCGCGGCGCGAAGCGCCGGGCCATGCCCCAGAAGTACCACATCGTGGTCTCGGTCTCGGGCGTGATGAAGTCGACCACCACGGCCGAGGCCTTGGCCTCGGGCGGAGCGTCGAAGCCGCCGCGCCCGGCCTGGGCCACGCCGACCTCGATCAGCACATGGCTGGGCGGGTAGAACTGGCAGATCTGCCAGCGGTCGACCGGCGCCTGGTCGTCGAGCCCGACGCCGCGCAGCGCCATCTGCCAGAACGGCGGCGCGATGATGCCGTGCATCTCGCGCCGGGTGGTCACCACGTCGCCGTCGACCCGCGTCTCACACGGCGTCTCGTCGATCTCCTTCTGGCCGATGGAGCCGGCGTGCACATAGGTCTCGTGCGTCAGGTCCATCAGGTTGTCGATCATCAGCCGGTAGTCGGCCTTGACGTGGAAGAGCCCGCCGCCGAAGGCCCAGTCGTCGGCATGGCCGGGCGCCGTCCACGGACAGTCGTGGATGGCGGCCGGATCGGCCAGGGCGGCCTCACCCGGCCAGACCCACAGGAAGCCATGGCGCTCGACCAGCGGAAAGGCCCGCACCGGCGGAAAGCCGCGCACGCGCTGGCCCGGCATGGCCACCGTGCGGCCGTCGCAGCCCATGGCCAGGCCGTGGTAGCCGCAGACCAGCGCGCCGTCGCAGACGCGGCCGAGTGACAGCGGCGCGCCGCGGTGCGGACACCAGTCCTCGACCGCATGGGCCACGCCCTGGGCATCGCGCCACAGCGCCAGCGGCGCGCCGCAGATGCGCCGGCCCAGCGGGCGTTCGGCGCCGACTTCATCGGCCATCGCGGCCACGTACCACGCGTTCTTCGGAAACATGGAACCTCCCCGTGCGGTGCGCCGGCCGCGGCGCCCCGGCCGGACGGCGGCGGGCACGGCCCGGGCGGCGGGCTCATTCAGTATCCTGAATGACAATCACTCTACGGGACAGGTGCAGGCCCTGCAGCGCAGGTTTACCCGCTCAGGGTTGGTCCGGTGGCGGGATGTCCGGGCCCGTCGGGGCGTCGGCACCCGAGGCCTCCGCACCCAGCACGAAGCGTTCGAGCAGCACCATCAGCTGCTGCGCCTCGGCCGCGCTCAGGCCGGCCAGCTGGCGCTGCTGCAGCTGCGCGATGGCCGGCGTCAGACGCGCCAGCTGGGCCAGGCCCTCGTCGGTCAGGCGCAGCGCGCGCTGGCGGCGCGGCAGCAGCTCGCGCGTGATCCAGCCCTTGCTCTCCAGCCGCACGGCCAGATCGGCCGTGGTGGAGTTGTCCAGCGCCACCTCGGCAGCCAGCGTCACCTGGTCGATGCCGGGGCGCTCGTGCAGGCACAGCAGCACCGCGTACTGCAGCGGCGTGATGTCGCGCCCGACCGCCTCGGCGAAGCGGGCGACGGCCATCTGGTGGGCGCGGCGGATCAGGTGGCCGGGCTGGGCCCGCAGGCCGGGCTGGGCGGCCACGCGCTGGGCCACGGCGGCCCGGCCCGAGGCGGGCGGCGCGCCCGGGCGAGCCGGCTTCAGCTCGCGCTGCGGGCCAGATGCCATTCGGCCAGCTTGGTCATGTTGCCCAGCGAGACCTGGTGGGCGTGGATCAGGCCCAGCACGCCGTTGCGGTGCAGCAGCATCACGTCGGCCTCGGGCAAGGCGCGCAGCTTGTCGGCGTCGATGGTCAGGAAGCCGTCGACGCTGAGCTGCTCGCCACCGGGCAGGGTCGCGTCGAAACGCATGTCGCGCAGCAGGCCCTTGTCCAGCAGCAGGCGGCCGACCAGACGGGTGCGCTCGACCTCCTGCTCGAACAGCTCCAGCTGCTGCTGGATGTCGCGGGTGAAAGCGCTGGGCTCGCCCTGTTCGTCGAACAGCGCCTCGCCGATCTGCGCGTTGAAGCCGGGATAGTCCGGCTCGATGACGACCACGACCTGCTCCGGCGAGACCCGCGCCAGCGCGAACGGATACAGGCGCAGGGCGGCCGGCACGTAGCGGGTGCGCCAGACATCGCCGTCCAGGCACAGGTTCTGGCCGGCCTTCAGGCCGAGCACCGCGATCGGCGCGATCTGCGGCACGCCATCGTCACCGGTGCCGGCCTTGACCCAGACGACGGGATAGTCGCGGCAGGCGTCGGCGAACTCGGTGCTGGCGACGAAGAAGGCGTTGAGGCCGCGCATCGGCGTCAGGTCGCGCTGCGCGGCGTCGAGCTTCAGCGTGCGGTGCTGGATGCGGTCGAGGGCGACCGGTTGGCGGTGGAGTTGTTCGTTGAGCATGATCGTCAGGTTCTGGCGGCCGCGGCCGCCTCGGTCAGGCGCGCGGAGCGCGCGAAGCATCGGCGGCAGGTCGTGTCAGTCGGCCGCGGCCTGCGCCGCATCCCCGTCGGCGTCGGGCAGACGGCTGACCAGCACCTTGTCGACCCGCTTGCCGTCGAGATCGACGACCTCGAAACGCCAGCCCTGCCACTGCACGATGTCGGCCGTCTGCGGCAGGCGGCCCAGCAGCAGCATCACCATGCCGGCCAGCGTGTTGTAGCGGCCACGGTCCTCCTCGGGCAGCTCGCGCAGCTCCAGGCGGTCCTTGAGCTCGGGCACCGGGATCAGGCCGTCCATCAGCCAGCTGCCGTCCTCGCGCTGCACGGCCCAGGCATCACCCGACGCGGCGTTCGAGAACTCGCCGGTGATGGCCTCCAGCACGTCGCGCACGGTGATCACGCCCTGCACCGCGCCGTACTCGTCGACGACGAAGACCAGCTCGGCGCTGCTGGCGCGGAAGTGGTCGAGCAGCTCCATGCCCGACAGCGTCTCGGGCACGAAGACCGGCGGCTTCATCAGCTGCTCCAGATCCGGCAGCCGGCCCTCGCTGAGCGCCGGCAGCAGCGTCTGGGCATCGATCACGCCGACGACCTCGTCGAGCCCGCCGCGGCACACCGGATAGCGCGAGTGGCCGTGCTCGGACATCAGCGCCAGCAGCTCGGGCAGCGGCGCGTTCAGGTCGAGCGCGGTGATCTCGGCGCGCGGCACCATCATCGAGCCGATCTGGCGGTCGTCCAGGCGGAAGACGTTGCGCACCATCTGGTGCTCCTGCGCCTCGATGACGCCGGCGTCCACGCCCTCCTCCAGGCTGGCGGCGATCTCCTCCTCGGTCACGCTGCGGTTGGGCACGTCGCGGATGCCCAGCAGGCGCAAGGTGGTCTCGGTGGCCGCCGACAGCAGCAGCACGAAGGGCCGGGTGGCCATCGACAGCAGCTCCATCGGCCGCGCCACCAGCACGGCCACGCGCTCCGGGTGCATCTGGCCGACACGCTTGGGCACCAGCTCGCCGAAGATGATGGTCAGCAGCGTGATGCCGGCGACCACCACGGCGGTGGCGATGATGTCGGTGGCGGCCACCGACAGCGCCGGGATGTTGGCCTGCAGCCAGTGCGACAGCGGACCGCTGAAGGCCGCGTCACCGACGATGCCGTTGAGCACGCCGATCGACGTGATGCCGATCTGCACCGTCGACAGGAACTTGGTCGGGTTCTCGTGCAGGTCCATCGCGGCCTGCGCGCCGTGTTCCCCGGCCTCCACCAGCACGGCCAGCCGGGCCTTGCGGGAGGCACTGAGCGCCATCTCGGACATGGCGAACAGGCCGTTGAGGAGGATGAGGAAGATCAGAAGGGCGACGTCCATGGCATGGCGCCATCCGCGCCCGCTCTCGAAATGCACACGGCGCGCAGCGTAGCAGAATCCCCCTCATGCACTACCTGATCGGCGACCTGCAGGGCTGCTGCGACGCCTTTGAACGACTGTTGGCCGAGATCGGCTTCACACCCTCGCGCGACACGCTGCACGTGCTGGGTGATCTGGTCAACCGCGGGCCGGCCTCGCTGCAGGTGCTGGAGCGGCTGCACGGCTTCGGCGCCAGTGCCGGTTTCGTGCTGGGCAACCACGATCTGCACCTGCTGGCGGTCGATGCGGGCGCACGGCCGGCGCACCGCAGCGACACGCTCGACGAGATCCTCGCGCATCCGCGACGCGTCGCCTGGCTGGACTGGCTGGTGCAGCGCGGCCGCCTGGCCGACGAAGCCGAGGGCTGGCTGCTGGTGCATGCCGGCCTGGTGCCGCAATGGGACCGCGCCGACGCGCTGGCACTCGCCGCGGAGGTCGAGGCCGTGCTGCGCGGACCGGACCGCGCCGGCTTCCTGCGCCAGATGTACGGCAACCAGCCGGCGCGCTGGGACCCGGCGCTGCAGGGCATCGCGCGCTGGCGGATGATCGTCAACACGCTCACCCGCATCCGCTTCTGCCGCGCCGACGGCACGCTGGACTTCGCGACCAAGGACGGTGCCGAGACCGCCCCGCCCGGCCATCACCCGTGGTTCGAGGTGCCGGACCGGCGCAGCGCCGGCCAGCCGGTGGCCTTCGGCCACTGGAGCACGCTGGGGCTGAAGAGCCGCGACGATCTGCTGGCGCTGGACACCGGCTGCGTCTGGGGCGGCGCGCTGACGGCCGCCCGCGTCGACGGCGGCCGGCGTGAGCTGATCCAGGTGCGCTGCGCGCAGGCGCAGGCGCCCGGTCAGGGCTGAGCCGCGCGCCCGCCGTGGCGCGGGCCGCTCAGACCTCGGCCCAGAGCCGCAGCAGGTTGTGGTACGTGCCGGTCAGGCCGATCACCGACGGATCCATCTCGCCGACCTCGGCCCGCAGCCGGATCAGGTGCTGGTCCATGTCGTAGAGCAGGCGGCGCTGCTCGTCGCTGCGGATCATGCTCTGCAGCCAGAAGAAGCAGCCGATGCGCTCGCCGCGCGTGACCGCCTCGACCCGGTGCACGCTGGTGCCCGGATACAGCACCATGTCGCCGGCGGCCAGCTTCACCCGCTGCTCGCCGTAGGTGTCCTCGATGACCAGCTCGCCGCCGTCGTAGTCGGCCGGGTCGGTCAGGAACAGTGTGCAGCTGATGTCGGTGCGCAGCTTCTCGCCGCGCGGGCCGGGCAGGTAGCGCACGCCCATGTCGACGTGCGACCCGAAGGAATTGGCCGCGCCGCCATAACGGTTGAACAGCGGAGGAAACACCCGCTGTGGCAGCGCGGCCGAGAAGAAGGACGGGCTGCGGTTGAGCCCGTCGAGCACCAGCTGCTGCAGCGCCTGGGTGTCCGGGCTGAGCTGCTCGAGCTGGCGGTTGTTCTTGACCTGGGCCGATTGCACGCCCGCCGTGACCTTGCCGTCACGCCAGTACGGGCTCTCCAGCAGGATGGTGCGGGCGCGGGCCACCTCGTCGGCGGTCAGCACCTGACGGACGTGCAACAGCATGGCTCAGGTCACTCCAGGGCTCAGAACTTCACGCTGCCGGTCACCTGGATGGTGCGCGGCGCGCCCGGGACCCAGTGGCCCGAGTAGATCGAATCGGCGTAGAGCTTGTTGGTCACGTTCTTGACGTTGAGCTTGGCGCTGTAGTTGTCGTCGTGCGTGTACTCCAGCATCAGGTCGCCGGTCACCCACTTCGGCGCGACGATGCCCGCAGGATTGCGGTTGGGCGTCATCGAGCTGCGGACGTTCAGGCCGCCGCCGACGCGCCACTTGGGCAGCACCTGGTAGGTGCTCCAGACCGAGCCGCTGTGGCGCGGCGTCAGCGACGGACGCTGGCCCTGCAGCTCACCCGTGATCGAGCCGGACGCCGTCAGCGCGCCCTTGTCGATCTCGGCCGACGGGATCCAGGCATAGCTGACGAAGGCCTCCCACTCCGGCGTGATGCGGCCGGCGATGTCGAGGTCCAGGCCGGCGACGTGGCGCTTGCCCGACAGCAGGTAGTCGTCCAGCGGCGTCAGGCTCTCGCTGTCGCGGTTGCGCTCGTTGAGCTTGGTCGCGTGGAACAGCGAGGCGCGCACGCTCAGCTGGTTGGCGAACAGGTCGAGCTTGCTGCCGATCTCGATGTTGCGGTTGCTCTCCGGCGGCGTGTTGGTTCCGGCAGCGTCGTACTGGAACGAGTCACCCGAGGTGTTGAACGAGGTGCTGTAGGAGATATGATAGCTCTGCAGATCGCTCGGCTGCCAGATCAGGCCCAGGCGCTTGCTCCAGACATGGTCGCGGCGGCCGCGGTCGGCCGTCACCGTGCCGATCGGCACCGTGGTGCTGGTGGCGGTCTGGTAGGTCTTGTAGTGGCCGCCGAAGTTGTCCCAGCGCAGGCCGGCCAGCAGCTTCAGCTCGTCGGTCAGCCACACCATGTCCTGGGCGTAGAGGCCGATCGACGAGGTGTCGAAGGACGAGGCCTGGCGGCGCAGGCGCTGGGTCTCGTCGACCGAGCCGCTGCCGTCGTTGGGCGTGCCGTAGTAGGTGATGGTGCTGTTCTTGTTCAGCGTCACACCGGTGGGCAGCACGTTGGGCGCGAAGCCGTCGAAGTTCTCCTGCGACAGGTCGACGCCGGTGATCACGTCATGGCGCTTGCCGCCCCAGTTGGCGCGGAAGCTGTAGTCGCTCTGCAGATTGGTGGTCTGCAGGTTCTGGATCTTGTTGTTGGTGCCGCGCTGCAGCGGGGTGGCGGCCGTCAGCAGCGAGGAGCCGGTCAGGCCGGGCGTGGTGAAGCCCGAGCAGGCCGCGTTGGTGGTCGCGCTGGTGCAGAAACGGATCGTGCTGGCGCGCATGTCGCGCACGTAGACGCCGTGGCGCAGCGTGGTCTTCAGCTCCGAGCCGATGCCCAGGCGACGGGTCCACTGCAGCGTGCCGTGGGTGGCGCTGCCGGAGTTGTAGTCGCTGGCCGCGCCGTAGTAGTTGCGCGGGTTCATGTCCTTGATGATGGTGGCGGGCGTGGAACTGGCCGAGTTCGTGCGGATCCACGGCATGCCGTAGTTGATGCCGTTGAAGTTGTCCAGGTGGTACATCGAGGCGGCGAACTCGTCGCGCTCGCCGATGCCGTGGCGCAGATCGACCGCCGCACCGTGCTTGTTGACGAAGTTGCCCCAGTTGTCGGCCTCCGTCTTCATCGCGTTGACGCGCAGTGCGGTGCTCTCGCCGGTCTTCTTGTTCAGGTCGACCACGACGCGGCCGAACTTGCCGTCACCGGCCGTCACGTCCAGCGAATAGCCGTCACGCAGATAGGCCTGCTTGGACGACTGGTTGACCAGGCCGCCGGTCGAGCCACGGCCGAACAGCATCGAGGCCGAGCCCTTCAGCAGCTCGACGCGGTCGAAGGCGAAGGTGTCGCGGTCGTAGAAGGCCGGGTCACGCAAACCGTCGAAATAGATGTCACCGGTCTGGGCCAGGCTGAAGCCGCGCAGGCGGATGTCCTGCTCGCCGCCTTCGGGGGCCAGGAAGGAGACGCCGCCGGTCTGGCGCAGCGCGTCCTGCACGGTGTCGGTGCGGCGGTCGTCCAGCAGCTTCTCGGTGAGCACGGTGACGGCCTGCGGGATGTCGCGCAGGTCCTGCTGGCCCTTGGCGATGCCGGTGGTGGTGGCGCGCACCGAGTTGGCGTCGGTCTCGACCTTGGCCTTGACCTTCAGGCCCGGCAGCACGGTGGGCTGCTGGCCGGCGGCGCTGGCCGCGGCGGCCGGTGCGGCGGCGGCCTGGTCCTGGGCCAGAGCCGGCAGGCTCAGCAGTCCCAGGCCGGCAGCCAGTGCGCCCAGCGGCAGCAGACGGGCAGCGTCGGCTGCCGGCGTGGCCGCAGACGAGGAACGGCCGCGACGGGCCTGACGGGACTTCTGGGATGTGCGCATGGTCGAGTGCTTGTTCAGAGGAGGACGACAGGAATCAAGCACGGGCTGGCGCGGGCTGGCTGGTGCCGAGGAAAAACGGACGAAAAGCCAGGCACGCGACAGCGTGACCCGGCGGTCGAACCGAGGTGCTGGCGCCGCCAGGCGGCGCCGGACTCACTTGGTCAGGATGAGCTTGCCCAACGCGGTCTGGCGCAGGCGGTAGACGCTGCCCTGGTGCTCGATGAGCACCTCCTTGTCGCGGCCCAGCAGCTGACGGCTGCTGTAGCGGCGCATCGCGGCGAGGTCCGGCACCTCGATGGCCGGCCGTGCGGCCGAGGGCAGCGCGGCCTGCGACGAGGGCTCGCGCACGACGCTGCTGTCGAGGGGCAGTTCGGCAGTCGACCCGGACAGGGCCATGGCGACGGACATGATCAGCTCTCCAGATCGAAATCGATGGGCACCAGCGCCCAGACGGTCTGGCCCACACCCTGGACCATCAACGCCTTGAAGCGCGCCCGCTTGAGGGCCTGGATGGCCGCATCGTCCAGCCGCGCATGGCCGGACGACTGGGCCACGGTGACCTCGCGCGCCATCCCGCCATCGGGGCCGACCAGCACGCGCAGCACCACCCGGCCCGACTCGCCGTTGCGGCGCGACAGGCGCGGATAGACCACCTCGGGCAGTTCGACATAGGCCAGCGCGGACGACGGCACCTCGCGCGGGGCCACCGGCGCCGGCCGGGGCGGCGGGGCCGGCGGCGCCGGCGGTGCGGCCACCGCGGCGGCGACCACGGGCGCGGCCACCGGCACCGGGGTGTCGATCACCGGCGCGGGCGGGGCCGGCGGCGGCGCGGGCGGTGCGGGCACGGACACCTGCACTTCCGGCGGCGGCAGCGGCATCGGCGGCGGCGTCACGTCGGCCCGGGTCACGACCTTCTTCTGCGGCGTGGGTGGCGGCGCGGGCGGCGGTGGCTCCGGCGGCGGCGCCGGCAGATCGATCATCGAGACGAACAACGGCACCTGCGCCACGGCCTGCGGCAACACCTTGCCCTGCAACAGCGCCCAGCCCAGCAGCGCGTGCAGCGCGACGATGCCGACGATGGCCGGGCGCGGACCGCGCGACGGCTGCCAGCCGGCGACCTCACCGGAGGCCTGCGCGACCGCTGCCGGCGCGCCCACCGGCGGCTGCACCAGCGACGGGCCCGACGGCACCTGGCGCGCGGCGGCCGCGGCGCGCGGCGCGGGCTGCGAAGGAAGTACAGCGGAGTTCATGGCGCCGAACTGTAATCGCAACACGAATCGTTCTTATTGAAGTTCCTTGGGCGATGTCAACTTGTCGGACAAGACTTGACACGCCGGGCAAATGCGGGTTGACCCGGATCGCCGATCGGACAGACCCGACGGGCCGCTGGATGCGGGGCCGGCGACGGCGACGGCGAGCAACGCGTTCTCTGTCAGAATCACGCGTCCGTCCGGTCCCGCCCTGCGCCCGGACGACCACCGGGAAGCGTGGCCGAGTGGTTTAAGGCACCGGTCTTGAAAACCGGCGAGGGTTGATCCCCTCCGTGAGTTCGAATCTCACCGCTTCCGCCAAACGAAACCCCAAGTGCTTGATGTGCTTGGGGTTTTTTCTTTTCCGGCGCCCACCCGCGGCCCGCCGCACCGGCGGCCGGGTCAAGACCCCGGCCACACGGCCGATAACCCGCCACAGGGGTGGCGCGGTCCGCATGCGACACCCGCAACCTCTTCTCTCGGGTGTCACAGGTGTCTGTCCTGAGTCCAGGCTTTCCGGAACCGGCCACGCTGCAATGGGCACTCGGTGCCCTGTTGCTGCTGGCCGCGGCCTGCGCGGCAGCCTTCGCACGCACGGCGGAGCCCGAGCGTGCCGCGCTGCGGGACTGGGCCTGGGCCTGTGGCCTGGGCGGCGCCGCGGCGCTCGGCGCGCTGCAGGCCGGCCTGCATCCGGACCGCGGTGATCCGGCGTCCTCCCCCATCCCGGCCGTCGCGCTGGGCCTGCGCATCCTGCTGGCCATCGCGCTGATGAGCCTGCCGGCGCTGGCGATGCGGGCTTTCGCACGGGTGCTGGGCGTGCCGGTGCGCGCGCGGCTGCTGTGGGGCTGTGGTGGCCTGGGCGTGCTGGGTCTGCTGGCCACGCAGTGGCCCGATGCCCCGCCACGCCTGGGCCCGGCGGCCGCGGCGGCCGCCAGCGCGCCCATGCTGGGCTGGATCGGGCTGGCGCTGCGCAGCGGCCGACCCGACCCGCGTCGGCGGCCGCCCGGCCGTCGCCTGCTGGCCATGGCCTTCGGTGGCCTGGCCCTGGGCTGCGGCATGCTGGCCGCCTGGCTGCTGCTGCGTGGCGACCGGCTGCCCCCCACCCCGTCACCGGAACGGCTGCTGCTGGGCGCGGCGAGCGCCGTCGGCCTGCTGAGCGCGGGCTTCTTCTTCCTGGTGCAGGAGCAGCGCCGCCAGCGCCAGGGGGACCGCAGCCGGCGCGACGGCCTCACCGGCCTCTACACGCCCGAGGCCTTCGCCGAACGGGCGCTGCCGACCGTGCTCAGTGCCCGGCCCTATGCGGTGCTCAAGCTGGAGATCGACGATGCGCAGCAGATCGCGCAGCAGCACGGCACCGCGGGCCTGGAGACCGTGCTGGCCCATGCCGCGCGCCAGATGATGCAACGCATCCGGCTGAGCGACCTGTGCTGCCGCAGCGACGCCCACGGCTTCTGGCTGCTGGCCCCCGAGGTCAGCCCGGGCCAGGCCGAGCAACTCGCGCACCGGCTGGTGGATGACGCCACGCTGCAGCGGCTGCGCGTGGGCCCTGAGCGCATCGGTTATGCGCTGTCGGTCGGCTGGGCCTGTCATGTCGGCGGCCTCTATGAGGACGAGCCGCTGACCGAGGTCATTCAACGGGCCGAACAGGCGCTGGCCGCCAGCCGTCGCGCGCATGGCGGTGCCGCATGACGTCTTCCTGACAGACGCGGCCGCATCGCCGTCCGACTGCGCTGCATCAATGCAAGGCCCCCGTACCGGCGGCGGGTCATGCCGGTCAGCACGCGGTCAGACTCGACATCAAGACTTGCTCCAGCATCGACCACATCGACAAAGGAGCAAGCGATGACCGACCCCATGGTGGCCCGGATCAGGGCAAACCCGAAATATCAGCAGCTGACCTCGAAGCGGTCGAGCTTCGGCTGGATGCTGACCATCCTGATGATGGTCGTCTACTACGGCTACATCGCCCTGATCGCCTGGAACAAGCCGTTCCTGGCCCAGCCGCTGGGCAGCGGCGTGACCTCGGTCGGCATCCCGATCGGCCTGGGCGTGATCGTCTTCACGATCGTGATCACCGGCCTCTACGTGCGCCGGGCCAACACCGAGTTCGACGAACTCAACCGCGCCCTGCTGGCCGAGGAGTCGAAGAAGTGAACCCGCGCACGCTTTCCCGCAGCGGCCTCACGGCCGCGGGCCTGATGCTGGCCGCCGGCGCCGTCCACGCCGCCGGCGGTGACCTGGGCCAGACCGCCAAGCAGGCCACCAACTGGACGGCCATCATCATGTTCGCGCTGTTCGTGGCCGGCACGCTCTGGATCACGAAGTGGGCGGCCTCCAAGACCCGCTCGGCCGCCGATTTCTACACCGGCGGTGGCGGCATCACCGGCTTCCAGAACGGCCTGGCGATCGCCGGCGACTACATGTCGGCCGCCTCCTTCCTGGGCATCTCCGCGGCCGTGATGGCGTCGGGTTATGACGGCCTGATCTACTCGATCGGCTTCCTGGTCGGCTGGCCGGTCATCACCTTCCTGATGGCCGAGCGCCTGCGCAACCTCGGCAAGTTCACCTTCGCCGACGTCGCCGGCTACCGCTTCAAGCAGGCCCCGATCCGCGCCTTCGCGGCCTCGGGCACGCTGGTGGTCGTGGCCTTCTACCTGATCGCGCAGATGGTCGGCGCCGGCTCGCTGATCAAGCTGCTGTTCGGCCTCGACTACTGGGTCGCGGTGGTGCTGGTCGGTGCGCTGATGATGGTCTACGTGCTGTTCGGCGGCATGACGGCCACCACCTGGGTGCAGATCATCAAGGCCGTGCTGCTGCTGTGCGGCGTGACCTTCATGGCCTTCATGGTGCTGTCGCAGTTCGGCTTCTCGCCGGAGGCGCTGTTCGCCAAGGGCGTCGAGGTCAAGACCGCCATGGCCGCCAACGCCAAGGATGCGGCGATCGCCGCGGCCACCGCCGCCAGCGCCGCGGCCACCACGCCGGAGGCCGCCGCCAGCGCCGCCGCCGCGCTGGCCAAGGCCCAGGCCACCGATCCGGCCGCCGTCGGCCTGTCCATCATGGGCCCGGGCGGTTTCATCAAGGATCCGGTCTCGGCCATCAGCTTCGGCATGGCGCTGATGTTCGGCACCGCCGGCCTGCCGCACATCCTGATGCGCTTCTTCACGGTGCCCGACGCCAAGGAAGC
Organism: Pseudaquabacterium rugosum; assembly: GCF_038066575.1. Taxonomy (NCBI): domain Bacteria; kingdom Pseudomonadati; phylum Pseudomonadota; class Betaproteobacteria; order Burkholderiales; family Sphaerotilaceae; genus Pseudaquabacterium; species Pseudaquabacterium rugosum. The sequence goes on along the minus strand of NZ_JBBUTF010000004.1, from coordinate 211,477 downwards.
CCGCAAGAGCGTGTTCTGGGCCACCACCTGGATCGGCTACTTCTACATCCTGATCTTCATCATCGGCTTCGGCGCCATCACCCTGGTGCTGACCAACCCCGAGTTCGCCGACACGGCCAAGGGCGTGATCAAGGGCGGCGCGGGCACGGCCAACATGGCCGCGGTGCTGGTGGCCAAGGCGGTGGGCGGCGACGTGTTCTACGGCTTCATCTCGGCCGTGGCCTTCGCCACCATCCTGGCGGTGGTCGCGGGCCTGACGCTGTCGGGCGCCTCGGCGGTCTCGCATGACCTGTACGCGACGGTGTTCAAGGGCGGCCATGCCGACCCGGCCGCCGAGCTCAAGGTCTCGCGCATCACCACGCTGGCCCTCGGCGTCGTCGCCGTGATCCTGGGCATCGCCTTCGAGAAGCAGAACATCGCCTTCATGGTGTCGCTGGCCTTCGCGATCGCCGCCTCGGCCAACTTCCCGGTGCTGTTCCTGTCGATGCTGTGGAAGGGCTGCACGACCAAGGGCGCCGTCATCGGCGGCTTCCTGGGTCTGGCCTCGTCGGTGGGTCTGACCATCGTCTCGCCGTCGGTGTGGGAAGCCACGCTCGGCAACCCCAAGGGCTCGGCCTGGTTCCCGTACAGCTCGCCCGCGCTGTTCTCGATGACCATCGGCTTCGTCGGCGTGTGGCTGTTCTCGGTGCTGGACAACAGCGCCCAGGCGGCCAAGGAGCGCGAGAACTTCGACGCCCAGCAGGTGCGCTCGGAGACCGGTCTGGGCGCCTCGGCGGCCTCCGGCCACTGAGGCTCCCGCTCCGGTGCGCGCCATCGCGCACCGGGCCACACCGCCAGCTCCGGACGCTGCCAGGCCAGCGTCCGGCCGCGGTCCCGCACGGCCCGCCCTTCGGCAACGGAGGGCGGGCCGTGTCGTTTGCGGCCACCGCGGTGCGGGATCGCCACCCGAGGTCTCCATTGATGTCGGTTAACGAGAATGGTTCTCGTTCCTGATATAAAGACGAATTGTCCTGATCCCGAACCCCGCACGACCATGAAGTCCCTTGCCCCGACCTCCCGTTCCGTCCTGCGCCCGTGGCGCGCGGCATTGCTGGCCGCTGCGGTCGGCACCACGCTGGTGGCCCCTCAGGCCGTCCGGGCACAGGCTGCGGCACCGGCGGCCGCCCAGGCCCAGCCGACGGCGGCCGCACCGGTCGACGCTGCAGCCGTGGCCCGTCACTACGCGGTGCTGGTGCAGGCCGGCTACGCCGACACGCTGGCCGCCGCACGCGACCTGCAATCGGCGATCCAGGCCTTCACCCGGGCGCCGAGCGCCGAGGGCCTGGCCGCCGCCCGCAAGGCCTGGCTGGCCGCCCGCGAGTCCTATGGCCAGACCGAGGCCTTCCGCTTCTACGGTGGCCCGATCGACGACGCCAAGGGCCCGGAAGGCCAGCTCAACGCCTGGCCGCTCGACGAGTCCTATGTCGACTACGTCGAAGGCAAGCCCGGCGCCGGCCTGGTCAACAAGCCGAAGTTCGCGATCACCAAGGCCGCGCTGGCCAAGGCCAACGAACGCGGCGGCGAGGAGAACATCAGCGCCGGCTGGCACGCCATCGAGTTCCTGCTGTGGGGTCAGGACCGCAGCGAGACCGGCCCCGGCAACCGCAGCTTCGAGGACTACGTGGCCGGCAAGGCGCCGAACGCCGATCGCCGTGCGCGTTATCTGACGGTGGCCACCGAGCTGCTGGTCGATGACCTGTCCGGTCTGGTCGCGGCCTGGGAACCGGACCGCAAGAACTACCGCGCGCGCTTCGAGCGCGGCGGCCGCGAATCGGTGCGCAAGATCATCGTCGGCCTGGGCTCGCTGTCGCGTGGCGAGCTGTCCGGCGAGCGCCTGACCGTGGCGCTGAACTCGCAGGACCAGGAGGACGAGCACTCCTGCTTCTCCGACAACACCCACCGCGACGCCGCGACCAATGCCAAGGGCATCCAGAACGTCTGGACCGGGCGTTATGTGCGGCGTGACGGCAGCGTGATCGAAGGCCCGGGCATCGCGGCCCTGGTGGCCGTGCGCGATCCCGCCCTGGCCGAGAAGACCACCGCCCAGATCAGCCGCTCGGTGCAGTCGGCCGAATCCATTCCGGCGCCGTTCGACCGCGCGATCATCAAGGGCTCGGCCGGCCGGCCGATCATCGAGCAGACGGTGGCCAGCCTGGTCGCGCAGTCCAAGCTGCTGGTCGAATCCGCCAGCGCGGTGGGCATCGCCAAGCTGACGCTGGTCGAGCCCTGACACGGATCCCGAGGCGCACGGCGCCCGTGATCCGCTGAACCGGCCGCACGCGGCGGCGCCCGTCCTGGACGGCGCGCTGGCGTGCGGTCGCCATCCGTCCTCCTGTCACGGCGGCCCCGGCCGCGTGTTGCCATGCCTGTCCTGCAGTCCCCAGCCAAGCGCCTCGCGCTCGCCACGGGGCTGGCGCTGTCGTCGCTGGTCCTCTCCTCCTGGATCATCGCTGCGCCCGCCGATCCCTCCTCCCCGACGGACGCCGATCCGCTGGGCATCCAGACCGGCGGCCGTGGCACGGTGGAGGCCACCGGCCGCCAGGCCTACTCGTTCCCGCTGGCCGATCTGGACGATGCCGAGCAGGCGCGCTTCGTCATCGGCAACTCCTTCTTCAAGCGCAACTGGGTCGAGGCCCCGGCCTCGACCACCGCGCGCGACGGCCTGGGCCCGCACTTCATCGCCCGCTCCTGCGGCGGCTGCCACGTGATGGACGGCCGCGGTGCGCCGCCGGACTGGGGGCGCACGCTGGGCCCGCGGCCCGAGGCCACGGTCGGCCTGCTGCTGCGCCTGTCGGTGCCGGGGCCGGCCGATCCGCAGGCCGGCGTGCGGCCCGAGCCGGTCTATGGCGACCAGCTCGACAACGCCGCCGTCCAGGGCGTGCGCCCCGAAGGCCGGGTCGAGATCCGCGCCCGCCCACTGCCCGGCCGGATGGCCGACGGCACGCGCTACGTGCTGCGGCAGCCGCTCTACCGCATCGTCGACCCGGGCTACGGGCCGCTCGCCCACGACGTCATGATCAGCCCGCGGGTGGCCCCTCAGGTCATCGGCCTGGGGCTGATCGAGGCCATTCCCGAGACCGAGATCCTGGCCAATGCCCGCGCCCAGGCCGGCCAGCCCGGTCCGATCAAGGGCATGCCCAACCGGGTGTGGGACATGTACGCGCAACGTGAGGTGATCGGCCGCTTCGGCTGGAAGGCCAACACCGGCAGCGTGGCCCACCAGAGCGCCGGCGCCTTCCTCGGCGACATGGGCATCACCAGCCGGCTGAACGCGCGTGAGGCCTGCACGGCCGCGCAGACCGACTGCCTGGCCGCGGCCCACGGCGGCGGCGGACGCACCGGCGGTGGCGTGCTGACCGCCGCCCAGGCCAGCGCCGAGCGGCCCGAGATCGACGACGAGACGCTCGGCCACGTGATCTTCTACACCGCCACGCTGGCGCCACCGGCCCGCCGCCGGGCCGAGGACGCCCCGGTGCGCCGCGGCCAGGACCTGTTCACCCAGGCCCAGTGCGCGAGCTGCCACCGGCCCAGCTACGTCACCGGCGAGCCGCCCTTCCCCGCCTTGAGCACGCCGAAGGTGGCCGGCCAGCGCATCTGGCCCTACACCGACCTGCTGCTGCACGACATGGGCCCTGATCTGGCCGACGGCCGGCCCGATTTCCGGGCCAGCGGCCGCCAGTGGAAGACCCCGCCGCTGTGGGGCATCGGCCTGATGCGCGACGTCAACGGCCACCAGCGCCTGTTGCACGATGGCCGCGCCAACGGCGTGCTGGAGGCCATCCTCTGGCACGGCGGCGAGGCCGAAGGCGCACGCGAGCATGTCAAGCGCCTGTCGCGTGCCGACCGCGAGGCCCTGGTGGCCTTCGTCAATTCCCTCTGAGATCCGCGCGATGTCCGCACACCCGACTGGATGCTCCATGAACCGGATGCCCTGGATGCCGCGCCACCGCCGCATCGCCCACGCCGCAGGCCTGGTGTGCGCCGGCCTGCTGTGGACGGCCGCGCCGGTGCAGGCCCAGAACGACTGGCGCCGCACACCGGTGCCGGTCTACACCCCGGGCCAGCTGGTGGCCGGCCTGCAGGGTGACGGCCTGGCCGCGGCCGGGCGCTTCGCCCGCGACAGCCAGGCGCTGGCCGAGGCCCTGCGCCAGCGCTGCAGCGCCGTGCAGAGCACCAGCGCCCGGCCGTCCTCCGCCCCGGCATCGGCGCTGGCCGCGCCGCGTGCGGCCTGGCTGCAGGCCACCCGCAGCTGGGAGCGCCAGTCGGCCGTGGCGCTGGGCCCGCTGATCGAGCAGCAGTCGCTGCGCCAGCTGGACTTCCAGCCGACCCGCCCGGCCCTGATCGACAAGGCCGTCGCGGCCCGGCCGCGCGACGGCGCCGCGCTGGAGCGCATCGGCACGCCGGCCAAGGGCCTGCCGGCGCTCGAACATCTGCTGTGGACGCGGCCGGTGGCCGCCGGCACGCCCGAGTGCGACTACGCGGTGGCCATCGCCGACGAGCTGGCCCGCGCCGCCGACGGACTGCGCACCGCCCAGGCCACGCTGGCCGCACCGGACGTGGCCGCCCGCGAGCTCGACGAGGCCGCCCAGGCCCAGACCCTGGCCGCCTATGCCGAATGGGTCAACCAGTGGGTCGGCGGGCTGGAGCGCCTGCGCTGGGCACAGATCGGCAAGCCGGCGGCCAGCGGCCGGCCGACGGACTTTCCCCGCGCGGCCAGCGCCAGCACGGTGGCCAGCTGGGCCGCGCACTGGGCCACCCTGCGCCACATGAGCGTGCACGATGCCGACGGCGCACCGGCCGACGGCGCCCTGGTGCCCTTCGAGACCCAGCTGCGCAGCAAGGGCCTGAACCCGCTGGCCGACCGCCTGCTGCAGGCGGTGCGGGCCGTCGATGCCAGCCTGCCCGCGGCCCGCCCCGGGGCGGCCGCCCGCAGCGCCGCCGCGGTGCGCGCGCTCGGCACGCTCAAGCATCTGGCCGAGAACGAGGTGGCCACGGCGCTGAACGTGACCATCGGCTTCTCCGACGCCGATGGCGACTGAGCGCCGCCACGCCCTGCGCCGGCTGGCCGCCTTCGGCCTGGGCGGCGGGCTGTGGTGCGTCGGCGACGCCTGGGCGGCGGCCGGCACCGGCGCGGGCAGCGCCGCGAACCCGGGCCGCGCACCGGCCACCGGCGGCCCGGGCCCCGGCCCCCTGCCGGCCCCACGCCCCGCAGCCCAGCACCCCGCGGCGCTGCCACCCGCGCTGCGGCGCGCGGCCGCCGGCCAGACCGTGCTGAGCGCCGCCTGGCAGCGCCGCGACGGCCAGCACCAGATCGGCTGGCTGGCGCTGCCGGCCGACGGCGGCGCCCTGCGCGTGCTGGCCGCGCTCGACGTGCCCACCCGCGCCCATCAGGTGATCGCGGGTACCGATGGCGCGCTGCTGGCCGTCGCCCGCCGGCCCGGCGACTGGCTGCTGCGCTGGGCCGGCCCCGGCCACCGCGCCCAGTGGCGCTGGGCCGACGACGACCGCCGCTACAACGGCCACCTGCTGCCCTCGCCCGACGGCCGCTGGCTGCTGTCGACCGAGACCGATCTGCTCGACGGCCTGGGCCGCATCGTGCGGCGCGACGCCGCCAGCCTCGCCACCGTCGAGGTCTGGCCCAGCGGCGGCCGCGACCCGCACCAGCTGATCTGGGCCGGCGCCGAGGCGCCCGGTGCGCTGTACGTGGCCAACGGCGGCATCACCACGCTGCCCGAGACCGGCCGCCGCAAGCTGGCCCTGGGCACGATGGACTCGTCGATCGTGCGCCTGGACGGCCATGACGGCCGGCTGCTGGCGCAGTGGCGGCTGGACGATCCGCGGCTGAGCCTGCGCCATCTGGCCCGGCCCGCGGACGAGCGGCCGAGCCCGCGGGGGCGGCCGGGTCCCTCGGCAGTGGCCCCGGCGAACACGGCGGCCACCCCGTCCGCCACCTCGGCGAACACCTCCGCACCCGACTCGGCATCCACCACGGCGCCCATGTCCACCACATCGGCACGGCTGGATGCGGCCGGCCAGCCCACCGCATCCACCGCGGCGCTCGCGGCCGGCACGGCAGGCCCGACAAGCCCCCCCCGGCCCTGGCTGGCGATCGCGCTGCAGGCCGAGCACGACGCGGCCGAGGCCCGCGCCCGGGCCCCTGTGCTGGCGCTGCTGGACGCCGACGGCCTGCGCGCGATCGACGCCCCGCTGCCGCTGGCCGGCTACGGCGGCGATCTGTGCGCCACCGGCGCCGGCTGGGCCGTCAGCTGCCCGCGGGTCGACGGCGTCGCGCTGTATGCGCAGGATGGCCGTTGGGTGGGCCTGCGCAGCCTGGAGCAGGCCTATGCGCTGGCAGCCGCCGGCGACGGCGCGCGCTGGTGGGTCGGCGGGCTGCAGCAGGCCCAGCGCCGCCGCACCGACGCCACCGAGCCCCAGTCCGGCAGCGCGGTGGACGGCCTGCAGATCGACAACCACTGGCAGTGGCAGGCGGGCTGAGCGCCGTGGCCGCTCACCGCGGCGGTGTCGACAGCGGCGACATCGCCGTCGGCCACACGGGCCGTGGCCGTGGCTGCGACGGCCGCTCCCGCCTCAGCCGCCCCAGCCGCCTCAACGCCCCTCGCCCAGCAACCGCCGCAGCTTGATCCAGGCCAGCCCCGTCATCACCGCGTCGTTGAGCGCATCGTGGGCCGCGCGCTCGGGCAGGTCGAGCTCGCGCATCAGCGTGGCAAAGCGCAGGTCGATCGTCACGTTGCCCTGCTGGGCCCAGGGCGGCAGCTGGCGGTGCTTCCAGTCGTGGTACAGCGCCGAGACCTCGATGCGGCGCTGCGGCAGCCGCACGCCCAGCCAGGGAAAGATCGCGCGGTGGATCATCGCGAGGTCGAACTCCAGGTAGTAGCCGACCAGCGGCCGGCTGCCGATGAAGCGCAGCAGGCGCGCCATCGCCTCCTGGATGTCGAGCCCGTCCTGCAGGTCGCGCAGGCGCAGGCCGTGCACCCGGATGGCCTCGGTCGACAGCGCGCGCGTGGGCCGGATCAGCAGCTCCAGCCGCTCGCTGGTCAGCAGCCGGTCGCCGACGATGCGCACCGCGCCGACCGAGATGATCTGGTCGCGCCCGACGTCCAGGCCGGTGGTCTCGCAGTCCAGCACCACGGCCTCGTCGGGCGGCTCGGCCTCCCACATGAAGGCATAGCGCTCGTCGCCGCAGTGCCAGCGGTCCCAGGCGCGGACCAGCCCGCGCCACGCGCCCTCGATGCCGTCGACCGGGTTCATCGGCGGCCCCCGTTCACAGGGTGTCGAGCCGGAAGCGCTGGCGCAGCAGGCCCTTGAACTGCCGCACCACGCCCAGCGTGTCCTTCAGCAGATCGCGGTCCAGGCTGCTCAGCCGGTCCCAGTGCAGGCCGCTGCCGGCCGGCCGGCCCTGCTGCCGCGCGGCCAGGCCGGTCTTGAGCTTCAGGCCCATGAAGAAGTGCAGGCTGTCGCGCAGATCGGTGGCCATGGCCGCGCCGAGCGCGCCGGCGGCCACCAGCGCGTCCAGCCGCGCGACGGTGCCGGTGACCTCGATGCGCTGGGCGAGCGCCAGCGCGCGCACGCCGTGCACCAGCGGAAAGATGCCGGCCTTCTTCAGGTCCAGCGTGTCCTGCGCGCCGCCGTCCAGCGTGAACAGGCGCTGCCACCAGGCGCTGCCGGTGCTGGTGTCGGCGGCATCGAACTGCAGCGCGGCGGCGGCGAAGCGCGCCACCCGCACGTCGCTGTCGGCGGCCAGCGTGGCCACGGCCTCGCGCACGGTGGCCAGCAGCCGGGCGTCACCGGCCACCGGCTGGGCATCGACGAAGATGGCCAGCGCCATCAGCGCGTCGGCCGAGGGTTCGAGCAGCCAGCCGCGCGCCCGCGCGCTCCAGGCGCTGACGCTCATCCGCCAGTCGGCATTGCGCACCATGATGCCGCCCGGGCACGGCGGCCAGCCGAAGCGCTCGAGCGCCTGCGAGAAGGCCTCGCAGGCGGCGCCCAGCCCGGCCTCGTCGGCGCCGCTGGCCTCGCGCCAGTCGTCGCGCAGCACCAGGCCGTTGTCCTGGTCGGTGCGCAGCAGCTGCTCGCCACGGCCCTCGCTGCCCATCACGAACAGGCAGCTGACCTGCTGCAGCACGGGCGGCGCCAGCAGGGCCCAGGTGCGCTGCATCAGCGCCGCGTTGAGCTCCTGCACCAGGCGCGCGATGTGCGCGACCCGGGTGCCGCCGCGGTGCAGCAGGCCGATCACGCGCTCGATCTGCTGCGCGGCCACGGCCAGATCATCGAGCGAGGCGGCCTCCAGGATCTGGCGCGTGATCAGCACGCTGTGGTTGGACAGGAAGCTCAGCAGATCCAGCTGTTCGAGGATGCCGGCGATGGCCGGGCGGGCCAGCAGCGGGGGCAAGGCGCCGGGCCCGACCGGGATGGCGGCCGGATCGGCTGCTGCTGCGGCTGCGGCTGCGGCTGCTGCGGCGGCGGCGGCGGCGGCGGCGGTGCCGGGTGCACCTGCACCTGCACCCGTGCCAGCACCGGGCCCGTCCTGCGCGCGGCCTGTCGCCGCCCCGGGCGCAACGCCATCGGCCAGCACCACCACCCGCTGCACCCGGTGGCGGATCATCGTCGCCTGGGCATCGACCAGCACGTCGCTGCCGCGCACGGTCACCAGCGGCCGGCTGGCCAGCTCGCCGACCGGCAGGCGCGCGAGCTCGCGGCCGCTGAGGATGGCGCGCTGCAGGCCGGTGGCGGTGAAGATGCCGAGGTCCTGCAGCGCCTCGCCGGCCGGCATGCCGAGGGCACCGGGCTCACCGGGCTCACCGGGCTCACCGGTCACACCGGGCACACCAGGCACACCGGACGCCCCGGGTGCCACCGCCGTCGAGACCACCGAGGCCGCCGCGGCAGCCGACCCCGGCCCGGCACCCAGGCCGGCGACCAGCACGCACTTGGCCTTGTGCGCCTGCAGCAGGCGGGCGACGCTGACGATGTCGGTGGCCGCATCGACGACGAGGGCCGGCCGCAGCGCAGCCTGGTCGACCCGCGACAGCGTCAGGTTCTGCAGCTCGTGCTGGTCCTGGGCGGCGGTCAGCGCGCTCAGCTTGTGCGACAGGTCGGCGAACAGCAGCGCGCCGAAGGTGTCGTTGTCGGCGATCAGCGCCATCACCGTCTCGCGCGGCAGGCGGTAGGCCAGCACCTCCTCGGCGGCGACGAAGCGGCTGCCGCAGCGACCGGCCACCAGCGCGCGGCCGTCGAAGCACTCGCCGGGGCCGCAGGTGGCCAGCAGCTCCTCGCCGTCCCACTGCTGGACATGGCCCTTGATCAGCACCAGCAGATGGCTCGGCGCCTCGCCGGGCTGCAGCATCACCCGGCCCTCGGGCACGTAGTCGATGTCGACCGCGTCGCGCACGCGCTGGCGTTGCGCGGCATCGAGCGCGTCGAACGGGGTGACGGCGAAATTGAAGGCCTTGGGCACGGACGGTCTCGGCGACGGCAGCGAAGACCCCCATCGGAGCATGCCCGCCTGACACCAGGCCTGCGCCGCGCACGGCTGGCCCGCGCGTCGGCTCAGCGACCTGGGCCGCGGCTGATCCAGCGCAAGGATGCGTCGGGCACGGTGGACGCGGCCCCTGCGGCGCGGGCGGAACCCGTGGCCAGGACGGCACGCACACCAGGCACACCACGCACACCTCGGACGGCATGGGCGGCATGGGCGGCAGGCCCGGCCCGCCCGTCCGGCCGTGGCCGGCGTCGGCCGCCGCGCCCGGCCTCAGGTGATGCAGGTGCGGTTCTTGCCGGTGCGCTTGGCCTCGTACAGGCCCTCGTCGGCGCGTTCGAGCGCGACCTCCAGCGCCTCGCCCGGCCGCCAGGCGGTGACGCCGGCCGAGAAGGTGACGAAGACCTCGCGGCCGTCGTGCATGAACAGCGCCGCGCTGAGCCGGCGCTGCAGCCGCGTCAGCGCCGCCTGGGCCTCGTCGACCGGCGTGGCCGGCAGCAGCACGACGAACTCCTCGCCGCCGAAGCGCGCGACATGGTCGATCGGCCGCAGCCATTCCTTGACCCGCGCGGCCAGGCTCTTCAGCGCCTCGTCGCCGGCCGCGTGGCCGAGCGTGTCGTTGAGCTTCTTGAAGTTGTCGATGTCGAGCAGGCCGACGGCCAGCGGCGCGACCTCCACGCCCTCGCGCTCGACGCGGGCGCGCTCGACCTCGAACACCTTGCCGAGGCCGCGCCGGTTGGCGACCTGGGTCAGCGCATCGGTGCCGACCTCCTCGGACAGCTGGCGCAGCTCGGCCTCCAGCCCGCGCACCTGGCTCTCGAGCGCGGTGGCGCGGCCGTGCTCGGCGCTCAGCCGCTCGCGCGCGGCATGGACGACGGCATGCACGGCATGGCTGTCCTGCACCATCTGGCGCACGGCCTCGGCCAGGCTCTCCAGCGTGTCGGCGGCCTGCACGGTGTCGGCATGGGCCAGCACCTGGGTGTTGAAGGTGCCGGTGGCCTCGTCGAGGGTGCCGATCTCGGTCAGCATCTGGCCGATGACCTGCTTGAGCGCGTCGCGGGCCTGGGCGCGCTGGCTGGCCAGGGTGCGCTGGCGCTCACGGGTGTCGCTGAGCAGCGCCCGGGCGGCGCGCACGGCGCGCGCGCCCTGCGGGCCGTCCAGACGCTGGCGCAGGGCGGCGGCCTGGCCCTGGGCCCAGCTGCCGTCCTCGGCCAGCTCGGCCATGCCGTCGGTCAACGTGCGGCACAGCCCCAGCAGCTCGTCGACCAGTTCGTGGCGCAGGCCATAGAGGCAGCGCACCCGCTGGCAGACCTCGGCCACGCCTTCGGCCAGGCTGATCGTCGCGCCCTCGCGGGCGATGCGCTCGGCCAGCGCGGCCAGCTCGTCGGCCAGCTCGCGGGCGCGGGGCTCCTGCGGCGCGAGGCCGGCGCGCACGGTCGTGGCCAGGGCCTCGACGATGCGGGGGTGGTGACCGGGGGGTGCGGCGGCGCGGAGCTCGGCCGCGTGGCCCGTGCCAGCGGCGGGGCCGGACGGCGGCTCGGCGGGAGCGGTGACAGCAGTGGGCGTGGCGGCACCGGACGGGCCATCGGCGCCGACGGTCGCGTCGCCGCCCTCGGCGGCCTCGACCGGCTCGTCCGGCGCATCGGCCTCCCAGGTCGACAGCAGCGTGCGCAGGCGCGACTGCAGGCGCGGGCCATCGCTGCGGCAGGCATCGAGCACGCGCTGCAGGCTGTCCTTCTTGCGGCCGCCGGTCCAGTGGCGGCTGCCGCGCTCCAGGCCGCGGGCCAGGCGCTCGACCAGCTCGGCCCACTGCCGGGCCTGCACGACGGCGGCACCCGCCTGGCGTTCGAGCAGGCGCGGCAGCTCGTCGAGCCGGCCGGCCATCAGCGTGGCGCCGAGCTCGGTGCGCAGGCCGGGGTCGTCGGTGCAGCGGGCGGCCAGGCGGTCGATCACCGGCCGGTGGCGGGCCGGCAGCGCATGCTCGGCGGCCGCGGGCTCGCCGGCCTCCTCGGCATAGGCACGGGCGAAGTTGGCGGGCGTGGGCTCCAGCTTGGCCAGGGCCAGCCGGCGCAGCGCGCCCTTGGCCAGCGTGGCCGGGCTGTTGGCGGCGGCGGCCGGTGCGGCGGAGGAGGACGGCGCGGAGGAAGGAGGCAGGCTCATCGGACGGCAGCGGTGGCACGGCGGCGGCGCGGGACCGCTCCGGCCAGGCTGCGCGCCGGCTCGACCCGCTCGGAGGCCGGCTGCAGCAGCTCGCGCAAACCTTCAGGAGGCAGCACGTGACCTTGCAGCCAATCACGCAGGTCATCGGCCGCCACGGGGCGGCTGAACAGGTAGCCCTGCATCACGCTGCAGCCCAGACCGTGCAGGACTGCCACCTGGTGCAGGTTCTCGACCCCCTCGGCGACCACCCGCAGCTTCAGCGACTTCGCCAGCGCCATGATGGTCTTGACCACCGCCCGGTTCTCGGCCTTGCCGAGGTCCTTGACGAAGCTGCGGTCGATCTTGAGCTCCGAGATCGGCAGCGAGGTCAGCCGCGCCAGCGACGAGTAACCGGTGCCGAAGTCGTCGATCGAGATCTCGACCCCGATGTCGCTGAGCTGCGACAGCGAGGGGATGGTCGCATCGACGTCCTTCATCAGCCCGGTCTCGGTGATCTCGAGCTTGATGGCGACGTTCGACAGCTGGTGGCGGGTCAGCGCGCGGTGCACCTGTTCGACCAGATCGCGCCGCTCGAACAGCCGCGTCGGCAGGTTGACGGCCACCGAATCCTCGAAGCCGTAGGCCTCCTGCCAGACCCGGGCCTGGCGCGCGGCCTCGTTCAGCGCCCATTCCGAGAGCGGCACGATCAGGCCGGTCTCCTCGGCCAGCGGGATGAAGTCGCCGGGCTGCACCAGGGTGCTGCCGCGCTGCCAGCGCATCAGCGCCTCGGTCCCGACCATGCGCCACTGGGTGACATCGATCTTGGGCTGGTAGTGCAGCACGATCTCGTCGCGCTCGATGGCCTTGTGCAGCGCCATCTCCAGCTCCAGCTTCTCGCGCCCGCGGCCGGCCAGCATCGGGCTGTAGAGCGCGCAATCGTCCTTGCTGGCGTTCTTGACCGAGTACATCGCCACGTCGGCATTGCGCAGCAGATCAGCGACGTTGTGGCCGTCGGCCGGGAAGAGCGCGGCCCCCACGCTGCAGGTGACGAAGCACTCCTGGCCCTCGATCAGGATCGGCGCGCGCAGCGCCTCCAGGATGCGCTGGGCCACGCGCTGCACGTCGCCGGGGCCGACCTCGGGCAGCAGCGCGATGAACTCGTCACCGCCGAGCCGGCCGACCGCCTCCAGCGAGCGCCACAGCCGCGGGCCCATGCTGTCGAGCGACTGGTCGACGATCATGTCGCTGTGGCGCACGCAGAAGCGCAGCCGCATCGCCACCTCGACCAGCAGCTCGTCGCCGGCCGCATGGCCCAGGCTGTCGTTGATGACCTTGAAGCGGTCGAGGTCGATCAGCAGCATCGCCGCCTGATGGCCCTGGCGCCGCGCGTGTTCGAGCGCGCGCTCGGCGCGCCACATCAGCTGGCGGCGGTTGGGCAGGCCGGTCAGCGAGTCGTAGTTGGCCAGGTGGCGGATGCGGTCCTCGGCCACGCGGCGCTCGGTCACGTCCTGCAGGATGCCGGTGTAGCCGATGCTCGCGCCCTGCTCGTTGTACTCGGGCTCGGCCTCGACGTGCAGCACGCGGTGGCGGCCGTCGGGCAGCACGAAGGGCACGTCCATGGCCAGCACCGAGCCCTGGCGGTCCATCTCGGCGAGCACGCGCAGGAAGCCGCGCCGCTCGGGCGCCAGCACGTAGGACAGCACCCGGCGCAGGCTGACGCGCTGGTGCGGCGGCAGCGCCAGCACGCGCAGGCCCTCGGGCGAGATCGACAGCTGGGCATGGGGCTGCACGCCCTCGCGCCGCCAGTCGAAGCTGCCCATGCGGGCCAGATCCTGCGCGCGGGCCAGCTTGGCCTTGCTGCGTTCGAGCTCGGTGCGGGTGCGCGCCGAGCGCAGCAGGTAGCGCAGGCGGCCGGCCAGCAGGCTCCACTGCGTGCTCTTGACGTAGAAGTCGGTGGCACCGGCGTTGTAGGCGCGGTTGATCGACGCCTCGTCGTCGAGCCCGGTCAGCATCAGCACCGGCAGGTACTCGAAGCCGGGCTGGCGCCGCAGCGCGACGCAGGTCTCGAAGCCGTCGATGCCGGGCATCAGCGCATCGAGCACCACGATGTCGGGCGTCAGCTGGGCCAGCTTGCCGAGTGCCGCCTCGCCGCTGCAGGCCTCGATGATGTCGAAGCCGCGCTCGCGCAGCGCGACACCCGTCAGGATCAGCGTGACATCGTCGTCGTCGACCAGCAGCACCTTGGGGCGTGCGGCCTCCGGGTCGGGATCCACGGCATACGGAGTGATCATCGGGTCGGCGATGCGGGTTCAGCGCGTGTGGTTCAGCCGGACACGCACGGCCAGTTCGACCTGCGTGATCTCGTGCAACAGGGCCGACGTGAGGCGGCCGACATCATCGACACGCCCGTCACGCAGGGCCTGCTCGATGCTGGCGCACAGCTCCGACACCGCCAGGGCCCCGATGGAGGCCGACGACGATTTCAGGGTGTGGACGGCCCTGAAATGACCGTCAAGATCAGCGGCCCAGGCCCGCAGGACGGGCCGGGTCTTGTGGAGGGTGGACAGGTAGGTGCGCAGCACGCGCAGCAGCAGCTCGCCATCGGTGTCGATGCGTTCGAGCTGGGCCAGCGCCGACGGATCGAGCCGGGCCGCACCGCGGCCGCCGGCCGCGACGGACGGCGACGGCACGCTCAGCGCGACCGGACAGGCCGCGGACGGGCCAGGCGGAAGATCAGGGTCGGACGGCGGCAGGGACATCGGCGGTACGCAATGACCAGGATGGGCGACCGGACCAGCACAGCGACCGGACCCCCCTTGTTCAGGGGCCTATTCCACCACAACCGTCAGGCGGCGTGATGGCGGCACACGGACGGGTCCGGTGCGGCGCCGGCGCAACGCGAACGCGATCAGCGACGCGCGCCAGCGGGTCTGCCAGCAGAGCACGCGCAACGTCTCCTTACAATCCCCCACATGTGGAGAGAACGAGTCGTCGGCCTTCAGGCCCCCCGCCAGCTGCTCCGCATGCCTCTGCCCGTCGCCGGACTGCTGGCCGCCCTGTCGGGCGCCGCACTGCTGGCCACCGCCGGCCGGGCGGCGCACTGGCTGACCGTCACGGGCCTGACCCTGGCGCTGGCCCTGTCGGTCCTGCTGCTGACGCTGCTGGCCTGGCAGTCCGGTCACGAGCAGGCGCGTGCGGCCCTGCAGGCGGTCGAGCGCCAGCGCGAGGCCTGGCTGCGGCTGCAACCCGGTCTGGCCTGGCGCAGCGACGCCAGCCACCGGCTGCACTGGATGCAGCAGGCGACGCCGGAGGCGACCGGCGATGACACCCCCCTGCCCTGCACCATCGGCCAGCCCTGCTGGCACGGCCTGGATGACGACGCGCACAGCCTGCGCCAGCGGCTCGAAGGCCAGGGCGCGATCGAGGCGCTGGTGGTGCGGCCGCACGCGGCCGACGCGACGGGCGAGCCACCCGGCCCCACCGGCTGGCTGCTGCGGGCCGAGGCCCTGCACGATGCCGATGGCGCCTTCGCCGGCCACTGCGGCCTGCTGCTGCCCTTGCCGGCCGAGGCCGGCTGCGCCCGGGACGCCCGCGCGGAATCGCCCACCCTGGCAACGGCCGCTGACGCGGCGACCAGCGCCGCGGCCGGCCGCAGCGCGGTCGCCCCCTCGCCCGGCCTGCCGCTGGCCACCGGCGCGGCCAGCGTCGACGCCGAGACCGCCCGCGCACTGGCCGCCGAGTACGCGTCCTTCAGCTACACGATCTCGCACGATCTGCGCGCGCCGATCCGCGTCGTCGAGGGCTTCGCCCGCATCCTGAAGGAGGACCATGCCAGCGGCCTGGACCGGGTCGGCAACGACCACCTGGACCGCATCCTGGGCGCGGCCGCGCGCATGAACCACATGATCGACGCGCTGCTGTCGCTGTCGCAGCTGTCGACCCGGCCGCTGGCGCGCCAGCGCGTGCACCTGAGCCGCATCGCCGGCTACGTGCTCGACGACCTGCGGCGGCAGAACCCGGCGCGCGAGGTGCAGATCCACATCGCCGAGGACCTGCAGGCCGACGGCGATCCGACCCTGCTGCGCATGGTGCTGGAGAACCTGCTGGGCAACGCCTGGAAGTACTCGGCCAAGGTCGGCCGGGCCGAGCTGCGCTTCGAGCGCGCCTGGCAGTCGGGCCGTGCGGTGTTCGTCGTCAGCGACAACGGCGCGGGCTTCGACATGCGCTTCGCCGACCGGCTGTTCGGCGTCTTCCAGCGCCTGCACAGCAGCAGCGACTTCGCCGGCACCGGCGTCGGTCTGGCCTCGGTGCGCCGCATCGTGCGCCGCCACGGCGGCGACATCTGGGCCGACAGCGAGCCGGGCCGCGGCGCCCGCTTCTACTTCACGCTGGGCGAAGGCAGCGGCAGCTTCTGAACGCGCCGCGCGGCGGCCGAGCAGAGCCCGCGCGGCCTGAGCGACTCAGGCCGCCACCGCCGGCCGCAGCGCGGCCAGCAGGGCCCGCAGCCGCTGCGGGCACAGCGGCCCGGCACGCTCGCCCGCGCACACCGCGCTGCGGAAGCCGGCATAGGCCGGGCCGATGGCCCGCAGCCGGGGCAGATCGTCCAGGCCCAGCGCGCCGGCCAGGCCCAGCTCGGGCACGGCCTGGCCCGCCGCGGCCGAGCGCACGGCGGCGACGGTCTCGCGCAGCGCCGCCTCGCCGCAGCGCTGCAGCAGGCTGCCGCCGCGCTTGTCCTCGGTGTCGAGCATCAGCGCGGCCCAGGCCGTCAGCCGGCCCGGTGCCAGCGCCGCATCCAGCACCGTCCAGGGCACGCCCGCATCGGCCACCAGCACCGGCACCAGGCCCGGGCCGCCGGCCGCCTGCCACTGCCGCGCGCGCCCGGCCAGCGCCTCCAGCAGGGCCACGGCGGCCGGCCCGGGATCCGGCCGCACACCGATCTTGACCAGATCGACGCCGCAGGCCGCCACGGCCTCGGCCTGCGCCAGCACGATCTCCAGCGCCTGCGCCGGCCAGTCGCCGATGGTCGCGCTGATGCGGGGCACGGGCGGCGGTGCAGGCGGCACCGCCGCCCCCCGTGACGGACCCGCCGCCGCACGCAGCAGACCCACCAGCCGCACGATCTCGGCCGTCGGCAGGCCGCCGAGCGCGCCGGCCGCCGGCTCCTTCAGATCGATGTAGTCGACACCGGCGGCCTGCAGCGCGCGCGCCTCGTCCGCATCACGGACGCTGACCAGCACCCGCATCACGGCTCCACCCAGCGCGAGGAGCCGCCCAGGCCGGTCGGGCGCAGCGGATCATCGGCTGCATCAACAGCATCGACGCCCCCGGCCTGGGCCGCCAGATGGGCGTCGACGGCCGCGCGCAGCCAGGACCAGGCCTCGTGCTCCTGCGGCCGGGCGGTCTTGTCGATGGCGATCTGCAGCCACGCGAACTCGCGGCGGATCTTGTCGGCCGGCAGCAGGTGCAGACGGCTGACCAGCACCGCGCCCTCGACCACCGCGGCCTGGGCCCGGTTCAGGCCCAGAAAGGGCGCGTGCTGCGCCTCGTGCACGACGTCGAACCACAGGCGCGGGCGCTGGGCGTCGTCCTCGATGCGCGCCAGGCGCAGCTCGGCATGGGACAGCGCGGCCTCCAGCACGCCGCAGTCCACGTGCAGGGCCGGCCGCTGCGGCCAGTCCCGCCGGCCGGTGATGCAGCCGGCATAGACGCGGCCGTCGACCACGCGGTTGAGCACCGCGCAGCGGCCGTGCAGGATGTGGTCGAGCGTGGCCGAGGGCCGGAACGGCATCAGCAGCACCTGCGGCCGGCCCGCGGTGTCCTCGCGGTAGCGGATGCCCATCGGCGCGGCATGGGCGCGGCCATCCGGCGCGCGGGTGCTGACGATGGCCTCGTAGATCGTGTCGTTCATGCGGCGAGGTCGGTCGGTGGGGCGGCGCCGGGGCTGACGGCGCGGGCGTCAACACACGGATCGGTGAGGCGGTGCGGCAGGCGAGCGGCCGCCACGTCGGCCTCGGGTCCGGCCTCGGGTCCGGCCGCCGTGACCGCCGCGCCTGCCGTCGGGGGCGGCTCGGCGGACGCGGCGGACGCGGCGGATACCGGGGCCGGGTCCACGGGCGGCGCGCCCCGGTCGGCCCGCGCCTGACCGGCACCGGGGCGCGAGCGGGTCGGCCCCGGCCCGCACCAGGCGTCCAGGGGCTCGGCGGCGCGCGGCGCGGCGCAGCCGAAGTCCAGCGGCTCGTCCTGCACGTAGCGCTTGCCCAGGCGCCAGGCCAGCTCGGCCTTGGCCAGCTCGTAGCCCATGTAGAAGGCATGGCCGCCGTCGTCCTGCAGGCCCAGCCGCGGCCACAGGTCCATCGCGCCGGTGGCCGTGCGCAGGCCGTCGCGGTTGTAGACGTGCAGGCCGTCCTCGGCCACCTGGATGCGGAAGTTGGGGTCGCGCACGGCGGCGGCCTGGGCCGCGATCTCCTCGGCGCTGTCGGGCCAGGGCTGCTTGTCGTGCACCGTCATCAGCGCATCGCCCAGGCCCTTGGGCAGCTGACGGCCGGACCTGGCGGCATGCATGATGCGCCGCGCCCAGTCGGCCTCGCGCACCGCACGCCGCGCATGGCCGCTGACCTGCGTGGTCAGGATGGCGGCCACGTCCAGCTCGGCGCAGATGCCCAGCAGCAGCGCGTTGATGCCCGAGGTGTCGGCCTCGGTCAGCTCGGTCAGGTTGCCCACGCCCAGCAGGATGTCGATGTCCGGATGGCGCTGGCGCAGCGCGTGGTAGCGCACGATGCTGTCGGTGAAGCCGAAGGGCAGCGGATCGAGGATGGGGTCGGCCAGGAAGGGTCGGCCGCGGGCCTGCAGGCGCGTGATCGCCTCGTCGAGCGAGGCCGCGTCGCCCGGCTGGCGCGGGATCAGCACCGGCACGCTGGCCACCTCGTCGGCGATCCACAGCGTGTCCAGGTGCAGGCTCAGCAGATGGTCGGCACCGGCACGGCCGCCGCGCAGCAGCTCCTGCGGGTCCATCGAATCGACGCTGACCGCGTGCCCGGCGGCCTTGAGCGCCTGCACCGCCTCCTCAAGATGCGGGTACGGCGTCTGCGGCAGGCAGCCGAGGTCGATCACGTCGGCGCCCTCGGCGCGCAGCTGTTCGGCGCGCGCCAGCGTGGCGGCCACGTCCAGCCGCGGGGCGTCGGTGATCTCGGCGAAGATGCGGGTGCGCCAGGTCGAGAGGTCGACCGGCCGCGCCTGGCGCCTGAAGAAGCGCGGCAGGTCCTTGAGCTCCTCGGGGCCGCGCTGCACCGGCACGCCGTAGTGGGCGGCCAGCACATCGATGTCGCCCCGGCAGCGCCCGGGCAGGATCAGGCGGTCGGCGCCCAGCGGGGCGGGCACGCGCCGGCGCACCATGTCGGCGGTCATCAGCGCGGCCACCTGCACGCCGATCTCGCGCACCTCCCAGCTGAACGGCGGCGGCTCCTCGCCCTCGCACAGGCCGTGCAGCACGCGCTCGAGCGCGGGCTGCGCCAGACGGCCGGTCAGGAAGACGATGTGTTCCATGCGAGAGACAGTTGGTCCAGGCGCCGCGACAGCGCGGCCTCGAGCTCGGCCACCGAGGCGACGACGGTGGTGTGCTCGATGCCGCGCAGGCGCTCGACGTGGTCGAGCTCGACGCGGCGCGGGCGCAGCGTGACCCAGCCGTGCGGGGCCTCGGTGACGACGACGGGCTCGGTATCGCAGGCAAAGACGATGCCAGGGATGCCGAGCTTGCCGGCCTGGGCATACATGTTGGTCGGCAGCGTGTCGCTGAGACCGAGCGCGCACTTGGCCACCGTGTTGCTGGTGGCCGGGGCGATCACCACCGTGTGATAGACGTTCTCGTAGAGCTGGCCGACCGGCACGCCCGAGGCGGTCTTGTCGCGCACGACGCGGAAATCACGCTTGAGCACGTCGAGCGTCAGGCCGTAGATCGCCAGCACCTCCTCGCCGGCGGCCGACAACAGCAGGTCCAGATCGGGCAGGCGGCGGGCCAGCGCCAGCGACTGCTGCAGGCCGTGGCCGCTGCCGGTCACGCACCAGGCGAAGCGCCGGCCGTGGACGGCGCCGGTGGGCTCAGTCGGGGCTGGAGATGTCGATGTGCAGCTTGTGCAGCTTGCGGTAGAGGGTGTTGCGCGAGACATCCAGGGCCTTGGCCACGTTGCTGACGTTCCAGCGGTATTGTTCCAGCATCTGCAGCAGCACCTGGCGCTCGTTGGCCTGGATCGGGTTCAGGCGCGCGACCGCGGCGGCCGCCTCGTCGTCGGCGGTGGCCGGTGGGCGGGCGGGCGTCGCGGCGCGGCCGGGCGAGCCTGATGCACCGGCCGCACCGGCAGCCGCCATGACGCCCGACGGCACCGCACCGGCCGCGGAGGCGGCCGTCTGCTGGCCGGCCGGCAGATCCCGGCACGCGTCGCCCCAGGCGTCGGCGCCCTGGGCGGCGGCCTCGGCCCCACCCACGCCCCCGGCGGCTGCGCCCGCCAGCAGGCCGACCACCGCCCCGGTGCCGCCCCCCGCCACGGTCGCGGCGACGCCGGGCATCGGCAGCGTCGCACACGCGCCCTGCAGCGAGGGCAGGTGCTCGGGCGTGATCGGCGTCCCGTCGGACAACGCGGCCGCGCTGCGCAGCACATGGCGCAGCTGGCGGATGTTGCCCGGGAACGGATGCGTCATCAGCAGGCGTTCGGCTTCGGGCGTGAGCACCGTGTCGGCGCCGCCCTCGGTCTGCAGCAGGCCGCGGATCAGCTCGCGCTTGTCGGCGCGCTCGCGCAGCGGCGGCAGGGCCAGCTCGATGCCGCACAGGCGGTAGTAGAGGTCCTCGCGGAAGCGGCCCTGGGCCACCAGATCGGGCAGCCGGCCGTGGCTGGCGCTGATCAGCTGGAAATCGACCGGATGGGTCTCCTCGGTGCCCAGGGGCGTGACCTGGCGCTCATCGAGCACGCGCAGCAGCCGGGCCTGCAGCTCCAGCGGCATGTCGGCGATCTCGTCGAGGAACAGCGTGCCACCGTCGGCCTGCAGGATCTTGCCCCGGCGCCCGGTCTTCTGCGCGCCGGTGAAGGCACCGGCACGGTAGCCGAACAGCTCGCTCTCGATCAGCGTCTCGGGCAGGCTGGCGCAGTTGACAGCCACGAAGGCGCCACGGGCATGCGGGCTGGACTCGTGCAGCGCCCGGGCGAAGACCTCCTTGCCGGCGCCGGTCTCGGCGCACAGCAGCACCGGCGTGCCGCGGGCGATCACGCGGCGGCCGGTGTCCAGCGCATGGGCCAGGCGCGGATCACGGAAGGTGGCGGTGGCCGCCGCGGACAGTGCGGCCGGCCGAGCCGGCACGACCGGACGGCTGCGGCCGGCATCGCCCAGGCTGGCGGACACCGCGGGCAGCCCGGGCACCATCGGCCGCGCCGGCTGGCCCTGGGCATCCTCGGCCGGCCGCCGGGCCACGGCGAAGAAGCGCAACGCGGCATTCGCGCGATAGGTGACCACCGGGTGGTAGCTGGCGCTCATCGAGCGCTGCAGCATGTCGCCGAGCGAGGTCTGGAACAGATCCTCGAGCCGGCGGGCGCGGATCTCGGCCACGGTCGGCACGCCGAGCTGGAACAGGGCGCTGCGGTTGGCGGCCAGGATGCGGCCGTCGTCGTCGAGCGCCAGCTTGCCCTCGTGCAGCGTGTAGACGAACTCCGGCCGGCTGTGGAAATGCAGCGGATGGGCGTGGCGGAAACGCTTGTCGAGCAGGCGGTTCTCGATCATGCGCGCGGTCATGCCCAGCAGCACCAGCAGGTGCTGCTGCATCAGGCTGGAGCGGCTGGTGACGTCGAGCACGGCGGCGATCTCGCCCGAGGGATCGAACACCGGCACGGCCGAGCAGGTCAGCTCGGTGAGCTTGCTGAAGAAGTGGTCCTCGCGGCGCACGCACACCGGTGCGGCGCTGGCCAGGCAGGTGCCCATGCCGTTGGTGCCGGCCTCGGTCTCGCTCCAGCGCGCGCCCGGGCGCAGGCCCAGCGGTGCCGCCTCGGCCGCGAACTCGGGCGAGGAGACCATGTGCACGATCACGCCGTCGGTGTCGGTCAGCACCACCGCCGATTCGGTGTCGCCCAGCTGCTGGTACAGGCTGGTCATCTCGTAGCGCGCGCACTCGATGATGTCGGCCACGCGGGCGCGGCGCGCTTCGAGCTCGACGCGCGGCAGCACCGGCGGCGTGCGGGCGCGGTCGGGGTGGAGCCGGTACTCGTTGACGCAGCGGCTCCAGGACTGGGCGACCACGTCACCGGCGCGTTCGCGCGCGCCCTGGCGCACGGCCTGCAGCACGCGATCGGCGTGGTCGCGCACGCTGGGGCTCAGCAGTTCGTTGGCCGGGTCGTGGGCGGGGGCCAGGTCCAGGTTCATGGTGGTCTCCGGGCGGGGGCGGTGCGGCTGGGATGGGGCGGACGACGGACGGCGGATGCAGCAGGCGGAGACCGGTCCTGGCCACACGGGGCTGCAGGCGCGCGGACGGGCCACAGAACCGGGCAGGCACGCGGATTTTGGGCGGCGGCACGGCCCTTCACCGTGCGGGGAAACGCCGAGCCCGCAGGCCCGGCCGCACAGTGGCGCCGAGCACCGGCCGTGGCAGCGTGTCGGCACCGACACCGACACCGACACCGACACCGGCACCGGCATCGCCGCCGACACCGGCGATCCATCGCCGTCCGCAGCCGCCGGGCCCGGGGACAGCCTGCACGCGACGTGGATCGTGCGGACTGCGTCGCCCGCCTGCCGTCCACAGGGCCGGCACCGATCGCCGGGCCACACCCCTGGCCCATAATTTGCGCCGGTGGGCCCTCCGACGGGTGCCGCGCGGCCCCGCCTGTCCATGGCCGGCCGCACCGGTCCGCACCCCGCCCCCTGCCCCGCCCCAGCCCTCGCGCCTTCGCCGGTGCCCCTCACCATGGCCTTCGTCTCCGCAGCCCGCCCCGCATCCGAATCCGGCCCGATGACCGCTGTCAGCCCTGCCCTCGACCTGATCCTGATCGAAGGCCTGCGCCTGGAGACGGTGATCGGCATCCATGTCAGCGAGCTGCACGTGCCGCAGCCGCTGGTCATCGACGTCGTCGCCGGCCTGCCGCGTGCCCGCGCCTGCGACACCGACCAGATCGCCGACACCATCGACTACGGCATGCTGCGCGAGCGCCTGCTGCGCCTGGCGGCCGAGCACCGCATCCAGCTGCTGGAGGCCTTCGCCGAGGCGATCTGCGACATCACGATCGGCGAGTTCGGCGCCGCGTGGGTGCGCGTGAAGGTGGTCAAGCCGCAGAAGTTCCCGGATCTGGCCGCCGTCGGCGTGCAGATCGAGCGGGAGGCCGCCCCCCGGGCCGGCACCGCCACACCGCACGGGGCGACCCCGGTGCTCAGCCTGATCGGCGCGGGCATGGTGCCCGAGCGCCGCTGAACGACCGACGACCGACGCGCGGCCCTGCGCCGCGGCAGGCGCCCGCGGCCCGGAACGGCCGGGCCGGGCCGGGCCGGGCAGCCTCGCCTCACCTCAGTCCGAGCGGCAGAAAAAAAGGGCCCGGCAAGCCGCCAGGCCCTTGAACATCGACCAGCCGGGGCAGACTCCGGCTGACCTGCTTGCCGCGGTGCCGCCCCCTGGCCAGCACCGCGACCGTGCACGGAACGGAGCGCCGCCGGATGCGCGGCGCCCCGTCACCCGAGGGCTGTCAGCCCGCGGCGAACGGATGGGCCGACGAGCCCTTCTTGGCCACGACTTCGGCGGCGGTCGGCGAGTTGCCGACGGCGCGCGCCAGAGCTTCCTTGGTGGCGCGGTAGTTGTAGTCCTGGATCTTCTTGTCGTCCTCGGCCAGCCAGTGGATGAAGACGCCGACCGAGACGAACAGGTTGTCGGCCTCGTCGGCCGGGATGGTGCCGTCCTCGACCGAATCGGCCACGGCCATGGCCACGCCGCGCTGGGCCGGGCCGAACATCTGGACGGCCTGCTTGGCGCCCTTGATCGTGACCTTGTTGAACATCACGGTCGCCGGCTTGCACATCAGGTTCGGTGCGACGACGGCCAGCAGGGCGGTGAAGCCGTCCTTGTTGTTCACCAGCGCATTGGCGAAGGCCGACTCCGCCGGCGTGCCGCGCGGGCCGATGATGAGGTCGATGTGGGCGACTTCGTTGCCATCGCCGACCAGCGACTCGCCGACCATCATGCGGTCAATCTTTGCCATGGTGCTTGATCTCCTGTGAGCGGTTGTCAGGGTAGTGGACAGGCTCGCCGCGGGTGCGGCGCGAAGCAACTTCAATCACGTTCCGTGCCACGCGACCGGGGGTACGGGAAGATCCTCATCCCGCACGGCAGCCAGCAGCAGCGTGGCCACGGTCAGATCGGCGCAGGTGCCCGGGTTGAGGCCTGCCTGCTTGAGTGAGCGGTCCCAGTCGAGCCAGTCGTCGGCGCAGGCGCCCGGCAGATCCGGCTGCTCACCGGCCTGCAGCCGGTCCCGCCAGCGCTGCGCCGCGGCCATGACAGTGTGTGCCAGCGTCTCGCCGTGTTTTCGCACAATGTGTGAATCGGGCCCGCTGGCCATCCAGGCCAGCCAGACCTGCATCACGCGCCGGGCGGGCGGTTGCGCCGCGGTCGCCCGCCAGGCGGCCAGACCGATGTCGAACAGCTCGCGGCCGCCGTCACGGTACTGGGCGGCGATGCGGTCGCGCGGCGCGGCCAGCGCCATCAGCGGCTGCAGCGCCAGCGTGGGAGGGGCCTGCACGTCGTGCTCGGGCAGCCGGCCCAGGCCGCCGGGCTGGGTCATCGCGATCGCGGCACAGGCCTCGGCGGCATCGGCCCGGTCGAGCGCCGCGCAGACCTGCTGCAAGGCCGCGCGCCAGGCGATGTCGTCGCGTGCGGCCGCCGGCTGCCCGACCAGGCGTTCGTGCGCGGCCAGCAGCGGCGCGGCCAGCAGCACGATGCCGAGGTTGGTGTTGCAGCCGGCGGCCGCCAGGCTGGCGCTCATGGCCAGATGCACACGGCGGCCCACCGGCCGGCCGGCCGTGCACAGTGCCGGCACCACCGCCTGCGCGCTGTCGAGGAACTGGCGCGCGACCATGCGGTGGCCGTCGCGCCCGATGCTGACGTTGCCGGGCTTGCAGACGGCCACGTCCCAGCCGCAGGCGCTCAGCAGCGCGCGGGCGGCCTGCAGGTCCAGGCCGGGTGTGGCGGCGGGGGTGGGCGGGGGTGACGGGCAGGTGTCGGTGGGCATCGGTCAGGTGGACGGCGGTCAGGTGGGCGTGGCGCGGGAAGGTGGTCGCGGGAAGGCGCGAGCCGATGGCGCGTGGCAGGGACGTCGACGGGCGGAACGGGGCGAGGCGACGAGGGACGGCGGACGGTGACGGGGTGTGAGGGGGCCTGAGGGGGTGTGACAGCGCGACCCGCCGCAAGACCCTCACCCGTGCGTCGTCCTGACGCTCACGCGCAGCGCTGCACGGGGCTGGCCGTCGCGAGGCCGGCGCAGCGCCGGTCCAGCAGATCATCGACCAGCGCGCGGGCGATCGGGAACGGTGTCACCCGCTGCAGGCCCTGCCAGGCGGCCACGCCGTTGACCTCCAGCACCTGCAGCGCATCCGGGCCACCGGCCGCCCCCGCCGGGCCGGGCATGATGTCCACGCCCGCGTAGTCCATCTGCAAGGCCGCAGCGGCCTGTTCGGCCAGCAGGGCGAGTGCCGGCGTCAGCGCGGCGGCCTCGCAGCGGGCGCCCTGGGCCACGTTGTGCACCCAGTGGGCGCTGATGCGCCGCATGGCGGCGATCGCCCGCCCGCCGACCACCATCACCCGCCAGTCATGGCCGGGCTCGGCCTGCGGCGGGATGAAGCGCTGCAGATAGGCCAGCCGGCCGTAGCCGCTCTCCAGCGGCGGCAGCGCCGGCCGGGCCTGAGGGCCGTGACGCGCGGGATCCCCGATCAGCACCAGGCCCTTGCCCTGCGAGCCGAACAGCGGCTTGAGCACCAGCGCATGGCCGGCCGCCATCTCACGCAGCACGATGCGCCGCGCCAGCGCCACGTCCTCCAGCGCCCAGGTCGGCGGGGCGCTGACCCCGGCGGCATGCAGCAGCAGGCTGGTCATGCTCTTGTCGACGCTGCGCTCGATCGCGCGGGCGTCGTTGTAGACCGGCACGCCCAGCTCGCGCAGCGCGTGCAGCACGCCCAGCCGGCGCGTGACCTGCTCGAAGCTGCCGCCGGCGATGCCGCGCACCAGCACCGCGTCGGGCAGGCCACGGCCGAAGCCCGGAATCTGCAGCCCGTGCCAGGCCGCGGTGGTGTCGATGTGGCAGTCGGCCAGATCGACGCAGCGGCCCTGGGCGCCGCGCTGGCGCAGCGCGGCCTGCAGCTGGCGGGTGTGCCAGCCGGTCTCGTCGGTCATGATCGCCACGCGCATGCGGCTGCTCTCCTCGGGTGACGGGTCATCTCAGGGGCTGGACAGCGACCGGCGGGCAAGATCCGCCGCTCCGGCTCACCGATGCGGCCGGGGCCGTGGCCGGGCGGTGCGGGCTGCGCAGGTGGCGCAAACAGCGCAGGTGATCGCCTTCAGGCCGCTTCCATCCACAGCCGGTGCAGCAGGTCCATCTGCAGGCCGCCGGCATGCCAGGTGCGGCCGCTGTCCAGGTGGCTGACCCAGACCTCGGCCGGCGCGAACAGGCCCGGATCGATCTTGTAGAAGTCGTGGCCGGCCTCGGCGAAGAGCTCGGCGAAGGAGCGGCCGTGGGCCGGCGAGTTGCCCGAGGGCAGATCACGCGCGAGCTGCTGCGCGGCCGCCTCGCTGCCGCGCACCATCAGGTGCACCTGGCCGCCGTAGAGGATGGCGTCGTTGGTGCGGCCCATCGCCACCAGACCGTCGGCCGAGGGGGCCGGCAGCGGCGCGCAGGCGCTGCCCTCGACGATGTCGGCCAGCGTATGGCCGAGCGCGTGGGCCCGGTGCATCGCCACCTCCAGCACGCGGGCGACGACCTGGGTGGTGCCGGCCCGGCTGGTGGTGGGCGTGATGATCAGCGTCAGCTGCTCGGGCGGCACGCCGCAGTCGCGCACCAGCTTGTCGATGATGACCTGCGGCGGCAGGCGATCGACCTCCAGCACCAGCACGGCGGCATCCGCCCGGTCGCGGTAGGCCAGCTCACGGAACAGGTCCTCCTTGCCGGCCAGCGCGCGCGCCGGGCCGGAGCCCAACGCGAAGAAGCGGCGGCCACCGGTCTCCTCCTTCGTCGCGGCCAGGCTCCAGCCGGCGTACTGGCTGCCCAGACAGGCCAGCACCGGCTGCGCGCTGTGCACCTCCAGCCAGGCCGGCCAGCCGTGCTGCGCACCCGGCACCAGGCCGACCGAGCCCAGCCCGCCCATGCAGATCTCGCCGATCAGCAGACCGGCGGCCACGCTGCCCGGCGCCTGCAGGCCGGCATCGATGATCGTGCAGCCCGACGGGCCGCTGCTGACCTGCAGCCCGAGCTCATCGCACTGGTGCAGCAGACGCAGGGTCAGCGCATTGCCGCCGGCGTTCACGCTCAGATGGGGCGTGATCGGCGGGGCATCTGTGAGGGGGACGGCGGGAGGCTGCGGGCTGGACATCGGATGGACTCGGGTGGACGGCGCGGTGGGCCGGGCGGGTGGAGGCGGCGGTCAACCGGTGGTCGGCGCCACCGTCGACGGGATGGCGGACGGCGAGGGAGAGGCGGACGGATCGGACACCACCGGCGAAGGCGAAGGCGAAGGCGAGGCCGACGCCGGTGCGGCCGCGGCGTCGCCGGCCCGTGCGTGGCGCTCCAGCAGACGCTGCACGCCGAGCGCGCGCTGCTGCAGCTGGTCCTGCAGCGAACCCTCGTCGACACCGATGGCGCTGATGCTGCACACCGGCTGGCCGGCCGGCAGCCAGGCGCCGGGCTGAGGCAGATCGTGGCAGCCCGGCTGGGCCGCCAGGGCGTTGGCGAGCGCGGGCGTGCAGGTCAGGCCCTGCAAGGCACAGACGAGGCGCAGACCGCGCAAGGTGGCCGGCCCGGCCGGCGGCCGCAGGCCACGGACGGGCGCCGGTCCGTGGCCGGGCGCACCGCCGCCACACAGGCCGATCCAGGCCCCTGCCTCGGCCTGCGGCAGCGTGTCGCTGGCGGGCAGGCCATCGCCGCGCAGCACCGCCGCCCCGGCGCGCTCACCGGCGGACGTCTCGGCCGGCGCCAGGGTGGCGACGGCACGGGCGATCGCCGCCACCGGGCTGGCCGGCCAGGCCGGCGTGCCGGCGTCGTCGACCGGCGGCCAGCAGGCGGCCAGATGGGCACTCAGCGGCGCGGCCTGCGGATACAGCGCCAGGCTGGCCGGCGGCCGTGCGTTGACCTCCAGCAGCTGCGGCAGGCCGTGGCCGTCCCACAGGAAGTCCAGGCTGCACAAGCCGCGCAGGCCGAAGGCCGGCACCAGCACCGCCAGCGCCTGCTCGATCACCGAGCGCACCGCGGCGGGCACCGGCAGCGGCCCGATCACGCCGGCGAAACGCCACGGCCGCGCGCCGCGCCCGGCGACGATCTGCCGGTTGTAGCCCAACAGCTCGGCGACGTGGCCATCGGCGACGAAGGTGGCCGACATCGGCTGGCCGGGCATGTGGCGCTGCAGATAGCTGCCCTCGGCCCAGCCCGCGGCGGGCGCCGGCTCGCCCAGCTGCCAGCGCCGCACATGGGCGCCGCCGCTGGCATGGGCCTGCTTGAGCAGCCAGCCGCTGCCGAGGGCAGCGATCTCCTCGTCGGTGGCCGGCAGCGGCAACCAGTCGGGGTGCGGCAGACCGTGGCGCGCCAGCAGGCCGAAGAAGGCCTGCGGCCGGCGCACCGCCTGCTGGGCCAGCGGCGGCGTGCCGAACAGCGGCAGCAGCCGCGCACCGAGCGCCAGCAGCCGCGGCTGGGCCTCGAAACCGGCACCGGCCAGCCAGCCGGCCGCACCGGCCGCCCGGGCCTGGCGCAGCGCGGCCGCGAAGCCCGGCTCCGACAACTGCAACCCGGCCTCCAGGCCGGGCTGCACCGTCTCGTCGGCCTGAAGGCGCAGATCGCACCAGCGGCGGCTGGCGCGCCGGGTGTCGGCATCGCCGAACAGGTCGGCGGCCAGCACCACCTCACAGCCTTCCTCGCGCGCGCGCTCGGCCAGCTGGCGGGCCGACAGCCCGAGCACGGCCAGTCGCAGGGGTGCACGGGTGTGCGCGGTGGCAGGACGCAGCAACAGGGACATCGTGAACCGTGAAGGTCGGGAGACGACCGGTGGCGCCGGCCGCGCGGGCACAGTGTGCACCCGAACGGTGGCGGCGTGGCCGCACGGACCGCGCGTCAGGTGGTCGTCGCGAGCACCTGACGGGCCCTGTCGAAAGCCTCGGCATGGCCCAGGCGCAGCGGCGTGACCGTCTCGCGCATGGCCTGCAGCAGCCGGTGCTGGGTCTGGTACTTGACGTTGCCGATGGCCAGCGCGCCGATGCCGAGCGCCGAGGTGCCGGCCAGGGGCACCGCGTGGTCCATCACGCCCAGTCCGGCGATGCCGGCCGGCGGCACGGCGTTGACGTCGGCGGCCACGGCCAGGCGCGGCGCGCAGGCCAGGTCCTCGGCCGACAGCACCTGCACGCCGGCGGCGGCGCAGGCCAGCACCACGTCGGCCTCGGCCACCGAGGCGCGCACCGCGGCGCGGTCCCCGCCGCTGACGCCTTCGAGCGCGACGCCGAAGCGCGTGGCCGTCTGGCGCGCGGCCTCCTCGGCCGCATCGATGCCCTGGCGGCTGGACAGCGCGACCGAGGCGCCGGCCTGCGCCGCCAGCACGCCGCAGATGCGGCCCACCGGCCCCATGCCGCCGAGGATGACCACGCGCTGGCCGGCCAGGCCGCGGCCCTGGCGCTGCAAGGCGGCCTCGGTGCAGGCGACCATCGCCGCGGCGGTGGTGTAGGCGCCGCTCGGATCGGCCATCAGCGAGACGACGAAGGGCGGCACCATCGCGCCGGCCGCGCGGTCCAGCATGTCGGCGGCCAGCAGCGCGTCACGTCCACCGATGAAGATGCCGGTGCGGGCCACGCCCTTGGGCCCGCGCGAGAAGATGGTGTCCTGGGTCAGGCCGGCGATCGCGTCGAGCCCGCACTCGGCATAGGGCACGACCATCTGCCAGCCGGCGTCGGCGGCCATGTTGATGTCGAACGGGCTCATCTGGCGGCCCGGGGTGAACATGTGGAGGATGTAGGGGCGTTCCATGGCGGCGGGGTCTGCGGGTCGGTCGGGGCGCGGAGCGCCGGGTCGGATCGGATCGGATCGGGTCGGAAGGAGCGGCCGGGCCAGGCCGGGCCGGGCGCGGTCTCAGCCGGCCGGTTGCCAGCGTGCGCCGTGGTTGCGCGCGCCGACCAGATCCAGGCGCAGGGCCGGATCGAGCCGGCCGGCCTGCTCGACGGCGGCGAGCGCCGCACGGGCCTGCACCGCATCGGGGAAGAAGGCGAAACCGGTGGGGCCCCAGCTGCTCTGGCCGATGCCGGCACCGGCCTCGGCGCGCAGCGCCTCCAGCAGGCGGCCGACCGCGGCGCTGGTGTAGGCGCTGCCGGCCTGGGCCGGGGCGAAATGCGCGCCGAGCCGGGCCTGGATCACGGTGATCGCCTCGGCGAAGGACGGGAAATCCTGCTGCGCGGCGGACGGCAGCAGCTGCATCAGCACCCGGTGGCAGATCTCGGCCGCGCTGGCCGCGGGCATCGGCGGCAACTGGCCGATGGCCTGCACCTCGCGCTGGCCGGACAACCCGGCCAGCCGCGGATCACCGACCACCAGCACCCGCCAGTCGGCCGGCAGGTCCAGCCGCGCCAGCAGCGGCGCCGGCCGGCCGTCGGGTGCCGGACCGCCGTCGACCAGCAGGCCGCCCTGGTCGAAGCCGGCGATGCCCACGCCCGAGCGCAGGCCACGGCCGACCCAGCGCGCCAGCGTCGGCGTGTCGACAGCCAGGCCGTGCACGAGCGCAAAACCGCGGGCCAGCGCCAGCGCCAGCTGGGTGCCGGAGCCGAAGCCGGCATGGGCCGGCAGCCGCGTCACCAGCTCGACGGCCACCGGGGTCCGCAGACCGCTGGCCGCCCGCAGCCGCTCCAGCCAGGTCTGCAACCGGCAGACATCGGCGGCGCCATCGGCCGCCAGCGCGGCCTCGTCGGCGGCCAGCGCCGGGGCGAGCAGGACCGCGTCCCGCTCGGCCGGCCGCAGCCGCAGCCGCACGACCGGGTCGTCGATCACCAGGCCGATGCTGCCGTAGCGGCGGCCCAGCGTCGCCGCCGGGTCGAGGAAGCCCAGGTGCAGGCGGCCGGCGGCCTCGATCTCGACGCCCATGTCGCGCGCGGCCGCCGCCCGCCCGGCGGCGTCGGCAACCGTCAGGGCGTCAGGCGGGCAGGTGCGGTCGAAGGTGCGGTCGAACAGGCGGTCCATCGGGCGCGCAGTGTCGGCGATCCGCGGCGTCTGGGCGCGCGCACCGGTCATGGTCGGGCAGTCGAGCAGGTTCATCAGCAGTCTCCGCAGCAGGACCGGCGCAGGCGATGGACGGTCGCCGGTCCGCCGGCCGGCCCGGGGCTGTGCGCCCGGTGCCGGCATCGGCATCAGGTCCTGACAGCAAGAGCCGTTCCCTGGCGGGTGCCGGCGGCAGGAACACCGCCTGGACCCGCGCCCTGCCCAGGACGCACGGGCGCAGCGCGCGGCGGCGCACGGCAGCGACGGCCCGCGGGCCGGGCACCCGGCCCGCCGCCGCTGTCACGCGCCGGGGACAGACTGTCACGCCGCCGGGCGCCGGGGTCGGACCAGGGATCTCCCGGGTCCGCCGATGGCCGGTGCTGACTAACATGTCAGCGCGCTGCCACCACGGCAACCCGCGCCACACCCCCGGTTTCCGACCGTACCCGATGTCCGCCCTCGACCCCGCCTGCGCCACCGGCACGCTGCGTGCCCAGGCCTACGAGAACTTCCGCCAGCAGATCCTGCAGGCCAACATCCGGCCCGGGCAGTTCGTTTCCCAGCGCGAGCTGATGGCCCTGCTGGGCATGCCGCTGGGCGCCGTGCGCGAGCTGATCCCGCGCCTGGAGGCCGAGGGCCTGCTGCGCACCGTGCCGCAGCGCGGGCTGCAGATCGCCCAGGTCGACGTGCGCCTGGTCAACAACGCCTTCGGCCTGCGCCTGCTGCTCGAACGCGAGGCCGCCCGCCGCTACGCGGCCAGCGTCAGCGATGCCGAGCTGCAGGCCATCGAGCAGGCGCACCTCGACATCATCACGCGCGCCAGCCACGGCCCGATCGACGACACGCTGCTGAACGACGCAACCGCCATCGACTGGGGCCTGCACGACCAGATGATCGATGCGCTGGGCAACGACCTGGTGTCGCAGACCTACCGCATCAACAGCCTGCGCGTGCGGCTGATCCGGCTGGAAGGCGCGACGCTGTCGCCCGAGGCCCTGGTGCCGGCAATGCGCGAGCACCTGTGGTTCATCGAGGCGCTCAAGTCGCGCGATGCCGACGAGGTCGCGCGCCGCATCGGCCACCACATCGACAGTGCCCACCGCCGCGTGCTGGGCCTGCCGCGCCCGCCCTTGCCTGAAGCCACCGCGCGGCCCGATGCGGCCGCGGCCGACGCCCCACCGACACCCAACCCGCGGCCTGCGCCGCCTGCCCGACCGTGACCGCACCCACCTCCTCCCTGCCCGGCATCTGGCCCGCCCTGCTGACCCCGTTGCACGCCGACCTGAGCATCGACCACGAGCGCCTGACCACCCATGCCCGCGCGCTGCTGGCCGCCGGCGCCGGCGGCGTGACCCCGTTCGGCACCACCGGCGAAGGGCTCTCCTTCAGCGTGGCCGAGCGCATCGCCGCCGTCGACGCCCTGGTCGCCGGCGGCATCCCGGCCGCACGCATCCTGGTGCACACCAGCGCCGCCGCACCGACCGACATCCTGGCCCTGACCCGCCACGCGCTGGCCATCGGCGCCTGGGGCTGCCTGATGCTGCCGCCGTTCTACTTCAAGGGCGTCAGCGATGCCGGCATCGCCGACAGCTACAGCTGGATCGTCGGACAGGTGGCCGACCCGCGGCTGCGCATCATGCTCTACCACATCCCCCAGGTGGCCGGCGTGGGCCTGTCGCAGGAGGTGATCCGCACGCTGCTGGCGCGGCACCCGGGCGTCTTCGTCGGCATCAAGGACAGCCAGTGCCAGCGCGAGCATTCGTTGGCCCTGGCCGCGGCCTTCATGCCGCAGCTCACCGTGCACGTGGGCAACGAGCCCGATCTGCCGACGATGGGCCGGCTGGGCAGCACCGGCGCCGTCTCCGGTCTGGCCAACTTCTGGCCGCGGCGCGTGCACCGGCTGGTCTGCACGCCCGACGCCGGCAGCACCGAGGCCGACCTGACGCAGATCACCACCCTGCTCGCCCGCCTGGGCGGTTATGCGCTGATCCCGGCGCTCAAGGGCATCATGGCGCTGCGCGACGGCGATGCGTCGTGGCTGCGCGTGCGCGCGCCGCTGGTGGCGCTCGACGACGCGGGCCTGCAGCGCCTGCGCGAGGACCTGACCGCCAGCGGTCTGGCCGTGGACGAGGTGGCCTGAGGCCACCCGCTGAACCGAGGAGACAACGATGAGCACGATCACCCGTCGCCGCGCCGCAGGCACCCTGGCCGCCTGCGCCGCCGCCCTGGCCGGCAGCCTGTCGGGCGCCCCCGCGGCCGCCCAGTCCAAGGTGCTGCTGCGCGTGTCCACCCCGGCCGTGGCCGAGGACTGGCACGGCAAGATGTGGACGGTGTTCAAGGACCACCTGGACAAGGCCGCGCCCGGCGAGTTCGACGTCCAGATCAACCTCAACGCCACGCTGTTCAAGCAGGGCACCGAGCCCGCGGCCATGGCCCGCGGCAACCTGGAGCTGTCCTCGATCTCGGCCTTCGACATCGCCAAGCAGGTGCCGGAGTTCAGCATCTTCACCGCCGGCTACGTGATCCGCGACCCGCAGCACCAGCAGAAGGTGTTCGGCGGCCCGATCGGCCAGGAGATGTTCAAGCTGGCCAGCGACAAGATGGCCGTCACGCTGCTGACGCCGATCTACCTGGGCACCCGCCAGGTCAACCTGCGCGAGGCCCGCACCGTGCGCACGCCGGCCGATCTCAAGGGCATCAAGCTGCGCATGCCGGGCTCCAAGGAATGGCTGTTCCTGGGCGAGGCGCTCGGCGCCACCGCCACGCCGCTGGCCTTCGGCGAGGTCTACCTCGGCCTGAAGACCGGCACCATCGACGGCCAGGACAACCCGCTGCCCACGGTGCGCGCGGCCAAGTTCTACGAGGTCACCAAGCAGCTGGTGCTGACCCAGCACCTGGTCGACGGCATCTTCATCGCGATCAGCGACAAGGCCTGGGCGGCGATGACCCCGGCCCAGCAGCAGAAGGTGCGCGCGGCCGCGGCCGCCGCCTCGGCCTTCAACAACGAAGGCCGGATCAAGGAGGAGGCGCAGATCGTCGATTACTTCCGCCAACAGGGCCTGACGGTGACGACGCCCGATGTCGAGGCCTTCCGCAAGCACGTGCAGCAGGCCTATGCGGGCAGCGACATCGCCAAGGCCTGGCCGGCCGGCCTGCTCGACCGCATCAACGCCACGCGCTGACGGATCCGCCGCGATGGCCACGCCACAGCCCCAGCCCACGTCCACCCCCGGCGCGGCAGCAGCCAGCGGCGATGCCGCATCGAGCGGCCCGAGCGGCCCGCTGACCCGGCTGGCGGCGCTGGCCCACCGGGCGGCCGAAGGCATCGGCGTGGGGCTGTTCACCGCGCTGTTCCTCGTCTTCCTGGTCCAGGTCACCGCGCGCTTCGGCTTCGACCGGCCGCTGCCCTGGACCGACGAGGTCGCCGTCTCGCTCTACGTCGTCGTCATCCTGTGGGCCGCGGCCACCCTGGTGCCCGAGCGTGAACACGTGGTCTTCGACCTGGTGTGGAACGCCGCCGGGCGGCGCACGCGGCAGCTGATGCGGGTGAGCTCCCTGCTGCTGCTCGGCGGCCTGGCCGCCTGGGCGCTGCCGGCCAGCTGGGACTACGTCAGCTACATGGCCATCGAGCGCACACCGGTGCTGGAGATCCCCTTCATGTGGATCTACGCGCCCTTCGTGCTGCTGCTGATCTCGCTGGTGGCGCGCAGCCTGCACGGCATCTGGCGCGCGCTGCGCGGCCTCGATCTCGAGGACGCCGGCGTGCCCACCCAATGACCGGTCAGCGGCGCGTCCGCCCGCCCCTTTCCTTGCCGTACCTTCCATGAGCATCCATCCCCTGGGGGCGCTGGGCCTCGTGCTGGTCGCCGGCCTGCTGATGCGGCTGCCGATCGGCTTCTCGATGATCGTCTCCGGCGTCGCCTACCTGGCGGTCAAGGGCCAGGACATCGGCCTGGTGGCCGAACAGATCTGCAACGGCCTCTACAACAGCTACGTGCTGCTGGCCGTGCCGCTGTTCGTGCTGGCGGCCAACCTGATGAATGCGGGCACCGTCAGCGAGCGCCTGTTCGATTTCTGCCGCATCCTGGTCGGCCGCTTCCGCGGCGGCCTGGCCCAGGTCGACATCCTGGTCAGCGTCGTCTTCTCGGGCATGAGCGGCAGCGCCATCGCCGACGCCGCCGGCCCGGGCCTGGTCACCATCCGCCAGATGCTGAAGAAGCCGGGCTACACGCCGGGCTTCGCCGGGGCGGTGGTGGTGGCCTCGGCCACGCTGGGGCCGATGATCCCGCCGTCGATCCCGATGGTCATCTACGCGCTGGTCTCGGGGGCCTCGGTCGGGGCGTTGTTCCTCGGCGGCGTGGTGCCGGGGCTGCTGATGGCCTTGACGATGATGGCCACGGTGGCCGTCATCGCCCGCCGGCGCGACATGCCGCGCGACGAACCGGTGCCGCTGCGCGAATGGCCGGCCGTGCTGTGGCGCGGCGCGCTGCCGCTGTCGATGCCGATCGTGCTGCTGGGCGGCCTCTACAGCGGCGCCTTCACGCCGACGGAGGCCGCGGCCGTGGCCGCGCTGCACGCGCTGCTGCTGGCCGGTGTCGTCTACCGCGCGCTGAGCTGGCGCACGCTGTGGGGCGTGCTGGCCGAGAGCACCCGCTCCAGCGCCGTCATCACCCTCATCCTGGCCGGCAGCTACGTGCTGAACTACGCGTTCACCGCCGAGGGCGTACCGCAGGCGATGGCGCAATGGGTCGACGCGCTCGGCCTGGGCCGCATCGGCTTCCTGCTGATGGTCAACGTCCTGTTCCTGGCGCTCGGCTGCTTTCTCGATGTCAGCGTGCTGCTGCTGGTGTTCGTGCCGATGCTGCTGCCGGCGGTCAAGGCGCTCGGCATCGATCTGGTCCATTTCGGCGTGCTGACCGTGCTCAACATGATGATCGGCCTGATCACGCCGCCCTTCGGCATGCTGCTGTTCGTCACCAAGGCGCTGGCCGGCATCCCGATCGGCGACATGGTGCGCGAGGGGCGCGGCTTCCTGCTGATGCTGATCCTGCTGCTGCTCGTCATCACGCTGTTTCCGCCCATCGTGCTGTGGTTGCCGCAGATGATGGGTTATGTGCCGGCCGGCTGAGGCCGCTCCTTCAACCGCTCACCTGCCCGCCGAGATGTCCGACCACCCTGCCCACGCGCCGACCGACGTGCTCGTCATCGCCAGCTGGAATGCCGATCTGGTCTGCCGTGTGCCGCGGCCACTGGCGCGCGGCGAGACGCTGGCCGCCCACGCCTTCGAGATCAGCTCCGGTGGCAAGGGCAGCAACGCCGCCGTGGCCGCCGCACGCCAGGGCGCACGCACCGCCGTGCTCGCACGCATCGGCGACGACGATTTCGGCCGCATGGCGCTGCAGCTGTGGACGGACGAAGGCATCGACCACCGCCTGGTCGAGATCGCCGCCGGCGAACGCAGCGGCATCGCGCAGATCCTGGTCTACGACGATGGCGACAACAGCATCGCCGTCGCGGCCGGGGCGGGACTCGGCCTGGGCGCGCAGCAGGTGCAGGCCGCCGCCGGCCCACTGGCGGCCTGCCGCGTGCTGCTGGCCTCCAACGAGGTGCCTGCGGCCGCCACCGAGACGGCCTTTGCCGCCGCCCGCGCCCTGCCGGCCGCCTCACGGCCGCTGACGGTGCTCAATCCGGCACCGGCACGCGCGCTGCCCGACACGCTGCTGGCCGCCTGCGACCTGCTGACCCCCAACGAGAGCGAGGTGCGCGTGCTCGCGGGCCTGGGCGAGGACGCCCCGGTCGAGCAGGCCGCGCAGCGCCTGCTCGACCGGGGCTGCGCGGCCGTGGTGGTGACCCTCGGCGCGGACGGTTGCCTGCTGCTGCGGCCGGATCGACCGCCGCGTCACTGGGCCGGCCACCGCGTACCGGCGGTGGTCGACACCGTCGGCGCCGGTGACACCTTCAATGGCGCGTTGTGCGCGGCGCTGGCCCGCGGACAGGCGCTCGAAGACGCGCTGACGCTGGCCAATGCGGCCGCGTCCCTGTCGGTACAGGGACGTGGCGCACTCGGCGGCATGCCGGACCGGCCGACGGCCGAGCGCTGGCTGCATTCCACGTCAGCGGCGTGACCGTCCACCCATCAAGCTAGGGATGACATCCACACCACGCCCGGCTTGAACACCGTCCCTCTTTCAGGTGATGATCGTGCACACCGCCGGTCAGGCTGAGGGTCTTCCCCTCACGCTGTGTCGTTGTTCCGGAGTCGTCACGCATCGTGAACCTGCCTCTCGACTGGATGTCCGGGCTGCGCCTGGGCCTGCTGTTCGCCCACCTGCTGGCCTGTGTGTTCGCGCTGCACGATGTGCTGCAGGCGGACTGGCGTCTGCTCTGGGGGCGCCTGGCACGCGAGGACCTCGCGGCCGTGCGGCTGCGCGTGCACCGCTCGTTGATCGCCCTGTGGCTGACCGGGCTGGCGGTCGTGGCGATCGACCTCGGCGGCACGCCGGCGATGCTGGCGGCCAAGCCCAAGATCGCGGCCAAGCTGGTCGTGGTGCTGGCCCTCACGCTCAACGGCATCGTGCTGAGCCGCCAGGCCTTCCCGCTGCTGGCCAGTGGCGTACGCCTGAGTCGGGCCCGTCTGCGCTGGGTGATGGGCTGTGGCGCGCTGAGCTCCTCAAGTTGGCTGTTCGCCGCCTTCCTCGGTCTGGCACGGCCCCTGGCGCAGGTTCCGCTGCCCGAGCTGTTGCAGCTCTACCTGTGGGTGGCCGGCACCGCGGTCGCCTCCGGTCTGCTGTTGGGCAGGACACTGGCCGAGCGGGGCTGGGCCGGGCTGGGGCATGCGCTGGTGTGGCCCGCATGTCCGTGGCGGGCCAGACCCGCGATACCCCCCGCAGCGGCGCACCTCACCCACGACAGCCTGAGCGGCGACAGCCCACCGCAGCAGCTCGCCGCCTGAGCCCGCCGACCGGCAGCCCCACACCGCGGACGGCGCGGCCGTGGGTGGGCGCATCGACCTCCGCGCCCACACGGAGCATCGCCCCATGACGCCGCGGCCACGCATCGACAGCCATCACCACCTCTGGCGTCCGGCGCGCGGCGACTACGGCTGGCTGGACGGCCCGGATCCCGCGCTGTCCACACTGCGCCGGGACGTGCTGCCGGAGGAGTTCAAGACCCTGGCGCGGGCCCATGGCATCGGACACAGCGTGCTGGTCCAGGCCGCACCGACGGTGGCCGAAACCCGTTTCCTGCTCGACCTGGCCGCGGCAGACCCCTGGATCGCCGGCGTCGTCGGCTGGGTGGATCTGAGCGACCCGGCCAGCGTGGACACCCTCGACGCACTGGCCGGTGATCCCCGCTTCAAGGGCGTGCGGCCGATGCTGCAGGACCTGCCCGAGGCCGACTGGATCGCCCAGGCGCCCCATCCGGCGGTGGTGCGCACGCTGATCCGGCTCGGCCTGCGCCTGGACGCGCTGGTCACACCGCGTGAACTGCCGGCCTTGTGCCGCTTCGTCGCCGATTGGCCCGAGCTGCCCGTGGTACTCGACCACGCCGGCAAGCCACCACTGGCGCGCCCGCTGGACCGGGACGATCCCGTCTGGGCGAGCTGGCAGACCGGCCTCGCGACGCTCGGCCAGGCCCCTCAGCTGATGTGCA
Organism: Pseudaquabacterium rugosum; assembly: GCF_038066575.1. Lineage (NCBI taxonomy): Bacteria > Pseudomonadati > Pseudomonadota > Betaproteobacteria > Burkholderiales > Sphaerotilaceae > Pseudaquabacterium > Pseudaquabacterium rugosum. The sequence goes on along the minus strand of NZ_JBBUTF010000004.1, from coordinate 172,708 downwards.
AGTTCAGCGGACTGCTCACCGAGGCCGGCGGCGCGGCGCGTCTGGGCGGCGAGGCCGCGCTGACCCGGCTGCGGCCCGTCTGGGAGCACCTGTTGCAGGCATTCGGACCCGGCCGCCTGATGTGGGGCAGTGACTGGCCGGTCCTGACCCTGGCCTGCGGCTACGACCGCTGGCTGAGCTGCGCCGACAGGCTGATCGACGACAGCCTGGCCGCCGATGCGCGCCAGGCGGTGCGCACGGGCAATGCGGTCCGCTTCTATGGCCTGGACATCAGCGGTCCGCGGGCCGATGCACCAGCGCCCACCACCGGCCAGCCGGACGGTACCGGCAGCCACTGACACGGAAGAACGACCATGGATCTCGGATTGAGTGGCAAGGCGGTGCTGGTCACCGGTGGCTCGGCGGGCATCGGGGCGGCGATCGTGCAGGTTCTGCTCGAGGAGGGCGCGCTGCCGCTGATCCTCGATCGGCAGGCGCCGGATGCCGCCACACAGGCCGCGCTTCAGGCCGCGTCACCGGGTGGCCGCAGCTGGGCCCTCGCGCTCGACGACGAGTCCGCACTGCTGCGGGCCGCCGCCGAGGTCCGGCACCATCTGCAAGAACAGGGGCTGGCGCTCGCCGGTCTCGTGCACAACGCCGGCGGCAACGACAGCATCGGCCTGGACGCACCCACCGCGGCATGGCGCGGTTCACTCGAACGCAACCTGCTGCACACCATGGTGCTGACGCGTGAACTGCGGGGCCCCTTGCGCGAGGCCCGGGGCGCCATCGTCAACATCGCGTCGAAGACGGCGGTGACCGGGCAGGGAGACACCAGCGGCTACGTGGCCGCCAAAGGCGCCCTGCTGGCGCTGACGCGGGAATGGGCCGTCACGCTGCGAGACGACGGCATCCGGGTCAATGCCATCGTGCCGGCCGAGGTCTGGACCGGGTCCTACGCGCGTTGGCTGCAGACCTTCGACGATCCGGAGGCCCGCCGGGCGGCCATCGAACGCCGCATTCCGCTGCAGCGGCGCATGACACTGCCGCGGGAGATCGCCGACAGCGTCGTCTTCACGCTGTCGCCCCGGGCCGGGCACACGACGGGCCAGTGGCTGTTCGTCGATGGCGGCTACACCCACCTGGATCGGGCACTGGACTGACGACGGGCCCTGTCTCCCACGCGGCCCACACACGGCCCGCGGCAGATCCGGGCCGCGCAATGAAAAAGGGCCTCGATCTGCATCGAGGCCCTTTTCGGATCTGGCGGAGTGGACGGGACTCGAACCCGCGACCCCCGGCGTGACAGGCCGGTATTCTAACCAACTGAACTACCACTCCCCGGTAGCAAGCCTATGACTATAGCAGAAAAGAATCGAGTCACAAGCTTTTTCTTGTGCTCCAGCAAGCAGCATCGGCTAGACAGAACACGAGAAATGAAAAAAGGCTCCGATTTGCATCGGGGCCTTTTTCAGATCTGGCGGAGTGGACGGGACTCGAACCCGCGACCCCCGGCGTGACAGGCCGGTATTCTAACCAACTGAACTACCACTCCACGTGGAAGAAACCAGGATTCTAGCAGAACATTCGAAGCTTACAACTGCCGAAGCAACTGTTTTTCGACGCCGCCACTGTCCGGATTCCGGAACCTGAGGCCGTGATGCGCGAATCTGCGACGCGCGCTTCACATCCACAGGGCGCTTCTGCATCCATCAGCACACACATCGTGCGGCGCATGACGGACACAAGCAGCGCTCGTGACCTTGGCGGAGTGGACGGGACTCGAACCCGCGACCCCCGGCGTGACAGGCCGGTATTCTAACCAACTGAACCACCACTCCGCGTCGGTAAGCTAGCAGTATATGCCGATTCTGGACGGACGCGCAAGCCCGTCGCCCCATTTTTTTCAACGCACCCATTCCCACGACCGTGGACAGGGGCGCGCGCCCGGTACGGCAGGCGATCCGACGACAATCCCGGCCCATGTCTGCTGCCCTGATGATGGTGCTGGCCAGCGCCCTGTTCGCCACCATGGGGGTGGCGGTGAAGCTGGCCTCGGCCCATTACGGGCCGGACGAGATCGTGTTCTATCGTGGCCTGACCGGCGCACTGCTGCTGTGGGCATGGACGCGCCGACGCGGCGTCACGCTGCGCACCCGTGTACCGATGATGCATGTCTGGCGCAGTGCGGTCGGCGTCACGTCGCTGGTGCTGTGGTTCCACGCGTTCAGTCTGCTGCCGCTGGCCACCGCGGTGACGCTGAACTACATGTCCTCGGTCTGGATGGCCGCTTTCCTGATCGGCGGCGCCGTGCTGGTGCAGGGCCAGCGCGTCGACGGCCGCCTGATCGGCAGCGTGCTGGCGGGTTTCGCGGGCGTGGTGCTGATGCTGCGGCCATCGCTGGATCGCGAACAGCTCTGGGGCGCGCTCAGCGGTCTGGCCTCGGGCATGCTGGCGGCGCTGGCCTATCTGCAGGTGACCGCACTGGGCCGCGTCGGTGAACCGGAGGAACGCGTCGTCTTCTACTTCTCGCTCGGCGGCCTGGCGGCCGGCGCGGCGCTGACCACGGCCGTCGGTCAATGGCATGGCCACAGCCTGCGCGGCGCGGCGCTGCTGCTGACCGTCGGTGTGCTGGCCACCAGCGCGCAGCTGCTGCTGACGCGGGCCTACGCGGTCGGCCGGCCGCTGGTCAATGCCAGCCTGCAGTACCTGGGCATCGTCTTCAGCTGCATCTACGGTGCCTGGCTGTTCGACGACCCCTTCGAGCCGCTGACGGTGGCCGGCATGGCGCTGATCGTCAGCGCCGGCATCATGGCCACGCTGCTGCGCCGCCGCCAGCTGCCGCAGGCACCCGACGATCCGGCCAGCGAGCACTGAGCGCCGCCGCGACCACGCGCCCGACCCGCGAGCCGACGACGGGACGCCCGCCGTCCACACCGCCTGCGCGACGCTTGATGCGGGTCAATCGATGGCCGCGGCATCGTCCGACACTGGAACGGTCCGGGGCGACGCACACTGGGTGCGCCGCACACCGTGGCCACGGTGATCCCGTGGCCCGGCCCCGCCCGGCCGACGGCCGCCGCAGATGTCGACGGCCGCTGCCCTCGCCTCGCAGGAGCTGCTCCATGTACACCCGCATCCTTGTTCCCACCGACGGTTCGGAGATCACCGCCAAGGCCGTGCAGTCGGCCGTGCAACTGGCCCGCCTGAGCGGCGCCGCGCTCAGCACCCTGAGCGTCAAGGAGCCCTTCCCCTACAGCGCCATCAGCGAGATGCAGCCGGTGCCGCCGCAGGAGTACTACGACGCGCAGGAGCGCCTGGCCACCGGCCGCGTGCAGGCCGTGCTGGACGCGGCCAGGGCGGCCGGCATCACGGCCGACGGCGCCACCGTCGAGGCCCTGCATCCGTGGGAAGCTATCCTCGAACATGCGCGCGAACGCGGCTGCGACCTGATCGTGATGGCCTCGCACGGCCGCCGCGGCGTGGCCGCGCTGCTGATCGGCAGCGAGACGCAGAAGGTGCTCACGCACAGCACGCTGCCGGTGCTGGTCGTGCGCTGAGACGCCGGCCGGTTCGGTCCCGAAGCCGACGCACGCCCCTGCCGCCCCATGATCGGCGGGGCGTCGGAGCCCCCTGTCCCGCCGGCCGCACCGCGGCGTGCCGCCGGCCGCGTTAGCATGCATCCATGCCGCATTCCCTGCCGAGCCCCGGGACGCCTCTGGCGTCCATCGACATGGGCTCCAACAGCTTCCGTCTCGAGATCGCCCAGCTGCAGCAGGGCCGCTACCGGCGCATCGCCTACCTCAAGCAGACCGTGCGCCTGGGGGGCGGGCTCGATGCCAACGGCTACCTGACCGAAGAGGCGGCACAGCGCGGCCTCGAGTGCCTGCGGGGCTTCGCCCAGCGCCTGCAGGGCTTCATGCCCTCGCAGGTCCGGGCGGTGGCCACGCAGACGCTGCGCGAGGCCCGCAACCGCGATGACTTCCTGGTCCGTGGCGAGGCCGCGCTCGGCCATCCGATCGAGGTCATCTCCGGGCGCGAGGAAGCACGGCTGATCTACGCCGGCGTGTCCTTTCTGCAACCCTCCGAGGTGCCACGCCTGGTCATCGACATCGGCGGCCGCAGCACCGAGATGATCCTGGGCAGCGGCCGCACGCCGCGCCTGGCCGAATCGTTCAAGACCGGCAGCGTCAGCCTGTCGATGCGCTGGTTCCCCGACGGCCGCTACACCGAGGACGGCTTCCGCCAGGCACAGATCGCCGCCGGCGCCGAACTCGAGGAAGCGCTGGAATCCTTCGCCGCCGGCCAATGGCAGGAGGCGCTGGGCTCATCGGGCACGGCCGGTGCGGTGTCCCAGATCCTGGCCGGCGCCGGCATCACCGATGGGACGATCACGCCGGAGGGGCTGGACTGGTGCATCCGCCAGTGCCTGGCCGCAGGCCATGTCGATGCGCTGTCGCTGCCGACGCTGCGCGAGGACCGCAAGCCGATCATCGGTGGCGGTCTGGCGCTGCTGCACACGCTGTGCACGCATTTCGGCATCCAGGCGATCCGACCGGCCAAGGGCGCACTGCGCCAGGGCGTGATCATCGACCTGCACGAACGCCACGAAGCCGCACGCGGCCAGGCCGGCGGTGACATGCGCGATCTGACGGTCACCGCACTGCAGCGCCGCTTCAACGTCGACATCGCCCAGGCCAGCCGGGTCGGCGATGTCGCGCTGGCCTTGTTCGACACCGCCTGCGGCCAGACCGACGGCGACGACGGCGAGGCCCGGCGCGAGCTGGCCTGGACCTGCGCGCTGCACGAGATCGGCCTGAGCGTCTCGCACCACGACCACCACCGCCACTGCGCCTATCTGGTCGGCCATGTGGACGCACCGGGGTTCTCGCAGAGCCAGCAACGGCGCATGGCGGATCTCGCGCTGGGCCAGCGCGGCGGCCTGCGCAAGCTGGAGGCCGCGCTCAGCGGCGAACGCTTCGCGTGGCAGCTGATGGCGCTGCGGCTGGCGGTGATCCAGTGCCACGCGCGCGGCCTGGTCGATGGCCAGCTGCTGGCCTTCCGCCGTGACGGCCGCCAGGCCCGGCTGCGCGTGCCGCGTGCCTGGGCCGACCAGCATCCGCGCACGCTGCACCTGCTGCGCGACGAGGCCGAGGCCTGGGAGCGCAGCGGCGTGCTGCGCCTGCGGCTCGACGAGGCCGCCTGACGGGGGCGACCAGCGAGCGGGCGGGCCGGCCGGCCTGCCGCTCAGGCCGGTGCCGCCGGTCCCGGCAGCACCGGCGATCGAGCCGTCACATCAGGTCGGGCGTGCGCACCGCCACCAGCACGACCTCGGCGCCGTGCTCGCGTTCACGGCGGCGCAGCCACCAGATCGAGCCCTTGCGGATCGACCAGGGATGGGCCGGCAGCTCGCCGGTCATCAGCCAGGCCGCGGCCTGGCCCAGCGTCGGCTGATGGCCGACGACCAGCACCGGCTCGGGGCTCTCCGGCCAGCGCGCGGCCGTCAGCAGCTGCGACAGCCCGGCCTGCGGCGCCAGCGCGTCGAGCGTGCGCATGCGCCGCTGCAGCGCGTCGGCGGTCTGCTGCGCCCGGCGCGCCGGGCTGACCAGCACGCGGGTACCGGACGGCAGCAGGCGGTCCAGCCATTCGGCCATGCGCCGCGCCTGTTTCTCGCCGCGCGGCGTCAGCGGGCGCAGCAGGTCGTCCTCGCCGTCTTCGGCGTCACGGGCATCGGCATGGCGCCACAGGATCAGGTCCATCTCGTCGGTCCGCAGCGCGTCGAGCGCCGCCCAGATCACGCCCGCGGAGCGCGGGCGCTGCAGTGTCGATCCGGCGCATGACAGGCGCTTTGCGGCGCCTGCCGGGGGTCAGCGCAGGGGCCGCGTCATGTAGCGCGCCGCCAACGCCTGCTGGGCCCCCGGACCATCGGCGGCCACCGGCAGATAGCGTCCGTCGGACTGCTGGCACCAGGCGTCGCGTGCATCGTGCAGATAGGGCACCAGGCATTCGTCGATCACCCGCTGGCGCAGCCGCGCATCACGCACCGGCCAGGCCAGCTCGATGCGGCGGAACATGTTGCGCCCCATCCAGTCGGCCGAGCTCAGGTAGAGCGCCTCGTCGTCATCGTGCTCGCCCCAGCGGAAATACAGCACCCGGGTGTGCTCGAGGTAGCGCCCGACGATCGAACGCACGCGGACGCGCTCGGTCAGGCCGACCAGGCCCGGCGGCAGCAGGCAGGCGCCGCGCACGATCAGGTCGACCTCGGCCCCGGCACGGGCCGCGCGCACCAGCGCGTGGATCATCGCCGGATCGGTCAGCGCGTTGACCTTGACGACGATGCGGGCCGGCCGGCCGTCGCGCGCGGCCTCGGCCACCTGCTCCATCAGACCGATCAGGCGCCGGTGCAGCACGAAAGGCGCGGTCAGCAGCAGGCGCGGCGTGCGCACGCGGGTCAGGCAGGTCAGCTGATGGAAGACGGCGTCGGCATCGGCCGTCAGGGCCTCGTCGGCGGTCAGCATGCCGATGTCGGTGTACAGCCGCGCGGTCTTCGGGTTGTAGTTGCCGGTCGACAGATGCGCATAACGACGCAGTTGAACGGCGCCGCGCCGGCTGGTCTCGCGTCGGGTGACCAGCATCAGCTTGGCATGGGTCTTGAAGCCGACGATGCCGTAGACCACCTGCACGCCGACCGCCTCCAGCCGCTCGGCCCAGTTGATGTTGGCCTCCTCGTCGAAGCGGGCCTTGAGCTCGACCACGGCGGTGACCTCCTTGCCACGGCGCGCGGCCTCGATCAGCAGGTCCATCAGCTCGGACTTCTCGCCGGTGCGGTAGATGGTCTGCTTGATGGCCAGCACATCCGGATCCTCGACCGCCTCGCGCAGGAAGGCGACCACCGGATCGAAGCTCTCGAACGGGTGGTGCAGCAGCACGTCGCCGTGCTCGCGCAGGTGGCGCAGGATCGAGCGGCCGCGCGGCAGCCGCCGCTCGGGCCAGGCCGGATCCTGCGGCGCGAAGCGCAGCGCGGGCGCCTCGACCTGGTCGATCATCTGGACCATGCGCACCAGGTTGACCGGGCCGTTGACGCGGTAGAGCGCGGCCTCGGGCAGGCGGAACTGTTCGAGCAGGAAGCGCCACAGCGCCTCGGGACAGGTGGCCACCACCTCGAGCCGGATCGCGTCGCCGTAGTGGCGCGTGGTCAGGCCGCGGCGCAGCGCCTGGCGCAGGTTGGAGACATCGCCCTCGTCGACCTCGAGATCGGAGTCGCGGGTGACGCGGAACTGCGAGAAGGCCTCGACCGGGCGGCCGCCGAACAGCTCCTCCAGATGGGCGCGGATCACGCTGGACAGCAGGACGAAGGCCTGCGTGCCGGCCGGCACCAGGGCGTCCGGCAGCTTGATCAGCCGCGGCAGCGCACGGGGCACCTTGACGATGGCGATGTGGCCGCCACCGGCCTTGCTGCGGCCGAAGGCGTCGCGACCGCCCAGGCGGACGATGAAGTTCAGCGACTTGTTGGCCACCAGCGGAAACGGATGGGCCGGATCCAGCCCCACGGGCACCAGCAGCGGCTGCACCTGGCGGTGGAAGAAGTCGGCCACCCAGGCGCGCTGGCCGGCATCACGCTCGGCGTGGTTCAGGATGACGATGCCCTGGCGCTTGAGGGCCGGCATCACGGCCTCGTTGAACTCGCGATAGACGTCGTCGATCAGCGCATGGGCCTCGTGCACCACGCCGCGCAGCGCGTCGCGCTGCGGATCGCCGGCGCCCGCCTCCTGCGCGTCGCGCATGGCCTCCAGGGCATCGGCGAAGCGGACCTCGAAGAACTCGTCCATGTTGGACGAGACGATGGTGATGTAGCGCAGCCGCTCCAGCAACGGCACGTCGGCGCGTACGGCCTGGGCCAGCACGCGGCGGTTGAAGGCGAGGATCGCCTGTTCCCGATCGAGCAGCCGCAGGCCACCCACTTTCCCTGTCAGCGATGCCTCTGCCGCCTCTTCCTCAGGGGAGGCGGCGGACACGGATTCTTGCCATTTCATGCCTTCAGTCTATGAAAGCGCGGTGTCCGTTTGATGACACCCCCATGGATCACCGCGGTCACGGACCGGACGACGGCGGGGCGGCCCGCATCCACGCCACCGCCGCGGCATCGAAATCCGACTGCGCGCTGGAGGCCACCGCGATCTCCGGCGCATCGGCCAGCGCGCCGAAATGGCGGCGGGTCGAGCGGTCGTAGAGCGGGTCGTAGTGCTCGGCCATCAGCAGCGCGAAGCACTCGGCCCAGCGGCCGGCACGGGCCAGCGCCTGCCAACGGCCGACCGTCTCGCGGCCACGCAGCTCGATCAGGCCGTCGAGCACGCTGCAGAAGGCCTCGGGCTGGGTGAACCACTGGGCATAGTCCTCCAGCAGCAGGCGCACCCGCTCGGGGTCGGACAGCCGCACCTGCACGCAGCGGCCGCGCGCCTGCATGTGCGCGAGCAGGGGCTCGGGCACGCGCAGCACGCCGATCTTCGCGCTCTCGTTCTCGACCCAGACCGGGCGCGCCGGATCGAAGCCACGCAGCGCCTGCCACAGCCGCGTCTCGAAGCCCTTCTGCGTGGGCTGGGGCTGATCCTGGACGGCGCCCAGCACCGAGCCGCGGTGACAGGCCAGCGCCTCCAGATCCAGCACCTGCTCGCCCTGGCGCGCCAGCGCCTGCAGCAGCCGCGTCTTGCCGCTGCCGGTGCGCCCGCACAGCACGGTGAAGGACAGCGCCTGCGACAGCGGCGCCAGCTGCTCGCGCACGACGGCGCGGAAGGCCTTGTAGCCGCCCTGCAGCTGCGCGGTGCGGAAGCCGATCTGCGACAGGAACCAGGCCAGCGAGCCCGAGCGCTGGCCGCCGCGCCAGCAGTAGACCAGCGGCCGCCAGTCCTTGGGCAGGCCGGACATCTCGCGGTCGAGGTGATCGGCGATGTTGCGCGCGACCATGGCCGCGCCGATCTTGCGCGCCTCCAGCGCCGAGACCTGGACGTAGGTGGTGCCGACGATGATGCGCTGCTCGTTGTCCAGCACCGGCCAGTTGACGGCGCCGGGCAGATGGTCCTCGGCGAATTCGGCCGGCGAGCGGGCGTCGATGATGGCGCCGTAGCCGGCATAGGCGGCGAGTGCGGCCGGCGCAGGAATCGGATGCAGGGACATGGGGCGCGAGCATAACGGCGGCCCGGGCGCGAGTTCCGGCGACCGCGGCGGCCGTCCGGCCGGCTTCGGCCGTCCCTCAGCGCGTCAACCAGCGCCGCAGCGCCACGCTGGCGGCATCGACCAGCAGCACCAGCACCACCATCGCCCCGATCAGCGTGGCGGTCTTGCCCATGTGGAACAGGCCCATGTGGAAGGCCAGCAGCTGGCCCAGGCCGCCGGCACCGACCACGCCCAGCACGGTGGCGGCGCGGATGTTGTTCTCCCAGCGGTAGAGGGTGTAGCTCGCCAGCTGCGGCAGCACCTGCGGACCGGTGGCCCAGGCGAAGGTGCGCAGCCGGTCCACGCCCTGGGCGCGCAGCGCCTGGGCCGGGCCCGGCGGCACGTTCTCGATCGCCTCGGCGAACAGCCGGCCCAGCACGCCGGTGGTGTGGGCGGCCAGCGCCAGCGTGCCGGCGAAGGGCCCGAGGCCGGCGCTGACCAGCAGCAGCGCGGCCCAGACCAGCTCGGGCACCGAGCGCATCGCGTTGAGCAGCCAGCGCGTGGCGGTGCGCAGCACGGCCGCGGCGTCGATGCGCGGCCGCAGGCGGGCGGCAAGGCCGCCCCCGTCAGACCGGTCGGCCCGCTCGGCCCGGTCGGCATCCCGGACGGCCGACGGCCTCCGCAGCTCGCCCGGCAGGCGCGCGGCCGGCAGGGCCAGCGCCAGCGCGGCCACCGCGGCCAGCAGCGTGCCGAGCGCCGACATGGCCAGCGTCTCGACGGTGGCCCGCACGACGCGGCCGAGGAACACCGGATCGGTGTCCGGCGGCACGAACTCGCGCAGGAAGCGGCCCATGCTGGCCAGCGCGTCGGGCGAGGCGAACTCGGCCCAGCGCAGGTCCAGCGAGGCGAAGCTGGCCACCACCAGCGCGACGACGGCCAGCGCGAACCAGCTGCCGCGCCGGCGCAGATCGAACAGCGGCGGTGGCAGGCGCCAGGGCGGATTGGCCGCGGTGCGCGGTCGCTGGACCGCGCTCATCCGAGCGCCCTGCGCAGTCCGGCGCTGACCCGGTCGGCCAGCGCCACCAGGGCGACGAAGACCGCCAGCATCGTCAGCACCTCGCCGCCGGCCAGCATCTTCATCGAGGCGTCCATCTGCTGGCCCAGGCCGCCGGCACCGACGAAGCCCAGCACCACCGAGCTGCGGATCGCGCACTCCCAGCGGTAGACGGTGTAGCTGGCCAGCTCGGCCGCGTTCTGCGGCAGCAGCCCGTAGACGAAGGCCTGCAGCCGGCCGCAGCCGTTGCGCAGCAACGCCTGGGTGACCTGGGCATCGCCGCTTTCCAGGATCTCGGCGTAGACCTTGCCCAGCATGCCGGCATAGGTCAGCGCGATGGCGAAGACCCCGGCGGCCGGCCCGAGGCCGACCACGCGCACGAAGACCAGCGCCCAGACCAGCTCCGGCACGCTGCGCAGCACCACCAGCAGCGCCCGCAGCGCGGCGCGCGCCACGACCGCCTCCGGCGCCATGCGGCCCGCCAGGGCGGACAGCGACAGGGCGCGGGTCGACAGCAGCGTCAGCGGCACGGCGGCGACGAAGCCGAGGGTCATGCCGGCGGTGGCCATGGCCACCGTGCGCCAGGCCTCGCGCGCGACCAGCCCGAGGAAGTCCGACGCATGGGCCGGCGGCCAGAAGCTGGCCAGGAACTGGCCGCTGACCGCCAGCGCACGCTCGTCGAACAGCGTCCAGGGCCGGAACTCGGTGGCCACCGCCAGCGGCCACAGCACGACGAGTGCGGCCAGCGCCACGCCCAGACGGGCGCGCCAGGCGGGATCGCGGTCCGGCGGCCGGCGCCAGGCGATGGCCGCCGGCACGCCCGCGCCCGCGCCCACGTCAACGGACGCCGGCCCCGCGACCCTGGCGCCCCCCCCGCGGGAGGATCCGGCCGCGCTCATCGGCAGTGCATGACGACGGGCCGCGGCCCGTCGGGCGGCACGTCGTCGACCGGCGGTGTGGCCTGCAGCTCGTGCTCATGACGGGCATACAGGCGCTGCAACCGCTCGGGCGTGACCTCGGCGGCTGGCAGGTCGAACACCAGCGCGCCATCGCGCAGGCCGACGATGCGGGGAAAGTGGGCCAGCGCCAGATCGACCTGGTGCAGGCTGGCCACCAGCGTGGCGCCCTGCTCGCGCGCGGCGCCGCACAGCGTGTGCAGCGCCTGCACCGCGCGCGACGGATCGAGCGCCGACAGCGGCTCGTCGACCAGCCACAGCCCGGCCGGCGCCAGCAGCACCCGGGCCAGGCCCACGCGCTGGCGCTCGCCGCCGGACAGGCGGTCGACCCGCTCGAACAGCTTGTCGCCGAGGTCGAAGCGCTCCAGCGCCTGCCAGGCGGCGGGGATGTCGTGCGGCCAGACCAGCGAGGCCAGGCTGGCCCACAGGCCGAGCGCCGGCAGCCGCCCGGCCAGCACCGCGGTGACCACGCGCTGGCGCGGGGGCAGTGGCGGCACCTGCGGCGCCAGCACCAGGCGTCCGCGCAGGCGCTGCAGACCGCGGCGCGGCAGCGCCCAGGGATCGAGCCCGTCGATGCGCAGCGCGCCGGCGGACGGTGGCAGCGCGGCGGCGGCGGCCTGCAGCAGCGTGGTCTTGCCCGCACCGGAAGGGCCGATGACGGCCAGCTGCTCGCCGGCGGCCACCCGCAGGCCGAGCCCGCGCAGGGCGGGCGCCGCGCCGCGGCGGGCGGCCGGATGGCGCGCCGACAGCGTCTGCAGTTCGAGCGCCAGGCCCGGAGCCGACGACATGCTCAGAGGCTCAGAGCAGGCCGGCGCTCTTGGCCGCGGCCTCGATGCCCTTGTAGTTGGCGGCCTGGGTCGGCACGAAGCGCGTCGCCCGCTGCAGCGCCAGGATCTCCTGGCCCTCGGCCGTGTCCTTGCCCAGCGTCAGGAAGGCCTGGGACAGCTTCTCGCGCAGCGCGGCCGGCATGTCGGCATGCACCGTCCAGTTGTAGTCGTAGTACGGCGGGGTCGTGTAGAAGACGCGCACCTTGGACAGGTCGACCTTCTTCTCGGCCACGAACTTGTCCCAGACCGAGATGTTCAGCGCACCGGCCTGCACCTTGCCCGCGGCCACGGCGGCGATCGTCGCGTCGTGCGCGCCGCTGTAGGCGACGCGGCGGAAATCGCTCTCGGGGTTGAGGCCGGCCTGCAGCAGGAAGCTGCGCGGCATCAGGTGGCCCGAGGTCGAGCTCTGCGAGCCGAAGCTCACGTCCTTGCCCTTGAGGTCGGCCAGCGTCCTGATCGCCGCATCGGTGGTGATGAAGACCGAGCGGAACTTCTCGTCCTCCTCGCGCTGCACCAGCGGGATCACCTTGCCGCCCGAGCGCACATGGGCCTGCACGAAGGTGAAGCCGCCGAACCAGGCCAGATCGACCTTCCTGTTGACCAGCGCCTCGACCGAGGCGGCGTAGTCGGTCACCGGCGTGTACTCGACCTTCAGACCGAGCTTGCCCTCGAGGTACTTCATCAGCGGCGCCGCCTTGCGGGCCAGCTCGGTCGGCGACTCGTCGGGGATGGCGGTCACGCGCAGCACGCCGCCGGACTGGGCCTGCGCCAGGCCGGTGGCCAGCAGCGCGCTGGCGCCGGCCACACCCAGCAGGGCACGACGGGAGACGGTGGACGACGGAGCGGACGAGCGTTTCATGGCGGGCGGGACGAAGCGGTGGGACGGTGCCGGGAACGGGCCGGACCGCCGCTGCCCCGGTGACAAGGCCGGCACTCTACCCTGAGTGCGGCAAGGCCCGCGTGACACGGGCCGCGCCGCGGGCACCGGGTGGCGGCACGGCTGCGCCGGGTGGTGACACGGCTGCGCCGGCCGGTGGCACCGCTGCGTCGGCCGGCGCGGGGCCGGCCCACGCCCGGGCGCGCCGGCTATGCTTGCGCCCGACCATGACCGATACCGCGACCCCCTTCCCGAACGCCCCCGCCCCGTCGACCCCGCCGGCCGAGCCGCGGCTGACCTCGCTCTCGCACGGCGGCGGCTGCGGCTGCAAGATCGCCCCGGGCGTGCTGTCGGAGATCCTGCGCCAGGGCCAGGCGGCGATGCCGCTGCCGCCCGAGCTGATGGTGGGCATCGAGACCGCCGACGACGCCGCCGTCTACCGCCTGAACGACGAGCAGGCGCTGGTGGCCACCACCGATTTCTTCATGCCGGTGGTCGACGACCCCTACGACTTCGGCCGCATCGCCGCCACCAACGCGCTGAGCGACGTCTACGCGATGGGCGGCCGGCCCATCCTGGCGCTGGCCCTGGTCGGCATGCCGATCAACGTGCTGTCGACGGCCACCATCGGCCGCATCCTCGAAGGCGGTGCAGCGGTCTGCCGGGCGGCCGGCATCCCGGTGGCCGGCGGCCACACCATCGATTCGGTCGAGGCCATCTACGGCCTGGTCGCGCTCGGTCTGGTCCATCCGTCGCGGGTGCGGCGCAATGCCGATGCACGACCGGGCGACGTGCTGGTGCTGGGCAAGCCGCTGGGCGTGGGCGTGCTGAGCGCGGCGCTGAAGAAGGGCCGGCTGGACGCCGCCGGCTACGCCGCGATGATCGACAGCACCACGCGGCTGAACACGCCGGGCCCGGCGCTGGCCGCGCTCGACGGCGTGCACGCGATCACCGACGTCACCGGCTTCGGCCTGGCCGGCCATGCGCTGGAGATGGCCCGCGGCGCCGGCTGCGACATCCGGCTGCGCTGGGCCGACGTGCCGCTGCTGCCGGGCGTGCGCGCGCTGGCCGAGGCCGGCCACGTCACCGGCGCCTCGGGCCGCAACTGGGCCGGCTACGGCGCCGAGGTGGCGCTGCCCGCAGCCTGGGCCGCGCCCGACCAGGCCCTGCTGACCGACCCGCAGACCAGCGGCGGCCTGCTGGTGGCCTGCTCGCCCGAGACGGCCCCGGCCGTGCTGCGCATCTTCCGCGACGAGGGCTTCGCGCAGGCCGCCGTCATCGGCGAGGTGCGGCCGGCGGCCGGCGGCGCGGGGCGGCTGCAGCTGGGCTGACGGGGCCGAGGCCGGGCGGCGGGCCGGACCGCCGCCATCCTCACCACGTCAGTGCGCCTGGTCCCAGTCCGGCCCGACGCCGACCTCGGCCAGCAGCGGCACCGACAGCTGCGCGACGCAGGCCATCAGCCGCGGCAGCGCCTCGCGCACCCAGTCCAGCTCGTCCGCGGGCACCTCCAGCACCAGTTCGTCATGCACCTGCATGACCATCGCGCTGCGGCGGCCCTCGCGGTCGAGCGTGTCCTGCACCGCGATCATGGCCAGCTTGATCAGGTCGGCCGCCGTGCCCTGCATCGGCGCGTTGATCGCCTGGCGCTCGGCGCCGGCGCGGCGCGGACCGTTGCCGCCACGGATCTCCGGCAGCGTGATGCGGCGGCCGAACAGCGTCTCGACATGGCCGGTCTCGACCGCCCGCGCCCGCGTCTCGTCCATGTAGCGCTTGACGCCGGCGAAACGGTCGAAATAGCGGTCGATGAAGGCCTTGGCCGTCTTCTGCTCGATGCCCAGCGACTGCGCCAGGCCGAAGGCGCCCATGCCGTAGATCAGCCCGAAGTTGATGGTCTTGGCATAACGGCGCTGATCAGGCGTCACCGCATCGAGCGCGACGTTGAAGACCTCGGCGGCGGTCGCCCGGTGCACGTCCAGGCCCTCGGCGAAGGCGCGGGTCAGGCCCGGATCGCCGCTGATGTGGGCCATGATGCGCAGCTCGATCTGGCTGTAGTCGGCCGACACCAGCACATTGCCCGGCGGCGCGATGAAGGCCTCGCGCACGCGCCGGCCCTCGGGCGTGCGGATCGGGATGTTCTGCAGATTGGGATCGTTGCTGGAGAGCCGGCCGGTGACGGCCACGGCCTGCGCATAGTTGGTGTGCACGCGGCCGGTGGACGGGTTGATCATGCCCGGCAGCTTGTCGGTGTAGGTGCCCTTCAGCTTGGCCAGGCTGCGGTGCTCGAGGATGCGCGCGGGCAGCGGGTAGTCGGCCGCCAGCTCCTGCAGCACCTCCTCGTCGGTGCTGGGCGCGCCGGTGGCGGTCTTCTTCTTCACCGGCAGGCCGAGCTTGCCGAACAGCACCTCGCCGATCTGCTTGGGCGAGCCCATGTTGAAGGGCTGGCCGGCGATGTCGTAGGCCTCGCGCTCCAGGTCCATCATGCGCTGGGCCAGCTGGTTGCTCTGGCGCAGCAGCACGGCCGGATCGATCAGCACGCCCTTGCGCTCGATGCGCTGCAGGATGGCGCTGACCGGCAGCTCGATGTCGGCATAGACGCGCTGCAGGCCGGGCTCGGCGGCGATCTGCGGCGCCATCACCTGGTGCACGTGCAGCGTCATCTCGCTGTCCTCGCCGCTGTAGGTGGTCGCGCGCTCGATGTCGACCTGGGCGAAGGGGATCTGGCTGGCGCCCTTGCCGCACAGCTGCTCGTAGGTCAGGCCGCTGCGGCCGAGGTGGCGCTCGGCCAGCTTGTCCAGCGCGTGGCCGAGGTGGGCTTCCAGCACATAACTTTCCAGCAGCGTGTCATGCGCCCAGCCCCGCACGCGGATGCCGTGGTTCTCGAGGACGTGGGTGTCGTACTTGACGTTCTGGCCGACCTTGGGCGCGGCCGCGTCCTCCAGCCAGGGCCGCAGCGCGGCCAGCACCTCGTCGAGCGGCAGCTGTTCTGGCGCGCCGGGATAGTCGTGGCCCAGCGGCACGTAGGCCGCCTCACCCGGCATGACGGCGAAACTGATGCCCACGATGCGCGCGCGCATCGGGTCCAGCGAATCGGTCTCGGTGTCGAGGGCGGCCAGCGGCGCGGCCCGCAGGCGGTCGATCCAGGCGACCAGCGCCTCGCGGGTGAACACCGTCTCGTAGCGGCGGGCCAGCGGCTGGGCGGTGGCTTGCGCACTGGCCGGGCCATGGGCGACGGCGGCCTCGCCCACGGCGGCCAGGGCCGGGGCCGCGCCTGCGCTGCCGGCCGGGGCGATCGGCGCGGCCGCGGCCGCCACCACCGGACCGCCGAACAGATCGCTCTGGCCGCCCGGCGCCGTCGACGGCACCGCCACCTGGGCACCGACGCCCAGCCGCGTCTCCAGCTCCTTGCGCCAGCTGCGGAAGCCGTAGCGGCCGTAGAAATCGAGCAGGCCGGCCTCGTCGACCGGCTGCAGCGCCAGCGCGTCGATCACCGGCCAGCCGGCGACGTGCTCGGCCAGATCGCAGTCGCAGCGCACGGTGATCAGGCGTCGGCCCTGCGGCAGCCAGTCGAGGGCCGCGCGCAGGTTCTCGCCGGTCACGCCCTTGATCTGGCCGGCGGCGGCCATCACGCCGTCCAGGCTGCCGTGCTCGCCCAGCCACTTGACGGCCGTCTTCGGGCCGACCTTGGCCACGCCGGGCACGTTGTCGACGGTGTCGCCGATCAAGGTCAGGTAATCGACGATGCGCTCGGGCGGCACGCCGAACTTGGCCAGCACGCCGGGGATGTCCAGGCGCTCGTCGGTCATCGTGTTGATGAGCGTGATGCGCTCGGTGACCAGCTGGGCCAGGTCCTTGTCGCCGGTCGAGATCACCACCGCGTGGCCGGCGGCCGCGCCCACGCGCGCCAGCGTGCCGATGGCGTCATCGGCCTCGATGCCGGGCACCTGCAGCACCGGCCAGCCCAGCAGCTTGACCACCTCGTGGATCGGCGCGATCTGGGTGCGCAGGTCATCGGGCATCGGCGCGCGCTGGGCCTTGTACTCGGGGTACCAGTCGTCGCGGAAGGTCTTGCCGGGGGCGTCGAACACGCAGGCCGCATGGTGGCGCCGGGCCTGCGGGCTGGCCGGCTCGTCGCGGCCCAGCTCCTGGTCGCGCAGGCGACGCATCATCGCCACCATGCCGTGGATGGCGCCGATCGGGAAGCCGTCGGGCCCGCGCAGATCGGGCATCGCGTGGTAGGCGCGGTACAGGTAGCTGGAGCCGTCGACCAGCAGCAGGGTGTTCTCGTCACTCATGGCGGGGATTGTGGCGGCAACGGCCGGCGGCGCCGGCGGCCGCACCGGGTCGCCGGGTCGCCCCGGCCCGCCGGGCGTGTCGCATCCGGGCCAGCCGGTGTCGCCCGCACCCGGGCCGGGCGCCGACCCGGCCGCTAAACTGATGTGATGTCCGTCCTGCCTGACCGTCCGCACGACCGAGCCGCCGCGCGCGCCGCCCCGCCCACCGGCCACGGCGAGCACCGGCCCGCCCGGCCCGGCGCGCGGGCCTTTGCCTCCGCCGGCACCACCTCCGCCAGCGCCGGCGCCGCCCTCGCCAGCCTGGCCCTCGCCCTGCTCGGCGGCTGCAGCCTGCTGCAGCCCGAGGCCGGCCGCCGCGATCCGGCCGTCGAACAGCTGCGCAGCGACGACGATCTGGCCCGCATCGAGGCCACCCGCGTGCGCGGCCAGACCGGCGCCGTCACCGTCACGCCGCACGCGGCCAGCGCCCCGGCCTACCAGGTGCTGCCGCCCGGCACCGGTGACGCCAGCCAGCGGCGCGGCGCCGAAGGCCAGCGCGTCTGGCCGGTGCTGCAGTTCTGAGGCGGCGCCGCCCGCCGTCACCCGCAGGGCCTCGTGCCGCGCCCCTGATCTACCCGTCCGTCCAGCCGCCTTCCGTCCCATGGCCGTCTTCACCCCCGTCACCCCCGAACAGGCCAGTGCCCTGACCACCGCGCTGGGCCTGGGCCCCGCCCATGGGCTCGAACCGATCCGCAGCGGCATCGAGAACACCAACTACTTCGTCGACACCGCCGGTGCGCGCTGGGTGCTGACGCTGTTCGAGCGCCTGTCGGCCGACGAGCTGCCCTACTACCTGGCGCTGATGGACCACCTGGCGCAGCGCGGCCTGCCGGTGCCCGCACCGCGCGCCGACGCCGACGGACAGCGGGTGCACGCGCTGTGCGGCAAGCCCGCCGCGCTGGTCAGCCGCCTGCCCGGCGCCGGCCTGGACGCGCCGGACCTGCACCACTGCGCCCAGCTCGGCCAGGTGCTGGCCCGCCTGCACCGCGGGGTCGAGGACTTCCCGCTGCGCCAGCCCAATCTGCGCGGCCTGCCCTGGTGGATCCGCACCCGCGACGCGCTGCAGCCCTTCCTGTCGGCCGACCAGGCCACCCTGCTCGACGAGGAACTGGACTTCCAGCGCTCGCTGGCCGCCAGCGCCGCCCATGCGGCCCTGCCCCGCGGCGCCGTGCACTGCGACCTGTTCCGCGACAACACGCTGTTCGACGGTCTGGCCGGCCACGAGAAGCTGACCGCCGTCTACGACTTCTACTTCGCCGGCGACGAGCCCTTCATCTACGACCTGGCGGTGGCGATCAACGACTGGTGCCTGGCCGCCGACAGCCACGGCCTGGACGAGGCCCGCGCCGACGCCCTGGTGCAGGCCTACGAGACCGAACGCCCGCTCAGCCCGACCGAACGGCGCCTGCTGCCGGCGATGCTGCGCGCCGGCGCGCTGCGCTTCTGGCTGTCGCGCCTGGCCGACTGGCACCTGCCGCGCGACGCCGAGCTGCTGGCGCCCAAGCCGCCCGAGCACTTCGAGCGCGTGCTGCGCGACCGCCGCGAACGGCCCTGGCATCCGCAACCGCCGGCCGCGGCCGGCGCCGCCTGAGCGGCCCGGCGGCCGGCTCGGCGACCACAGCGGACACGAGAGCGGACAATGGTCGTCCGCGGTCCGGATGCACGGCACCCGCCCGAGCGGCGGCCTGCCGCCCCTGGACCTTCATCGAACGACCGACTCCTGAGACGATGGGACTGCCCCTGCTGACCGTCGCCCCGGCCCGGGGCCTGCGCTGGATCGCGCAGGGCTGGGCCCTGTGGCGCCGCCGACCGCTGAGCCTGACCGGCCTGCTGGCGGCCTTCCTGCTGCTGGCCATGCTGCTGGTCGGACTGGTGCCGCTGGCCGGCACCGCGCTGGCGCTGGCCCTCGTGCCCTCGCTCAGCCTGGGCTACATGGTGGCCGCCCGCAGCCTGCAGGCGGGCGGGCCGGTGCATGCCGGCCAGCTGTTCGCCGGGCTGCGCCACCCGCGGCCGGCACAGCGCCGCGCGCAGTGGCAGCTGGCCGGCGCCTACGCGCTGCTGTCGCTGGGCGTGATGCTGCTGAGCGACACGCTGGACGGCGGCCGGCTGCAGGCCGCGATGGCGGCCTCGGCCGACGAGGGCGCCGCCCTGCCCGACACCGACGCGCTGAACGACGACGGCGTGGCCGGCGCGCTGCTGCTGCGCCTGGGCCTGACGGCGCTGCTGGCCGTGCCCTTCTGGCACGCCCCGGCGCTGGTGCACTGGGGTGGCCAGGGCGCGCTGCAGGCGCTGTTCTCCAGCACGGTCGCGGTCTGGCGCGCGCGCCAGGCCTTCACGATCTACCTGCTGACCTGGGGCGCCCTCGTCGCCCTCGTCACCCCGCTGCTCGTGCTGCTGCTGCACGCGCTCGGCGGCGCCAGCCTGCCCAACCTGCTGATGCTGCCGCTGGCGCTGGTGATCTCGGCCGTCTTCTACGCCACGCTGTGGCCGAGCTACGTCGACTGCTTCGGCGAGCCCGGTGCCGCGGGCGCGACGTCCGCCACACCGACGGCCCCGGACAGCGACCCGCCCCCCGCGGACGGCGCCTGAGGCGCACCGTCCGGCGCGCACCCCCCTCCTACAATCCGGCGCTTTCCTTCCCGCGCATGGCCGACCGGCCGCGCGCGGCGTCACGACGCCCTCGCCCCGCCCGCCATGTCCGAACTGTCGAAGTCCTTCGAACCCGCCGCCATCGAGTCCCGCTGGGGCCCGTCGTGGGAGCGCGACGGCACCTACGTGCCGACGCTGGACGCCGCCAAGCCCTCGTTCTGCGTCCAGCTGCCGCCGCCCAACGTGACCGGCACGCTGCACATGGGCCACGCGTTCAACCAGACCATCATGGACTCGTTGACGCGCTACCACCGCATGTCCGGCCACAACACGCTGTGGGTGCCGGGCACCGACCATGCCGGCATCGCCACCCAGATCGTGGTCGAGCGCCAGCTGCAGGAACAGGGCATCAGCCGCCACGACCTGGGCCGCGAGGCCTTCACCGCCAAGGTCTGGGAATGGAAGGCCCAGTCGGGCAGCACCATCACCCGGCAGATGCGCCGCATGGGTGACTCGGTCAGCTGGGACCACGAGTACTTCACGATGGACGAGAAGCGCTCGACCATCGTCACCGACACCTTCTGCAAGCTCTATGACGAGGGCCTGATCTACCGCGGCAAGCGCCTGGTCAGCTGGGATCCGATCCTGAAGTCCGCCGTCTCCGACCTGGAGGTCGAGAGCGAGGAGGAGGACGGCTTCCTCTGGCACATCCGCTACGCACTGGCCGACGGCTCGGGCGAGCTGGTGGTGGCCACCACCCGTCCGGAGACGCTGCTGGGCGACACAGCGGTGATGGTGCACCCTGAGGACGAGCGCTATGCGGCCTTCATCGGCAAGCAGGTCAAGCTGCCGATCACCGGCCGCGAAGTGCCGGTGATCGCCGACGCCTACGTCGACAAGGACTTCGGCACCGGCGTGGTCAAGGTCACGCCCGCGCACGACACCAACGACTACCAGGTCGGCCTGCGCCACGACCTGCCGATGCTGACCATCTTCACGCTGGAGGCCAAGGTCGCCGGCGGCGAGCTGGGCGACGCGGCCGCCATCCCCGAGGCGCTGCGCGGCCTCGACCGCTTCGCAGCCCGCAAGCAGATCGTCGCCGCGCTCGACGCCGACGGCCTGCTGGTCGAGACCAAGAAGCACAAGCTGATGGTGCCGCGCTGCGCCCGCACCGGCCAGATCATCGAGCCGATGCTGACCGACCAGTGGTTCGTGGCCGTGACCAGGACCAGCCCGTCGACCGGCCGCTCGATCGCCCAGGGCGCGATCGAGGCGGTGGAATCGGGCGAGGTGCGCTTCGTGCCCGAGAACTGGGTCAACACCTACAACCAGTGGATGAAGAACCTCCAGGACTGGTGCATCTCGCGCCAGCTCTGGTGGGGCCACCAGATCCCGGCCTGGTACGGCGAGAACGGCGAGCTGTTCGTCGCCCGCAGCGAGGCCGAGGCGCGCGAGAAGGCGCAGGCCGCCGGTTATGTCGGCACGCTGACCCGCGATCCGGACGTGCTCGACACCTGGTACTCCAGCGCGCTGGTGCCCTTCAGCACCCTGGGCTGGCCCGAGAAGACGAAGGAACTCGACCTGTTCCTGCCCTCCAGCGTGCTGGTCACCGGCTACGACATCATCTTCTTCTGGGTCGCCCGGATGATCATGATGACCAAGCACTTCACCGGTCAGGTGCCGTTCAAGGACGTCTACATCCACGGTCTGGTGCTCGATGCCCAGGGCAAGAAGATGTCGAAGTCCGAGGGCAACGTGCTGGACCCGGTCGACCTGATCGACGGCATCGCCCTCGGCCCGCTGCTGGACAAGCGCACCACCGGCCTGCGCAAGCCCGAGACGGCGCCCAAGGTGCGCAAGGCCACCGAGAAGGAATTCCCCGAAGGCATCCCGGCCTACGGCGCCGACGCGCTGCGCTTCACCTTCGCGGCGATGGCCACCCTCGGCCGCTCGGTGAACTTCGACAGCAAGCGCTGCGAGGGCTACCGCAACTTCTGCAACAAGCTCTGGAACGCGACCAAGTTCGCGCTGATGAACACCGAGGGCCAGGACTGCGGCCTGGCCGAGCACGGCGCCGAGGCCTGCGCCAGCGGCGCCTACCTGCGCTTCAGCCCGGCCGACCGCTGGATCGCCAGCCGCCTGCAACGCGTCGAGCTGGCCGTGGCCGAGGGCTTCAAGGACTACCGCCTGGACAACGTGGCCCACGCGATCTACCAGTTCGTCTGGGACGAGTACTGCGACTGGTACCTGGAGATCGCCAAGGTGCAGCTGGCCCAGGCCCAGAAGACCGGTGACGAGGCCGCCGCGCGCGCCACCCGCCGCACGCTGATCCGCGTGCTGGAGACGGTGCTGCGCCTGCTGCACCCGATCGCGCCCTTCATCACCGCCGAGCTGTGGGCCACCGTCGCCCCGGTGGCCGGCCGCAAGGACCCGGCCAGCACCGAGACCCTGGCCTCCGTCGCCTACCCGGTGGCCCAGCCGGCCAAGATCGACGAGACCGCGGAGGCTTGGGTCGCGCGCCTGCAGGCGGTGGTCGCCACCTGCCGCAGCCTGCGCTCGGAGATGGGCCTGAGCCCGGCCGAGCGGGTGCCGCTGTTCATCGCCGGCGAGGCTGAGGACGCCACCTTCGCACGCGAGATCGCCCCGCTGCTGCAGGCACTGGCCAAGCTGGCGTCGGTCACCGTCTGCGACGACGAGGCCGCGTTCGCGCAGGCCAGCGCCACCTCGCCGGTGGCCGTGCAGGGCGGTCTGCGCCTGGCGCTGCAGGTCGAGGTCGACGTGGCCGCCGAGACCGCGCGCCTGGGCAAGGAGATCACCCGCATCGCGGGCGAGATCACGAAGGCCGAGGCCAAGCTGGGCAACGAGGGCTTCGTGGCACGCGCACCGGCGGCGGTGGTCGAGCAGGAACGCGCCCGCGTGGCCGAGTTCAGCCGGACCCTCGAGCGCCTGAAGGACCAGCTGCAGCGCCTGCAACCGGTCTGAGATCCGCCGGGGCCAGGCCCCGGTGCCCACCACCGGCGGCGGCCGACGCCGCGTCCGGCATCGCCGGACCGACGGCCGCACGCGAGGCGGCCATCCCCGGCATCCCGCCGACAGGGCCGGCGGCCACGGCCGGCGGCCGCGGCGTGATCAGTGCCGGCGCCAGGATGGCGTCGATCTGCCGCGCCACGGCCCAGGCCGCCCGCAGCCGGGACTCCCGGGTGATGCCCGCCAGGCGGGGCGTGACCTGGATGGTGTCGATCTGCTGCAGCGGCCGACCCGGCGTCATCCACTCGGGCAGCATGCAGTCGAACCAGGCCGTGGCCATGCGGCCGGTGGCCAGCACGTCGGCCAGCGCCTCTTCGTCGAACAGCGCCACCGGCGTCACGCACACCAGCACCTGGTTGGGCTTGCACAGCGACAGGTAGCGCTCACCGAGCAGGCCGTGGTAGCGGCTGTAGTAGGCGAGCATCACGCAGACGCTGTCGCAGCGGCTCATCAGCTCGCGCAGGCCCAGCGGCTCGATCTGCCAGTGGCGCCACAGCGGATCACTGGCATGCAGGGCCGGGTCGTAGCCGACCACCTGGGCGCCGAAGCCCAGCAGCAGACGCGCCAGCGGCTGCGCGGCCGAGGACAGGCCGACGAAGCCCACCGTCGAGCCGGCCAGCTCACGGCCGACCAGCAGGCCCTCGGAATTGACCACCGGCACCCGCCGCAGCATCTGCAGCAGTGCGCCGATCATGAATTCGGCCTCGGCCCGTGCGCTGGCGTCGTCCTGGCGGACCACCTCGACCCCGGCCCGGGCACAGGCCTCGAGGTCGATGTTGTCGATGCCACCGGACAAGCGCCCGACGACCTGCAGCATCGGCGCAGCCGCCAGCATGTCGGCGTCGAGCGCGACCTGTGGCGGAATGATGGCCGCGCGCGCGTTGCGCAGGGCCTGCCGCAGGCCCCAGGGATCGCGCGCCAGATCCGGCGCCTGACGCACCGGATGGCGTGCGGCCAGCCAGAGCATCACCTCCGGGTCCAGCGGCTCGGCAATCAGGAGCACCATGAGACAACCACCACGTTCTGATGCCCCTGCTGAAATATCGCCGTGCCAGAATCTTCTGCAGTCCCAACCACCTGTACTTCGCCGCTCATGCTGGTCAAGAAAGCCATTTTCCCTGTTGCCGGTCTTGGTACGCGATTCCTGCCGGCCACCAAGGCGCAGCCCAAGGAAATGCTGCCGGTCGTCGACAAGCCCCTGATCCAGTATGCCGTGGAGGAAGCCTACGCCGCCGGCGTGCGCGAGATGATCTTCGTGACCGGCCGCCACAAGCGCCCGATCGAGGACCATTTCGACATGACCTTCGAGCTGGAAGTCGCCCTCGAGCAGGCGGGCAAGAAGGAACTGCTCGAGGTGGTGCAGAGCGTCAAGCCGAAGGACATGGAGTGCATCTACGTGCGCCAGGCCCAGGCGCTCGGCCTGGGCCACGCGGTGCTGTGCGGACAGCGCCTGGTCGGCAACGAGCCCTTCGCCGTGCTGCTGGCCGATGACCTGATGGTCGGCGACAAGCCGATTCTGCGGCAGATGGTCGAGCAGTACGAGGAGTGGCGCGCGTCCATCCTCGCGGTCCAGGAAGTGCCGGCCGAGCATACCCGCCGCTACGGCATCGTCGCCGGACAGCTGGTCAACGACCAGCTGATGGACGTCAGCAAGATCGTCGAGAAACCCGCGCCCGAGGACGCCCCGTCGCGCTGGGGCGTGGCCGGCCGCTACATCCTGACGCCGGGGGTCTTCCACGAGATCGCCACGCAACCGCGCGGCGTCGGCGGCGAGATCCAGCTGACCGACGGCATCGCCAGCCTGCTGCGCCGCGAGAAGGTCTTCGCCTACCGCTACGAGGGCAAGCGCTACGACTGCGGCAGCAAGGAAGGCTTCCTGCAGGCCAACGTCGAGCTGGCACTGCAGCACCCGCAGCTGGGCGAGGGCTTCCGCGAGTACCTGCGCAGCCTGGAGATCTGAGCCTGCCGGGCAGCGGACCGGTCACCGCCTGCCGCGGCTGACCGGTGACGACAAGGCCGCCTGCGGGCGGCCTTCGTGCTTGAAGCGACGGTGACGGTGACGGTGACGGCGACGGCGACGGCGACAGCCGCCGATGCGGGACGGCCGGACGCTCAGCGCCGGCGCAGGAAGTGCACGAATTCGGCGTCGACCGTCTGCTGCTCGACCAGTTCATTGCCGGTCTGGCGCGCGAAGGCCTGGAAGTCCCGCACCGAACCCGGATCGGTGGCGACGACCTTGAGCACATCGCCGCTGTTCATCTCGGACAGCGCCTTCTTGGCCTTGAGGATCGGCAGCGGACAGTTCAGTCCGCGGGCGTCCAGTTCCTTGTGTGCGACGGTCATCGGGGTTCCGGAAGGTCGGGGAAATGCAGCAGGGCTGTGGATTCTAGGAGCGGGGCCGCGCCACGCCGCGGGCCGCCCCGCGGCGGCGGGGGGCCGGATCAGGCCGGGAACACGCCGGTCGACAGATAGCGTTCACCCCGGTCGCAGACGATGAAGGCGATCGTCGCGTCGTGCAGCTGGCGCGCCAGCTGCAGTGCGACCCAGCAGGCACCGGCGGCCGAGATGCCGACGAACAGGCCCTCCTCGCGCGCCAGCCGACGGGCCATGTCCTCGGCGTCGGCCTGGCTGACCAGCACCAGCTCGTCGACCACCGACGGATCGTGGATCTTGGGCAGATAGGCCTCGGGCCACTTGCGGATGCCGGGAATGCGCGAGCCCTCGGCCGGCTGCGCGCCGACCACCCGCACCGCCGGCTTGACCGACTTCAGATAGCGGCCGACGCCGGTGATGGTGCCGGTCGTGCCCATCGCGCTGACGAAATGGGTGATGCGCCCGCCGGTCTGCTCCCAGATCTCCGGGCCGGTGGACTCGAAGTGGGCGCGCGGGTTGTCGGCATTGGCGAACTGGTCGAGCACGCGGCCCTTGCCGTCACGCTGCATCTGTTCGGCCAGGTCACGGGCATGCTCCATGCCGCCGGCGCGCGGCGTCAGGATCAGCTCGGCGCCATAGGCGCGCATCGTCTGCGCCCGCTCGATCGACAGGTCCTCCGGCATGATCAGCACCATGCGGTAGCCGCGGATGGCCGCGGCCATCGCCAGCGCGATGCCGGTGTTGCCGCTGGTGGCCTCGATCAGCGTGTCGCCGGGGCGGATCTCGCCGCGCTCCTCGGCCCGGCGGATCATGCTGATGGCCGGGCGGTCCTTGACCGAGCCGGCCGGGTTGTTGCCTTCGAGTTTGCCGAGGATCACGTTGCCGCGCGGCGCACCGAGCTCGCCGGGCAGGCGCTGCAGACGGATCAGCGGCGTGCGACCGATCACGTCCTCGATCGTGGGATAGCCGGTCTGGACGGCGGACTCAGGGGCATGCGACAAGATTTCACCTCCGGCGCCGATTGTGGCAGGCCGCACAGGCCCCACTGGCACCGCATGCCATAATCCGCAGCCTACGCCGCCCCTTCCGCAGGGTCGGCAACGCCCGCGTGACGAAATCGGTAGACGTAGCGGATTCAAAATCCGCCGCCGCAAGGCGTGCCAGTTCGAGTCTGGCCGCGGGCACCACGGCCTTCCCGGACCGCCCGGCTCCGGCGGTCTTCTCCAGCCCGAGACAATGCCCCCACTGCCTCCGGTGACCAAGGCGCTGCTGCTGATCTGCACCGCCATCTTCTGTCTGCAGCAGTTCCTCCCGCTGGACCCCTGGTTCGCGCTGTGGCCGCTGTCCAGTGGTTTGTTCTGGCCCTGGCAGCTCGGCACCTACGGCTTCCTGCACGGTGACACGCTGCACCTGTTCTTCAACATGCTGGGCCTGTGGATGTTCGGCAGCGAGCTCGAACGCCTGTGGGGCACGCGCCGCTACATCCAGCTGCTGATCGCCAGCGTGCTGGCGGCCGCGGTGGTGCAGCTGATCTTCACGCTGCTGACCGGCTCGCGCGCACCGACGGTGGGCGCCTCGGGCG
This sequence comes from Pseudaquabacterium rugosum, assembly GCF_038066575.1. NCBI lineage: Bacteria > Pseudomonadati > Pseudomonadota > Betaproteobacteria > Burkholderiales > Sphaerotilaceae > Pseudaquabacterium > Pseudaquabacterium rugosum. The sequence continues at coordinate 145,963 of NZ_JBBUTF010000004.1, read as the reverse complement.
GCCTGTTCGGCCTGCTGCTGAGCTTCGGCATGCTGTTCCCGAACCGGGTCATCATGCCGCTGTTCCCGCCGATCCCGATGAAGGCGCGCACCTTCGTCGCCGTCTTCGGCGGCCTGGAGCTGCTGTTCGGCCTGACCGGCGGCAGCGGTGTCGCCCACTTCGCGCACCTGGGCGGCATGCTGGGCGCCTGGCTGATGATCAGCTTCTGGCGCGGCAAGCTGCCGTTCGGCGGCCCGCGCCGGCGCTGACGGCACCGACGGCGCAGGGCGGACACCGGCCCCACGCCCACGGCAGGACGCCCGGTCCGGCCCTCCACAAGACCCTGGGATCGCCAGGGTCGGTCTCCCGGTTCATGCTGGCTCCCGGTCATCGCCACCGGGAGATCCGCCATGAGACCGCGCCTGCCGTCGTCCCGCCCGCCCCTGCCCTGTGACCACACCGTGCCGGCCGGCCGGTCGAGCCCATCGGGGCCAGCGGCACGGGCCCTGCTGCGCACGGCTGCCCTGATCGCGGCGCTGAGCGGCGCGATGACCTCGGCCGCCGCACCCGCCACACGCCAGATCGCCCCCGCCCTGCAGGCCGCCACGGTCCTGGCGACAGGACGCATGGCCACCGGAGCCACCCCGCGGGCAGCGGACCGGGACACGGCCGCCGACCGGATGAACGGGGCCGGCGGGACCACCGCCCTGCCGCCCTCGTCGGCCGACCCCGCGGTGCTGGCCCGCACCCTGGCCGCGCTGCGGCGCGCGCAGGCCGCGGTGCTGGGCGTACAGGTCCTGGCGGTCGACGATGGCCGCACACTGGGCCAGCTGGGTCAGGCCCGCAGCGGCTCGGGCATCGTGATCGACGACGACGGCCTGGTGCTGACCATCGGCTACCTGCTGATCGAGGCGGAGCAGGTCGTGCTGCAACCGGACGACGGTCGTCGCGTGCCGGCGCGCGTGCTGGGCTGGGACGCGGCCACCGGACTCGGCCTGGTGCAGGCCCTGGCCCCGCTGCGCATCGACCCGGCACCGCTGGCCGCCGCCACGGCTCCCGAGACGGGAGAGCCGCTGATGGTCGTCAGCGGCGGCGAGGACGGCATGATCAGCCTGGCCCGTCTGATGGCCCGCCGGGCCTACACCGGCCACTGGGAATACCACCTGACCGAGGCCTACTACACCGCGCCGGCCCGGCCCGACCACAGCGGCGCCGGTCTGTTCAACCGCGAGGGCGAGCTGCTGGGCGTCGGCTCACTGCTGCTGCGCGACATCGACGGCGGTGGCAGCGCGACGGCCCTGCGCGTGGAAGCGTCCTCGCTGCCCGGCAATGTCTTCGTGCCGGCAGCGCTGCTGCCGCCGATCCTGGCCGAGCTGCGCAGCCGCGGCACGACCCGCGCCAGCGAGCGCGCCTGGCTGGGCCTGAACTGCACGGCCGAGGACGGCCGCGTGCGCGTGCTGCGGGTGCAGGACGACAGCCCGGCCGACGTCGCCGGCCTGCAGGCGGGCGATGAGATCCTGCGCCTGGACGGCCAGGAGATCGGCAGCGTCGAGGCGCTGTGGCAGACGCTGTGGGCGCCCGGCGAGAGCCGGCGGGAGGTCCGGCTGGACATCCGCCGCGATGGCCAGCCCTTGACGCTGCAGGCCGTCAGCGTCGACCGCCGGCTGGCGCTCAAGCGGCCGACCGGGATCTGAAGAAGCCACCGGCCCGACCCGGCGCGGGCCGCCTCAGGCCGGGCCGGCGGCCGGATCCGCCGCCGGCCAGCCGTCGAGCAGGCCGGTGTGCACCGTCGGATGGCGCAGCCGCAGCCGCAGCTCGGCCTTCAGGCGCCGGTTGCGCAGCCGGCGCGATTCGCCCATGAAGCTCAACTGCATCGGCCCCAGGCTGCGCGCGGCCTCGGCACGGCTGATCTGCGGCGGTGCAGGCAGGTCGCACAGCTCGGCCGCGAGGCGGAAATAGGCGCCCATCGTCAACTCGGTGTCGTCGCTGACGTGGACCACGCGCTGCGGGCCGCCACGCCACAGCGCGGCGACGCAGGCGCGGGCCAGGTCGTCGGCGTGGATGTGGTTGGTGTGGACGTCGTCCTCGGGCCGCAGCACCGGCGTGCCGCGGCGCAGCCGTTCACTCGGATGGCCGCCGGCGCGGTCGGCCGCGTAGATGCCGGGGATGCGCAGCAGCAGCACGGTCCAGGGCGGCGCGGCAGGGTGGCTGGCATGTCCGGCCTGGCCTGCCATGCGGGCGCGGCGGCGCGCGGCCTCGCGCCAGCAGGCCTCGGCATCGACGCGGCGCCGCGCGCGGTCGGTGGCCGGAGCGACCGGCCGCGTCTCGTCGACCCAGGCGCCACCGGCATCGCCATAGACGCCGGTCGTGCTGCCGTAGACGACGCGACGCAGGCGGGGCGCCATCGCCAGCGTCGCGCGCAGATGGCGGCTGCGGGTGTCGCACGCACCGCTGGCCGGCGGCGGCGCCAGATGCAGCAACGCGTCGCCGAGCGCCGCCAGCGCACGCCAGCGCGCCAGGGTCCGCGGCCGGTCCAGATCACCGACCACCGGCAGCACGCCGAGGCCGCGCAGCTCGGCCTGACGACCGGCGCTGGAGGTCAGCGCGATCACGCGCCAGGGGGACGGACGGCGGGCATGCGGCGCCGGAGGGGCCGATGCGAGGGCACGGACTGCGGCGGCGGCGGTGGCGGTGGCGGTGGCGGTGGCGGTGGCGGTGGCGGTGGCGGTGGCGGTGGCGGTGGGAGCGTCGACCGGATCCGGGGTATCCGGCCTGCCAGGATGGCCAGGACGGCCTGCCGCGGCGGCCGGCACGGCCGCCTCAACCGGTGCCGACGGCACTGCGGCGCCCCGGGGCACCGTACCGGGCAGGCGGCCCAGCCCCAGCTCGCGCAGCACCCGCGAACCGACATCGCCGCAGCCCACCAGCAGCAGCGTGCGCCGACGCGGACCGCACCAGGCGCTGGGCAGGGCCGTGGGCGAGGCCGGCGCGGAGCCGGGACGGAAGGCACGGGAGGCGGAACGCGGCATGGTCGGGCGATTGTCGGCCCGCGCCGCGCTTGCCCGCCCCTGCCCGTCCTTGCCTGCCCTTGCCTGCCGTCTGTCTGCCGCCGGCCCGCCGACGGCCCGTGCCCTGTCCGCGCCATGCCCGTACCCCGTCCGCGGCCGGGCACAATCGCGGGTTCGCCCGCGCGGCGCCACGGCCGATCCGCGCGCGTCGCGCGGGACGGCCGGCCGCACCCGCCAGCGGGATCCGGCACCTTCGCGTTCCCCCGTTTCCGAGCCCCGTCATGAGCCTGACCATCACGCTGCAACCCTCCGGCCGCCAGTACACCGCAGGCCGCGACGAGACCCTGCTGAACGCCGCCATCCGCGCCGGCATCGGCCTGCCCTACGGCTGCCGCGACGGCGCCTGCGGCTCCTGCAAGACGCGCCTGGTCGAGGGCCGCGTGGTCCACGGCGCCCACCAGGAAAAGGCGCTGAGCGCGGCCGAGGAGGCCGCCGGCCTGGTGCTGACCTGCTGCGCCGCGCCGCAGACCGATTGCGTGCTGGAGGCGCGCAACGTCGCCGCCGAGGGCCAGTTCCCGGTGCTGAAGATGCCGGTGCGCGTGCTGTCGCTGGACAAGCCGGCGCCCGACGTGGCGATCGTGCGCCTGCAGCTGCCGGCGACGCAGAACTTCCAGTTCCATGCCGGCCAGTACGTCGACGTGCTGCTGCCGGGCAACGCGCGGCGCAGCTACTCGATGGCGGTCGCCCCGGCCCACCTCGGCACGCCGGCGGCCATCGAGCTGCACATCCGCCACATGCCCGGCGGCCTGTTCACCGACCAGGTCTTCGGCAAGCTCAAGGAAAAGGACATCCTGCGCCTGGAAGGCCCGTTCGGCAGCTTCTACCTGCGCGACGAGGAGGCCGACCGCCAGCGCCCGATCGTGCTGCTGGCCTCGGGCACCGGCTTCGCGCCGATCAAGGCGCTGATCGAGCAGCTGCGCGGTCTGGATCACGTGCGCCCGACGGTGCTGTACTGGGGCTGCCGCAGCGCCGCCGACCTCTACCTGCACGCCTGGGCCGAACAGGCCGCCGCCGAGCTGCCCTGGCTGCGCTACGTGCCGGTGCTGTCCGAGCCGCGCGCCGAGGACGGCTGGAGCGGCCGCACCGGTCTGGTCCACGAGGCGGTGATGGCCGATCTGCCGGATCTGTCGGGCCACCAGGTCTATGCCTGCGGCGCGCCGGTGATGGTCGACAGCGCCCAGCGCGACTTCGTGGCCCGCTGCGGCCTGCCGGCCGAGCAGTTCCACGCCGACGCCTTCACCTCGGCCAAGGACAAGGCCTGAGGGACGGCCGCGTCAGCCGCGGCTGGCGCGCTTGAGCGCGGCACGGGCCTGGGCCGCGTCCAGGCCGCCAAGCGCCTTGCAGCGGCCCTTGGGCACCATCTGCCACTCGTCGGGCGAGCGGTCGATCGTCGACTGCCCGGCGCAGTCGTGGCGGCCACTCAGGCTCGCGCAGTGGTTCTCGCCGGCCTTGGCGATGCCGTAGCACTTCTCCTGCCCGGGGCCGGCCTCGGCCTCGTGGGCCGCGGCGGGCGCCGCGCCCAGGCCGAGGGCCAGCGCCGCACCGACGGCCAGGGCCACCCGCTCCTGCCAACGCCCGGCGGCGGGCGGTGCGTGCTCCGGCACGGAGCGGACATCGGCGGGGCGGCGGGTCGGATCAGCGGTCATCGGAGGGCTCCGGCAGGCTCAGGGCGTCGGTGAGCGGGGGTTCGGCGGGGCGGGCATCCGCCCGCGCGCCAGAACCACCGTCCCGAAGGATCGGGGCGCGCAGTATCGCCGCTGCCCTGCCCCGGCGTGAGCGGCACCGGGTGTGACGCAGCGCACGGGCACCAGGCGCTCGACCGTCCACGGCCCCCTCACCGCGCGACGGATGTCACGCGGAACAGGCGGGCGAGCACCGCCTTGTTCCGCGGCTGCGGCGGACGGCCGGCCCTCTAGCATCCGGACGACGCCGGCCTGGCCGCCGGCATGCCCCGACCCGTGGCCGCCACCGGACCGCCCTGCGGGTCGGTCGGACGCCCGCGGGCCCTGATGCCGCGAGGTCCGTGCCGTGAGCGATCTGTCCCATCTCCTGAACCCGATCGCCGGAGCCCTGTCCGGCGCCCCCAGCGGCGCCGCCGACGGCGCGCTCTGGCCTGCACCGCTGGAAGGCGGCTATCCCGCCTGGGCCCCGCGCGACGGCGGCCTGCCCTGCATCGTCGAGAGCCGCATCGGCCGCCGTTACGGCGGACAGCTGACGGCGCTCGACCTGGGCAGCCAGGTCGCGCTGCTGCGCAGCAACCGCGGCCCGCAGGTGGTGACGCTGCGCTTCGACCAGCTGCGCAGCCTGACGCTCGGCGAGCGCCTGCAGCCCCAAGATCCGGCCGCCCCACGCCCGCCGACCCGCCCCCTGACGCTGGGCAATGCCCGCGGCGCCCAGCTGCAGTGCGAGGCGCTGAGCCCGCTGACGCTGGGCGGCGGCGTCTTCGTCTACCAGCCGGTGGACACGTCGGCCCAGCTGCAATGCAGCTTCCATCCCGGCCTGCAGGTGATGTCGGCCCCGCCAGCCCCCACAGCCGACGCGGCCGACACGCTGCCGGCGGCGCTGATGCTCATGCCACCGCCGGAAGCGGCGACCGATGCCGGGCTCACGGGCGACCGGGCCGACGGCGCGACGGAGACGGCGACGGGGACTGCCACGGAGACCGCCACGGGCGACGGTGCCGAGGCTGAGGCTGAGGCCAAGGCCGAGCGTGAGGCGGCCCACGGCGCGCTGGGCACCCACCCGGCACAGGACGTGGACAGCGGTGAAGACCGCCGTGACGGCCAGGCCGCGCCGGACATCGACCACGGCATGCCCGAGGACGCCGCCCTCGCACCGACCACGCCGACCGCACCGGCGGCACGGCGCACGGTGGTCGCCCCGCTGGCCGCATGGGTCGAACGGGCCGAGGCCGCAGAGCGCCATGAACAGGCCGGCCGGGCCACGGGGACGGCGTCAGCCGCCCCCCTCCTCCCGCACGCGACCGGCACGGCCGGCGACGCTGCCGCCGCCGACACGGCCGACGGCCAGCCCGGCGGTCGATCCAGCGGTCAGCCCAGCGGCCAGCCCCACGCTCGGCCCCATGGTCAGCCCAGCGGTCGCGAGCCGACCCTGACCGATGTGCTGCCGGCCGATACGCTGCCCGCCGCGCTGATGCCGGTCTCGCCCTCCCCGAGCGGCCCCCCGCGCGGCCCGGCGGCGGCCGGCGCATCGCGCCCCACACCGAGCCCCACCTTGCCCCGCCCGTCGCCCCCCCGCTCGGCCGGCGTCGCCGCGCAGGCGCAGGCCCACGCACAGCCCGCCCCGACCACCGCCAGAACCGCGATCGACAGCCTGCTGGCCGAGGCCCCGACGCTGCCGATGAGCTTCGATCTCGGCCCGTCGCACGCCGCGCCGCCGGCCCCGCGGACGCCCCGGCTCGACGCCCGGCACAGCCTGCTCGATCTGGCCCCGACCGAGCCCGCCGCCCTGCACGAGCCGCCCCATGACGCGACGCTGCCGATGCCGCTGGACGAACGGCCCGACGCCCGCCACGCGCACACCGCACACACGCACGCACACACGCACACGGCCGACCGGCGAGCGGACGCGCCGATCGCGGCGGACCGCTCGTCCGTGGCGTCCTCGATCGCGGCGGCCACGGCTGCCGCTCCCGCCTCGACCTCCCGCCTGCCCCGCCTGGACACCGACCTGCAGCTGTCGCTGACCGATCTGGGCGACCTGGGCACCGAGACCTCGTCCACCGCGACGCCGCTGCCCGTGGCGGTCACCGTTCCGGCCCCGGTCGCGGTTCCGCCCTCGCCCCCCCTGACGCCTCCCGCCGCCGATCCGGAACGGGCCGCCGGGCCGCGCTCCGCCGCGCTGCGCACGGCCGTCGTTCCGGCCGATCCGCCGCCGGCCGTCCAGGACCTCGCCACGCTGCACGCCCGGCTGGACGCCCCGAGCGCGCCGGCGATGCGCCTGGGCGAGGCGCTGATGGCGCTCGGCGCACTCAGCGAGGCCCAGCTCGGCGACGCCTTGCAGGCCCAGGCCCGCGGCCCCGGCCTGGCGCTGGGCGAACTGCTGCTGCGCGGCGGCATGATCGACCGCACCATGCTGCGCACGGCGCTGACCTGCAAGCTCGGCTATGTGCCGGTCGACCTCCACACGCTGACGCCGCAGGACGACGCGCTGCGGGCGCTGCCGACGGCGCAATGCCGCCAGCACCGGGCGCTGCCGCTGTGCTGGCACGGTGACGCGCTGGTGATGGCGCTCGACGATCCATCGGCGCGCATCGTCGTCGACCGGCTGGAACAACTGGCCCAGGCGCCGGTGCGCGCCGTGGCCTGCGACGGCGACGCGCTCGACGAGGCCCTGGCCCGACTGCCCGACGACCGCGCGGCCGGCGGTCGCCTGTCGGGCCCGGTCCTCACGGCCGGACCGGGAACCGCCCTCGCGACCGCCCAGGCGGACGACACCGGCACGCCGGCTCCGACGGACGACGGCCGCCCGGCGCTGGCCACGCTCGATCCGGACGACGAGGACCTGCTGGCCGATCGCCTGATCGCCGCGGCGCTCGACGCCCAGGCCGAGGACCTGCACATCCATTGCGACACCCAGGGCGTGGCCCTGCAGCTGCGTCAGGCTGGCGCACTGCGCCCGTGGCACAGCCTGCCGGCCGCGGCCGCCGCACCGTTGATGCGCCGGTTGCACCAGCTGGCCGGGGTCGACGAACCGCGCCCCGCCACGCCGGCCACGCATGGCCGTATCGCGCTGGCGCGCTGCCTGCCCGGCCAACGGGGGGATGCCCGGCTGCAGACGCTGCGCCGGGCCGATGGCGGCCGCGACGGCGTGCTGCGTCTGCCGGCCACGGCGCCGCGCAGTGGTCTGGCCGCACTGGGCCTGAGCCCGGCGATGCAGGACGATCTGCGCCAGGCCCTCGGCCGCCCGGGCGGCCTGCTGCTGCGCGTGGGCACGGCCGGCAGCGGCCGGCGCACCGGCGTGCGGGCCATGCTGGCCGAGCTGGCGTCACCGCAGCGCCGGCTGTGGCAGGGGCTGGCCGAGGACCAGGAGCCCACGGCCGAACGCGCGGGCCTGCGCCAGGTGCGCCTGCGGCCGCAGCAGGGCTGGAGCGCCGAATCCGCGCTCAAGGCCCTGGCCCACGCCGATGCCGACGTCGTCGCCATCGAGGGCCTGGACGCACCGGCCGATCTGCTGGCCGCGCTGGACCTGGCCCGCGCCACACCGACACGGGTGCTGGGCACGCTGGGGGCGGCCGACGCACTGGACGCGCTGGCCCGCCTGCAGTCGGCCGGCGCCCCGGGCTGGGCGCTGGCCGAAGGCCTGCGCGGCCTGTGGTCGACCCGGCTGCTGCCGCGCTGCTGTCCGGCCTGCCGCCAGGCCCGCCCGGCCGGGCCGGAATGGGAGCAGGCACTGCTGCGTCTGTGGTCCGAGGACGCGACCCGGGGCGAAGCCGGGGCCGAGACCCAGCTGCGCCGCTGGCGGGCCGAGCACGGCCGCGACGGCCAGCTGCTGCAGTGGGAGGCCCCCGGTTGCGCCCGTTGCGAGGGCCGCGGCACCGAGGGCTGGGTCGGCGTGCACGAACTGCTGCTGCCCGGCGCCGGCCTGCGCCAGGCCCTGCGCGAGAGCCAGTCACCCGGCAGCTGGTGGACGATCGCCCGCGCCGACGGCTGGCAGCCGATGCGCCGGGACCTGCTGCTCAAGCTGCTCGGCGGCCAGATCGGCGCGGACGCGCTCCACGCCTGCGGCTGACACACCGGCGCGACAGCGCACGACAACCGAGGCGCCCGCCGCGCCATCCCGACGGCCACCGCCCCGCGGTGGCCGTTCCCGTTTCAGGGCTGGCGCCAGCCCACGTTGGCCTGGGCGAACAGGCGGGCCAGCTCGCCGTTGCCGGCCAGCGTGTTCAACTGGGCCTGCAGCCCCTGGGCCAGATCGGTGGCCTGCTTGCGCACCGCCATGCCGATCGGCCAGCCGTCGCGCATGCGCGGCAGCGGCAAGGGCTCGATCGCGTAGCGCTCACGCTGGCCCGACAGCACCGTCTCCAGCTCGCTGGCATGGCCGGCGGCCACCGCCACCTCGCCGCGCAGCAGGGCCTGGGCGGCTTCGGCGCCGTCCTTGAACTGGGTCTGCAGCTGCTCGCGGTAGCGGCCACCCTCGGTGCCGATCAGCAGCCAGCCGGCCAGGCTCTGGCCGGGCACGGCGATGCGCTGGCCGGCCAGGTCATCGAGCGCATCCATCTTCGGCGCGCGCTGCAGGTCGCGGGCGATCATCACCCGCTCGCGGTAGTACGGGCCGAAGATCTGGACCTGCGGGTTGTCGACCATCAACGGCCGGTCGACCGGCACGTGCAGCAGCACGTCGGCCGGACCGTAGCCCAGGTAGTGGCCGCGCCAGACCATGTTGCGCAGATCGTCGGCCATGTTCTCGCCGGCGTTGAACGGCAGCAGGCTCAGCTGCACGCCCAGGCCCTTGGCCAGCGCCTCGGCCAGACCGACGTCGATGCCGCGGCCGGCCACATGGAACGGCGGCATCTCGTGGTAGACGCCGACGATCAGACGACCGCGGTCGCGCACCTTCTGCAGCGCCGTCTTCTCATCCTGGGCCCGGGCCGCGGACGGGGCCGCGCCGAGGGCGGCGGCCAGAGCACCGGCCAGGCCGGTCAGGCAGGTCCGCCGGTCGAACGTGTCGGCCGGCCGCTGCGACGACCCTGGACGGGTCGGACGTTCATTCATCTCGTGTCTCCGTGTCAGCCTCCCCCGTGGTGGCGCCGGCCCGTTCCTGCGGACCGTGCGCCCTCCGGGTGGATCAGTTCAGCGGCTTCTCGCGGCGGGTTTCCAGGTAGGCCTTGATGGACCAGAAGGCTTCCTGGCTGAGCACGCCCTCGAACGGCGGCATGTAGACCGCGCCGTTGCGCACCTTGCCGCGGCGCACGCTGGTCAGATAGTAGTCGTCCACGTCCTTGACACAGGCCGCGCGGCGGACCGGTTGCTTGACGTTGGAGCAGTCGTTGTCCAGGCGGCGCAGGTCCGGGGCGATGCCGCCCGAGACGGCCTCCAGGCCGTGGCAGCGCGCGCAGTTCTGGTTGTAGGCCGACGAACCGATCTTGATCGCCTTCTCGTCACCGCGGTAGGGATTGGTCTCGCGCCACGCCTCGCCGAGCTGCTGCAGCTCGGAGGTGTCGACGGCCTGCGGCGTCACGTCGCCGTGTGCGGCGGCCAGGCCGGCCGCGGAGGCCAGCACGGTGCCCAGCACGGCGCGCTGGACGAAGGACAGGAAGGAACGGGTGGGGGCGGGGGCGGGCTTGGACATCGGTCGGTCTCCATGCTTCTGGGTTGACGAGAAACTGCCGGGCCCGACTGCAACAGGCGTGCCACGGATGGTGTCACACCGGCCTTGCGCTGCGTCAGATCGGGGCGTGTCCGAGGAGTGAAGGACCGCACGCGGGGGGTCGGCAGCGCGCGTCCTGACACACGCTGGGGGCCGACCCGATGGACGCGGCTCAGGGCTGGCCCCTAGGATCCGCTTCCGCGACGGGACGCCTGTGTCAGCGTGGGACAATTGGTACAGGCCCGCGTCTTGCGACAGCAGGCGCCGGCAGCCAGGCCGGAGCGCCCTTGTCCGACGGACGGACCGCGGACCGGCACTGAGCGCCAGGAGGCAGACAACATGAGAAGTCCATTCCATCCCGGCTTCGGTGCCATCGGCATCCGTCGGGCGGGCGAAGAGGTGGCCCGTCCGATCGCGGCCGGCCTGAACCTCAGCAACGAGCATTCCGAGGCCATCGACCAATCGCACGAACGCTGCGCCGCGCTCGGTGTCTCACGCATCGAGCGACCGGACCTCGCACCGCTGGCGCGCAACGAACTGGGTGTCGTCCGCGAACGCAACGCCCGCCTGCATGACCATGCCGCGCCGGTGATGGAGATGCTCTACGAGCAGATCGTCAACACGCAGAGCATGGTGCTGCTGACGGACGCCACCGGCACCATCATCCACTCGATCGGCGACGACGACTTCCTCAGCCGCGCCAGCAAGGTCGCGCTGCAGCCGGGCGTCAACTGGAGCGAGTCGACCAAGGGCACGAACGCCATCGGCACCGCGCTGGTCGAGGAGATCCCGACCCTCGTCCATGCCGACGAGCACTACCTGCACGCCAACCATTTCCTGACCTGCTCGGCGGCGCCCATCCTCGATCCGCGCGGCAACATCCTCGGCGTGCTCGACGTCTCCGGCGACCAGCGCAGCTACCACCAGCACACGATGGCGCTGGTGAAGATGTCGGCGCGCATGATCGAGAACCACTGGCTGACGGACGACTACCGCAACGTGATGCGGCTGCACTTCCACAGCCGGGTCGAGTTCATCGGCACGCTGATGGAGGGCATCCTGGCCGTCAGCGCCGATGGCAAGCTGGTGGGCGCCAACCGTGGCGCGCTGGAGCAGCTCGGCCTGAGCGGCGCCGCCCTGCGCATGCACACGCTGACCACGCTGTTCGGCACCACCGTGGGCGCGCTGGTCGACCGCTTCCGCAGCCCGCTGGCCACGCCGATGCCGGTGCAGCTGCAGGCCTCGGGCGCGGGGCGCAGCTTCCACCTGCACGCGCGCTTCAACTGGCCGGTGTGGACCAGCCTGGCCGAGGCCGTCTCGGGCAACACGCAGCGCACCGAGCCGGGCACCGCCGCGGAGTCCGGCGGTCTCTCCCCACGCCCGGCCCCCGCCGGCGGCGCACCGGGAGCCGCCCATGGCGGTCTGGCCCAGCTGCGCACAGGGGACACCCAGGTGGCCAGCGTGGTCGACAAGATCCGCCGCGTGCTCGACCGCGACATCCCGATCCTGGTGCTGGGCGAGACCGGCACCGGCAAGGAGCTGCTGGCGCGTGCGATCCATGTCGACTCGGCCCGCGCCAAGCAGCCCTTCGTCGCGGTCAACTGCGCCTCCATTCCGGAGTCGCTGATCGAGGCCGAGCTCTTCGGCTACGAGGACGGCGCCTTCACCGGCGCCCGCCGCAAGGGCCAGGTCGGCAAGATCGTGCAGGCCAACGGCGGCACCCTCTTCCTCGACGAGATCGGCGACATGCCGATCGGCCTGCAGGCCCACCTGCTGCGCGTGCTGCAGGAGCGCCAGGTGACGCCGCTGGGCAGCAGCAAGAGCGTGGCGGTCGACGTCTCGATCATCTGCGCCACGCACCGCAACCTGCGGCAGATGATCGACGAGAAGGCCTTCCGCGAGGACCTGTTCTACCGCCTGAACGGCCTGGCCGTGCGCCTGCCGCCGCTGCGCGAGCGCAGCGATCTGGCCGCGCTGGTGCAGCGCATCCTCGAGCGCCAGCTCGGCGAGACGCGCAGCGACGGCCGCATGCTGCAGGTCTCGCCCGACGTGATGCAGCTGTTCCAGCGCTACCACTGGCCGGGCAATGTGCGCCAGCTGTTCAACGTGCTGCGCACGGCGGCGGTGATGGCGGCCCATGAGCTGGTGATCACCCGCGAGCACCTGTCGGACGACTTCCTCGACGAGGCGCGGCAGGCCGCCGCGCGGCGGGCCCAGGAGCCGTTGGCGGAGGCGTCCGCGATGGGCGCGCCGCTGTACGACCGCGCGGGCGACCGCCCGGCCGAGCGCGCCGGCGCCTGGCCGCCGGTGCTGCCGGCGGGCCCGGGCGGCGCCCAGGGGCTGCCGCCGACCGGCTGGCCAGCGGCGGGCGCACCGGTCGGCAATGCCTTCGGCGACATGGCCCAGCACCTGTCGGGCCAGCCCCCGGCGCGCCTGCCCGCCGAGCCACCGCGCCCGGTGCCGCCACCGCCGCCCAACCGCTCACTCGAGGAGCTGGAGATCGAGGCCATCCGCCAGGCGCTCGACGCCTGCGGCGGCAACATCTCCGAGGCCTCCAAGCGCCTGGGCATCAGCCGCAACACGATCTACCGCAAGCTGCGCTGGAACCAGCGGCCGGCGGGTTGAGCACGGCCGGCTGAGCAGGCCGGGCGCCTGCCACCGCCCGCCACGTCCTCAGCGCGCCGGCGGCGCGTCGGCCGCCTCCAGCGGATCCAGCCAGAGGCCTTCCCGCTCGCGCCAGGCGCGCTGCCAGTTCAGCGCGTGGCGGGGCCGGGCCGCCCAGTCGGCCGGCAGACCGGGCCAGGACGGCGGTGGCGCCGCCTCCGGCCGGCCCTCGGCCAGCGCCTGGTCGAGCGCCTGCGCCAGACCGTCCCAGTAGTCGCGCTGGGCCTGCAGGGCCGCACGCGGGCGCGGCCGGGCCGGCACGCCGCCCGTCCAGCGCGCGGCATCGCCATCGGTGGCCGACAGGGCCAGCGCGCGGGCGGAGGCCTCGCGCAGCCCATCGAGCGGGCTGTCGCTGCCGTCGGGCGGCTGGCCCTCGGCCGCCAGCAGGCCGGGCGCGTGCCACCAGGGGCCGTGCACCCAGCGCCACAGCGTCAGCGTCCGGGCCGGGCCGACGGGCAGCCGCCACCAGCGCCAGGGCCCGATGCGCCCGGACCCACCGGTCAGCCGCAGCGTCGGCACCGCCGCCTGCAGCGTCGGCGGCAGCCATTCGGCGGCCGGCGCGCCGATGGCGGCCAGTTGCTCGCGCCAGCGGGCGATGCAGCGCGGGCACTGGCGGGCCATCGCCGCGGCCACGTCCTCGTGCGCGATGTGGACGACACCGGCCGGCAGCCCGACCGCCCCCAGCACCTGCTCGGGCCGCGCCAGCGGGCTGATCACGCCCCGCAGGGGCAGGCCCAGGCGCCGCGGCAACTGGCAGGCCAGCGCCCGGCCCCAGGCCGGCCAGGGCCCGCTGCCCAGCGCCCACAGCCCAGGCCCGTCGCGCGCGACCAGCAGCCGCACGCCCTCGCCCGCCGCGCCGCCGGGCCCCTCGTCCACCGCAGCGGGGGCAACGGGCACGCCCGGGCCGCCCGGTGTCCCGGACAGCGCGGACGACAGCGCGGACCCGCGCACATCGACCGCCCACAGCCCCGGGGCCAGCGGCCGCAGCGGCACCGCGGGCCCGGGACAGGCCGGCTCCGCGCGCGACGGCAGGGCGAGGAGCATGCCGATCGCCGCCACCGCTGCCCCACGGAGCAGCCGCGCCAGCCACCGCTCAGATCCGGGAAAACACTGTTCCACCATGCCACAAATACGCCACACACCGGCACACACCCCCCGGGACAGTCCGGAGCCCTCGGGCAGACATCCCGATCGCCGCACGGTCGCCGGACGTCCGACACCCCGCCGCGGGCCCTGCCGACCACCGGCCGCGACCCAAGGCACGTCTCTTGCAGCCTGAGGCCGGAGAGGCCGGGAGGGCCGACGCCAGCGACCCGCCAGAGGCCGCAGCGACGACGAGACAGCCAGGAGGGTGGACACCGACGTCCGCGCCACCCCGGGCCGCCGGCGTCGCGGCGCGGTCCCGTCCGATGCCCACGGCGCGGCGCAAGCCCGCGACATCCGCTCGATCCTCAAGGCTTGCACATCATGCTTCCCAGTCTGCCACTGCGCCAGCGTCCGGCCCGCGCGCCACGCCCGTCAGTGATCCGCCGTCCGATGGCCAGACGACCGCCGCCGCGGTCCAGCGGAGGCGCGCGATGCGGGTGGTGATCCTGCGCGGAGGGGCGCCGCGCCGCAGCCGGCAGGGGCCGCGGCACGAGCAGGATGGCCGCGCCGGCGGCACCGGCCGCCAGCCACCGGTGCCCAGCACGCGCGAGCGCGGCGCCCTGGCCATCGGCAACGACCAGGGCCAGTGGGTGCTGGTCAACGTCTCGCCGGCCGTCGCCCACCAGCTCGACAGCGACCCGCGCCTGGAGCGTCTGAGCGGCCTACCCGACGCCCGCATGCGCGCCGTGGTGCTGACCGATGCCCAGGTCGACCATGTCGGCGGCCTGCTGAGCCTGCGCGACGGCGCGCCGATCGACCTCTACGCCACGCCCTCGGTGTTCGAGGAGCTGACCTCGGCGCTGCCGGTGCTGCCGGTGCTGCAGCACTACTGCGGCGTGCACTGGCACGTGGTGCCGGTGGCCGGCGACCGCCTGGCCGCCAGTTTCCGCGTCGAGGGCCTGCCGGAGCTGGAGTTCACCGCGCTGGCCGTCGAGACGCCGGTGCCGCCCCACCTGGCCCACACCGAGCACCCGCGGGTCGGCGACGCGATCGCACTGGCCGTGCGCGACCTGAACACCGGCCAGCGCCTGTTCACCGCGCCCGGTCTGGCCCAGCTCGGCGAGGTCGAGCTGGCCTGGATGCGCGAGGCCGACTGCCTGCTGCTCGACGGCCCGGGCGAGGAGCCCGGCCGCAGCCGCCGCGCCACGCGCGACTGGCTGGGCCTGCTCAGCGCGTTGCCGGCGCGCCACAAGGTGGTCTTCGACGGCCCGGGCAGCGGCGTGGCCACGCCCGACAGCGACACCATGGCGCACTGGGTGCGCGGAGGCATCGCGCTGGCCTACGACGGCATGGAGATCGCGCTGTGAAGGCGGCCCGGGATCCGGGAAATCTTCCCGGTCGCGCCCGGGCATTCCGCAGGTGGCCCGCCAGTGCACGAGCCGGTACAAACCCACACCCATGAACCTCGCGCCCCCGACGGATCCCGTCACCGATGCCCACGCAGAGGCCCACGCCCAGGGCCGCACGGCCCCCTCACCTGCCGGGGAAGGCACCGCGCGTCTGCGCATCGAGGGCCTGACCAAGCGCTACGGCAGCCGCACCGCGCTCGACGGCCTGAGCCTGCAGCTGCAGGCCGGCGAGATGACCGCCCTGCTCGGGCCCAACGGCGCCGGCAAGTCCACGCTGTTCCAGGTGCTGACGGGGCTGTTCGCGGCCGATGCCGGTGACGTCCAGGTCGACGCGCTGTCCCTGCGCCGCCAGCCGGTGGCCGCCCTGCGGCGCATCGGCGTGGTGTTCCAGCAGATGTCGCTGGACCTGGACCTGAGCATCGAGCGCAACCTGCGCTTCCACTGCGACCTGCACGGCCTGCCGGCGGCGCTGGCCGCCACCCGCATCACCACCGGCCTGAGCGCCGTCGGCCTGCAGGCCGAACGCGGCCGCACGGTGCGCGAGCTGTCCGGCGGCAACCGCCGCAAGGTCGAGCTGGCCCGCGCGCTGCTGCACCAGCCGGCCCTGGTGCTGATGGACGAGCCCACCGTCGGCCTCGATCCGCAGAGCCGGCGCGAGCTGCTGGCCACGATCCGCGCCGATGTGGCGAGCCGCTCCAGCAGCGTGCTGTGGGCCACCCATCTGGTCGAGGAGGCCGAGGCCGCCGACCGCGTGATCGTGCTGCACCGCGGCCGCCTGCTGGCCGACGGCCGGCCGGCGCAGGTCGCGCAGGCCCTCGGCGGCGGCACGCTGGAGGAAGCCTTCATCCGCGCCACGGCCCGCTGAGCCGGCGCCCGACGACGACCGGAATCCCTTTCCCCCCGACAAGCCGACAGGAGACCCACCCGACATGAACGCGACCCTTCGCCCACCGCTCGTGCTGCGCGCCGCCCTGACCGCCGGACTGATGCTCACGCTCGGCACCGTGGCCAGCGCCCAGACCGCCTTCATCTCCAGCGAGAAGGACCATGCGCTGACGGTGCTGGACCTGAAGACCCAGGCCGTCACCGGCACGGTCAAGACCTGCAAGCGGCCGCGCCACATGAAGCTGCTCGATGGCGGCAAGCAGCTGCTGGTGGCCTGCGGTGACTCGGGCCAGGCCGACCTCATCGACACCGCCACGCGCAAGAGCCTGCGCAAGATCGGCCTGGGCGAGGACCCGGAGATCTTCGACGTCAGCGCCGACGGCAAGACGCTCTACGTCAGCAACGAGGAGGACGGCGAGGTCGGCATCGTCGACATGGCCAGCGGCAAGCGGACGAAGGCGATCAAGGTCGGCGAGGAGCCCGAGGGCGTGCTGCTGTCGCCCGATGGCAAGACGCTCTATGTCACGTCCGAAGCGGCCAACATGGTGCACGTGGTCGACGTGGCCTCGGGCAAGGTGGCCAAGAACATCAAGGCCGGCAAGCGGCCGCGCCGCTTCGCCATCACGCCCGACGGCGCCACGCTGTTCGTCACCAACGAGCTCGACGCCTCGGTCAGCGTGATCGACACGAAGTCGCAGGCCGTCGCCGACACCATCCGCTTCGAGATCAAGGGCGCACGCGCGACCGACATCACGCCGGTGGGCATCACGATGACGGCCGACGGCAAGCGGGCCTTCGTCGCGCTCGGCAAGGCCAACCACGTGGCCTTCGTCGACGTGGCCAGCCGCAAGGTCACGCACACGGTGCTGGTCGGCAAGCGGGCCTGGGGTCTGGGTCTCGACAAGGCCGAGAAGACGCTGCTGGTGGCCAATGGCATGAGCGATGACCTGTCGATCGTCGACATCGACGGCGCCAAGGCGCTGAAGACCGTCAAGGTCGGCCGCGTGCCGCACAGCGTGGCCATCGTCGAGTGAGCACAGCGGGCATGGGGACGAGCGCGGGCCAGACCCGTCACCTGACCGGCCACCTGGAGGGCCACCTGACGGGCCAATTGAGGCGTCCGCTGGCCGCCGCCGGCCTCGCCCTGGCGGCGGCCGCGGGCCTGGCCGGTGCGCTCCCGGCCGCAGCCGCCAGCTTCAAGGCCGTGCTGCTGGTGCCGGCCGATGACCCGCGGCTGGAACGCGACCGCCTGGAGCGCGGCGTGCTGGGCCAGGCCACCGGCCCGGTGGCCGATGCGGTGGCCGTGGCGCTGAAGGAAGGCCGGCTGGAGCTGGACACGGCCGGCGCCAGCCTGACGCTGGAGACGGTGGAGGTGGCCGACGCCGCCGCCGCCCGCGCCGCCGCCGCCAAGGCCGAGAAGGCCGGGGCGCTGGCCCTGCTGGCCGACCTGCCCGCGCCCTGGCTGTCGGCCGCGGTCGACGCCGTCAAGCTGCCGGTGCTCAACGTCGACACCGCCGACGAGGCCTTGCGGGGCACCGGCTGCCGGCCGCACCTGTTCCATGTCGGCCCGGGCGAGCGCATGCGCGCCGACGCCGTCGCCCAATGGCTGACCACCCGCAACTGGCGCAACGTGCTGCTGCTGACCGGCCCGACACCGGCCGACGCCACGCGCGGCGCCATCGTGCAGGCCAGCCTCAAGCGCTATGGCCTGAAGACGGTGGCCAGCAAGCCCTTCAAGCTCTCGGCCGATCCGCGCGAGCGTGACCTGGCCAACCCGCTGCTGCTGACGGCCGCGTCGGTCGGCGCCTACGACGCGATCTGGATCGTCGACACCGACGGCGAGTTCGCGCAGATGCTGCCCTACCGGACCGCGCTGCCGCGGCCGGTGGTCGGTGATGCCGGTCTGGTGGCGCTGGCCTGGTCCGGCAAGTACGACCGTTATGGTGCGCCGCAGGTCTCGCGCCGCCTGACCAAGGCCGTGGGCCGGCGCATGGAATCGCACGACTGGACGGCCTGGCTGGCCGGCAAGGCGCTGGTGGCCGCCGCGGTGGCCGCGCCCAAGGGCCCGCTGGCGGCCACGCAGAAGGCGCTGGCCGCGGTCGAGGTCGACGGCAGCAAGGGCGTGGCGATGAGCTTCCGGCCCTGGGACGGCCAGCTGCGCCAGCCGCTGCTGCTGACCGATGGCCAGGCCGTGATCGGCACCGCACCGATCGACGGCCTGCTGCACCCGAAGAACGTGCTGGACACGCTCGGCGCCGACGCGCCCGAGAAGCTCTGCAAGGCCCGGCCATGAGCGGCACGCCCGATCCTCGACCGACGCCGGAGGCCGGCGGCGCACGCCACGGCCTGCCGCACGCGCTGCAGGCCCTGCGCGCGATCGTGGCGCGCGAGCTGATGAAGTTCGGCCGCCAGTACGGCCGCCTGGTCAGCGCGCTGGTGCGGCCGCTGCTGTGGCTGGCGGTGTTCGCCGCCGGCTTCCGCAACGTCTTCGGCGTGGCCATCGTCGAGCCCTACGACACCTACATCCCCTACGAGGTCTACATCGCGCCCGGGCTGATCGGCATGGTGCTGCTGTTCAACGGCATGCAGTCCAGCCTGGCCATGGTCTATGACCGCGAGATGGGGCTGATGCGCCTGCTGCTGACCGCGCCGCTGCCGCGGTGGTGGATCCTGTTCGCCAAGCTGGCGGCCACCGCCGTGCTGAGCCTGGCCCAGGCGCTGGCCTTCGTCATCGTCGCGCGGCTGATCGGCACCGAGCTGCCGCTGCTGGGCCCGCAGACGCCGGCGCTGCTGCTGGCGGCCGTCTGCGGCGCCCTGATGCTGGGCGCGCTCGGCCTGCTGCTGAGCGTGCACGTCAAGCAGCTGGAGAACTTCGCCGGGACGATGAACTTCGTCATCTTCCCGATGTACTTCATGTCCACCGCGCTCTACCCGCTGTGGAAGCTGGAGGAGGCGGGCGCGACCTGGGTCTGGCAGATCGCCCGCTTCAACCCCTTCACCCATGCCGTCGAGTGGCTGCGCTTCGCGATGTACGGCAAGGATCCCGGCGTCAGCCCGTGGATCGTGCTGGGCACGCTGGCGCTGTGCTTCGCGCTGGCGGCCTGGGGCTACGACCCGCAGCGCGGCTTCGGTCAGCTGACCAAGCGCGGATCCTGAGGTGACCATGCACGCGATCTGGACGGCCCTGACGCGGGGCCGCGGTGCGCGCCTGTCCGCGCCATCGACGGGCGGCGAAGCCACGCACCGGGGTGCGGCCGACCGCCGCCGCGAACCGGTGGAGCCGCTGTGGCTGGAATGGCTGGCCCTCGGCGGCCTGCTGCTGTTCGGTGCCTGGGTGCTGGGCACGCGCGGGGTCTGGGCCCTGCTGCTGGGCAGCGATCCGACCGGGCTGACGCTGGTCATCATCCTGGTGTTCGCCGGCGCCACCGCCTGGTGCGGCGGCCGCGCCCGCGAGCTGCAGCGCCAGCGCGCGCTGCTGGCGCAGGCGGTGGCCGGCGGCCGCGCGGGCTGGGCCGGCGAGTACCTGCAGGCACTGCGCGACGGAGCGCGCGACGCCGACGCCCCGGCCGAGCTGCTGGCCGAGCACACCCACGGCCCGCACGCCACCGCCTGGTGGGTCAACGGCATCCAGCTCAAGCTGGGCCTGCTGGGCAAGGTGATCGGCTTTTCGGTGCTGGCACTGCAGATCGGCCAGGTGCAGAGCTTCGACGCCTCGCAGAGCCAGGACCTGCTGCGCAGCCTGACCTCGGGCCTGGGCATCGCGCTGCTGACGACGATGGTGGGCCTGGTGGGCAACATCCTGCTGGGCCTGCAGCTGACGCGGCTGGACCGCTGGGCCGACGCGCTGTCGGCCGACATCCAGCGCGCCGGCCTGGCCCTGCCGCCTGCGGCGGCAGTTCCCCGCCCGGCCACGGAACGCTGAGCGATGGCCCGCCGCAGACGCCACGGCGCGGAGGCCGAGGTCGATCCGTTCTACGACATGTTGTTCAACATGCTGATCGCCTTCGTCTTCTGCTTCATCGTCGCGCTGCTGGCGATGAACCCGAAGGCGCTGAAGGCGGGCGACATCCCGGCCAAGGCCGAGTACATCGTCACATTGAGCTGGCCCGACAACAACCCGGACGACATCGACGCCTGGGGCCAGGATCCGGGGGGCAACCTGGTGTGGTTCCGTGCCCGCGAGGCCGGGCTGATGCACCTGGACCGCGATGACCGCGGGCTGGCCAACGACACCCTCGTGGTCAACGGCAAGGCGATCGTGAATCCCCTCAACCAGGAAGTCATCACGCTGCGCGGCATGGCCACCGGGGAATACACGTTCAACGCGCACTACTACGAGAGCAAGGACGGCCAGCCGGTGGAGGTCACCGTCTCGGTGGTCAAGGTCAATCCGCGCGCCGAGGTCGTCTACTACGGCAGCGCCACGCTGGCCCGCAAGGGCGACGAGGCGACGCTGGTGCGCTTTTCCCTGCTGCCCGACGGCAGCGTCACCGACATCACCACGCTGCCGCGGCCGCTGGTGCAGAGGATGTGAAGCGATGTCCCTCGCCCTGACGATCTGTCTCGCGGTACTGGCCGGGCTGGCCCTGCTGGCCCTGCTCTACAGCCACTGGCCGAGCTGGCTGAAGCTGGCGCTGTGCGTCGGCGTGGTCGTCTTCCATTTCTATGCCGATCACACGGTCCACGAGCTCAGCGGCTGGCCGACCGAGGACGCGCTGCCCGAGCGGTTCTCGCTGCTGGCCGTCGTCGTCGAGGAGCCGAATGCCAAGACCGCCGGTGCGCTCTACCTGTGGGTCAACGCGATCGAGGGCGGCAAGCCGGTGGCCCTGCCACGCGCCTACCGTCTGCCCTATGCCAAGGACCTGCACGCGGTGCTCAACGAGGGCATGAAGAAGGCGCGCCAGGGCGTCTCGCAGATGGGCACGGCCACGCCGAAGAAGGGCAAGCGCGGGCTGGCCTGGCTGCGCCCGGGCCGCGATGAGCAGGAGATCAAGATCCGCGATCTGCCCGCGCCGCAGCTGCCCGAGAAATGAGGCACCGGACCATGGCCCCGCCGTCCTGCACCCGGGGTGCCGCGCACCCGACACCCCGCCGCGGCGCCGCACGCCACGCCACCCGCGGCACCGCCCGCCGGCGGCCCCTGTGTGCCCGCACGCTGCTGGCCACCGCCACGCTGGCCGCCGTGGCCGCGCTGGCCGGCTGCAGCCCGCCGCCGGCCACCGGCTATTTCCCGCTCGAATCCGGCCACCGCTGGACCTACGCCGTGCGCAGCGACTGGGAGAACCAGACCAGCGAGCGCAGCGAACTGCTGCTGGAGACCCTGGGCGAGGACCGCCCGACCGAGGGCCTGGGGCCGGCCTGGCACCGCCGCAGCGACGACGGCGTCCACTACTGGCTCAAGGCCGATGACAGCGGCATCTACCGCGTCGCGATGCGCCATGAGCTGCAGGCCGAGCCCGAACCCGACCAGCCACCGCGCTACGTGCTGAAGATGCCGCTGCGCGTGGGCACCGAATGGAAGGCACCGACCCCGGCCTACCTGCTGCGCCGCCATGCCGAGTTCCCGCCCGAGATCCGCAACACCCATCCACCGGTGCCGATGACCTACCGCATCGAGGCGCTGGGGCTGAAGGTCGGCACGCCGGCCGGCGACTTCAGCGACTGCCTGCGCGTGAAGGGCACGGCCGTGATCCGCCTGTTCGCCGACCCGGTCAACGGCTTCCGTGACCTGCCGCTGACGACCACCGAGTGGTATTGCCGCGGCGTGGGCCTGGTCAAGCTGCAGCGCGACGAACCGACCCAGAATTCCACCTTCCTGATTGGCGGCACCACCGTCATGGAGCTGACCGCATGGCAATGACGCCCGATCGCCCGCGCAGCCGCGCGGCCCTCTCCCGCCGCCAGTGTCTGGCCGCCGGCGCGGCGCTGGCCGCCCACGGCCTGCCGGCCCTGGCGCCGGCCGTTCATGCCCAAGGCGGTTTTCCGAACCGCCCGGTGGCGATCTGGCTGCCCTGGCCGGCCGGTGGCGCCACCGATCTGACCTTCCGCGTGATGGCCGAGGCCGCGGCGCGCACGCTCGGCCAGCGGGTGCTGGTGGAGAACAAGCCGGGGGCCGGCGGCACGCTGGCCATGCCCATCCTGCAGCAGGCCGCACCCGACGGCTACACCCTGGCGCAGCTGCCGCAGCCCGCGCTGCGCGCGCCCTGGCTGCGCAAGACCCTGTGGGATCCGATCCGCGACACCACGCCCATCCTGCAGGTCTCGGGCGTGACCTTCGGTGTGCTGGTGCCGGCCGCCAGCCCGCTGCGCAGCTTCGACGACCTGCTGCGCTGGGCCCAGGTCCACACCGGCAGCGAACTGACGATCGCCACCAACGGCGTGGGCACCACACCGCACGTGGTGATCGACGAGCTGTTCGAGCGCCGCGGCCTGCGCTACACCCATGTGCCCTACAAGGGCACGTCCGAGCAGATGCTGGCGGTGGCGGCCGGCACGGTGATGGTCGGCATCAACAGCAACGGCTTCGCGCCCTTCGTCGACAGCGGCCAGCTACGCCTGCTGGCGACCTTCGGCGAGCAGCGCACCCGGCGCTGGCCGCAGGTGCCCACGCTCAAGGAGCTGGGCCATGGCATCGTCGCCAACTCGCCCTACGGCATCGTCGGGCCGGCCGGCCTGCCGGCGCCCATCGTGCGCACGCTGCACGATGCGTTCAAGGCCGCGATCCACGACCCGGCCCATCTGGCCGAACTGCAGGTCTATGACCAGGAGCTGGCCTATCTGGGGCCCGAGGACTACGGGCGGGCGCTGCGCCGCGCCTACGAGGCCGAGCGGCGCACCGTCGAGCGCCTGGGGCTGGCCCGCGGCGGCAGCTGAGCCCCTGCGGCACGGTCATCGGGCCGGCCGCGCCGGCTCACATCCGCATCAGCTGCAGCAGCACCCAGTTGATGACCACGGCCAGGCCGACGAAACCCGCCCCCAGCCCCAGCAGACGGGCCCAGCCCCGGGCATCGCGGCGCGAGCTGCGCGGCACACGGCCGGACCACGAGCCCCGGCCCGTGCCACGGCTGCCACCATGCGTCCGATACCACTCACGAGTCTGCGTATTCACTGCACTGCCCTCAACGACGTCCTTGTGGAGCGCAAGCGTACGACCTGGGGAGATGCGCAGGAGCCGCTCACCCCTCAGGCGGGGCCCCGGAGCCCGCGGACAGAGGCGAGCCGCACCCCACGGATCGGGGGGTTGGTCCGGGCGGCATGCGGAACCGCACGGCGAGGGCGGGCACTCGCTCACCCGGCGGGCTCAGCGTGGCAGCAGGCCGTGATCCTGGGCATAGCGCAGCAGTTCGACGGCATTGCTCAGACCCAGCTTCTGGCGGATCAGCGTCTGGTAGTTGGCCACGGTCTTGGCGCTCAGGCTCAGGCGCCGAGCGATGGCCTCGATGCCCTGCCCGCCGGCCAGTCCCTGCAGCACCTCGAACTCGCGCGCGCTCAGCACCTGATGCGGCGGTCGGGCCAGGGGGGCATTCAGTGCCTGGGCCACATCGTGGGACAGCACCGGCACCCGGCCGAAGGCCAGCTGGCGCAACGCCTGCACCAGCTGCTCGGGCTCGCTGCTCTTGGTGACGTAGCCGCCGGCACCGGCCTGCAAGGCCTGGGTGACCATGGCCGGGCTGTCGTGCATCGAGAACACCAGCACCCGCAAGGCCGGCCAGCGCAGCTGCACGCGACGCAGCAGATCCAGCCCCGAACGGCCGGGCATCGCCAGATCGAGCACCATCAGGTCGACGGGCAGGCCCTGGCCGAGAGCCGCCTGGCGCTGCAGCCACTGATAGGCCTGGTCACCATCACCGGCCTGGGCCACGACGAGGAAGTCGGGCTCGAGCTCGAGCAGGCGCTGGTAGCCGGTGCGCACCACCGCATGGTCATCGACCAGCATCACCCGCACGCATCCCGTGCGGCCACCCGGGGTGGCGGTCGGCGACGGCAGCCGTGCGGCAGCCGGATCATCGGATCGATCAGCGGTCATCACGCGGGGAGGCGGCCTCGGCCGCCCGGTCAAGGCAGACGGGAGCGTCCGATTCTGCCGCCACGCCGCGCCAGCCGAAGACGGCGGCCAGCCGAAGACCCGGCTGCGCGGCCCCCGGTCGGGCCGGCTCGAGCCGCAGATCGGCCCCGAGGGCCCACACACGCTCGCGCAGTCCGGCCAGACCACTGCCACGGCCCATGGCCTGACGCACCTCGTCAGCCGGCAGCCCTCGCCCATCGTCACTGACCGACCACTGCACGCCACCGCCACCGGTCTCGGTGGCCGCCGTGGTCGGTGCCTGCAGCCTCAGCTGCACGTCCACCTGAGTGGCATTCGCATGGCGTGCGGCATTGGTCAGCGCCTCCTGGCTGATGCGGTAGAGCGTCAGGGCCAGATCCTGCGGCAGCTCGGGCAAGGTGGGCGAACCGGACTCGACGTGCAGCCGGCAGACCAGCCCCTGTGGCTGCCAGGCCTCGACCAGGGCCTGCAGCAGACGCTGCAGCTCGGCCACCGGCACGCGGCCGTCGGCCTCCAGCCCGGCGAACGGCCGCAGCCGGACCAGCAGCGCGCGGATGTCCTGCTGGATGCGGGCACAGGTGGCCCCCATCGCACCGACCACCGGGGCCAGCTCGGCATCGTCACCGATGCGCCGGGCCAGCCACGCACAGTCCACGCGCAGCGCCGTCAGCTGCTGGCCGAACTCGTCGTGCAGCTCGCGCGCCAGCCGTGCCCGCTCGTCGTCCTGCAGCGACTGCAGCTGGTGGCTGAGAGCACGGCGCCGTGACTGGGCCTCGTCCAGTGCATCGACCAGATGCCGCAGCGCGGTCTGCAAGGCCTGCAGCTCGCCGATGGGCATGGCCGGCAGCCGGCGCACCGGCCCGCCATCCCCGTCCTCGATGCGGGAGATCGCGCCCAGCAACGCGCCCCAGGGGGCGAAGGCACGCCGCAGCGTCAGGCCCATCAGTCCGAGCAGCAGGCCCACGCACAGGCACAGCATCAGCAACAGGTCGAGCAAGGAGCCCAGCGCCTCACGCCGCTCGCTGTCGTGCGAGGCGCTCAGGCGCACCGTCCAGGCCCCGCCCTGCGGCCGGGCCACCGTCCAGGCCACGGTGCGGGCGTCCGGCGGATCGGCCAGCAGCCGGTGGGCCTGCATCAGGGCCCGCATGGCAGGGCCGTCGGCGGCGGCGTGGTCGTCACCGCCGGCCGCCGGCTGCAGCAGCACCCGGCCGTGGACGTCCAGCACCTGCAGCGCCAGGTGGCGCGGCGCACCGGCCTCCAGCCGCTCACGCAAGGTGCGCAGCGCGGCCTCGTCGTCCTGCCGCGGCAGCACCGAGAGGTCGGACATCAACGCGGCCATGTTCAGCGCCGCATCGACCTCCTCCTCGATGTCGTCGTTCATGCGCAGCAGGCCGAGCGTCAGCGCCAGCAGCAGCACCGCCATGGCCGCCCACAGGCTGCGCACCAGGATCTGCCGCGGCAAGGCCGGACGCAGCGCGCGTTCCGTCACGTCCGCTCTCATGGTCATCCCTGAGGCGGCACCAGACCGTGCTCCGCAACGAGACGCATCAGGGCGAAATCGCTGCGTGTGTTCAGCTTCTGGCGCACCAGGGACAGGGTGTTGTGCACGGTCTTCTCGCTGACGTGGAGGGCGTCGGCGATGGTACGGGTGGCCAGGCCGTCGGTGGCCAGGCGCAGCACCTCGAACTCACGCGGGGTCAGCACCGACAGCGGGTTCAGGCCCTGGCCGGCGGAATCAGTCGCCCAGCTCTGCAGCACCGCGGGGCTGAACACCCGCCCGCCGGCCGCGATGTGCCGCAAGGCCTGCAGCACCGCCTGCGGTTCGTGGTCCTTGGTCAGATAGCCGTGCGCGCCCAGACGCAGCGCCTGCAGGGCATGGGCGGCATGGTCGAACATCGTGAACACCAGCATGCGGGTGCGCGGGCTGCGGGCCCGGATGCGGCGGATCACCTCCAGCCCGCTGTCCTCGCGCAGGGCCAGATCGACCACCGCCACATCGATCGACTGGTCGCGCACGGCCTCGCAGGCCTGGGCCGAGGTCGCGGCCTCGGCCACCACCCGCAGATCGGGCGTCTCGTCGATCCAGCGCCGGTAGCCGGCACGCACCACCGCGTGGTCATCGAGCAGCAAGACCTTGATCACCCGCGTCTCCTTCCTGTCGTTCTCAGGGGCTGGACGCCCGCCGCGCGGCGGGCCGTCGAGCCGGTCCCGCATTGGACCGCGGGCCGGCCACGGCGGGCAGGCCCGGGCACCGGGAATCACTCCCGACCTGCGCGGGACGCTTTCCCGCGACGGGCCACGGGGCCGCTTCCTAGACTGGCCGGAGCACAGCGCCGCCGGGCCGCCGACCCCGCCCGAGCCGGCCTGTCCTGCCGACCAGACCCACCGACACAGGAGACGACCATGACCCTTGCCCACCCTGCCCCGCGCCGCCGCCGGCCCCTGCGACACGGCCTGATCGCGGCCGCGGCCGCCGCCACCTGCGGCCTGCCGGCCTGGGCCGTCAAGCCCGTGACCTGGGACGACATCGCCAACGACGCGAAGAACGGCCAGGACGTGCTGAGCTACGGCCTGGGCCTGACCGCACAGCGCCACAGCCCGCTCAAGCAGATCAACCGCAAGACGGTCAAGAACCTGGTGCCGGCCTGGAGCTTCAGCTTCGGCGGCGAGAAGCAGCGGGGCCAGGAGGCGCAGGCCCTGGTGCACGACGGCGTGGTCTACGTCACCGCCTCGTATTCGCGCTTCTTCGCGCTGGACGCGAAGACCGGCAAGCAGCTGTGGATGTACGAGCACCGCCTGCCCGACAACATCATGCCCTGCTGCGACGTGGTCAACCGCGGCCCGGCGATCTACGGCGACAAGGTCTACTTCGGCACGCTGGATGCCCGCATCGTGGCGCTGGACCGCGCCACCGGCAAGGTGGTGTGGAACGAGAAGTTCGGCGACCACAAGGTCGGCTACACCATGACCGGCGCGCCCTTCGTCGTCAAGGACGCCAAGACCGGCCGGGTGCTGCTGGTGCATGGCTCCTCAGGTGACGAGTTCGGCGTCGTCGGCAAGCTGTTCGCGCGCGATCCGGAGACCGGCGAGGAGGTGTGGATGCGGCCGATGGTCGAAGGCCACCAGGGCCGCCTGAACGGCCAGCCCGGCAGCCACACCGGCGACCCCAAGGCACCGACCTGGCCGAACGACCCGAACTCGCCCACCGGCAAGGTCGAGGCCTGGAGCCAGGGCGGCGGCGCCCCGTGGCAGACCGCCTCCTTCGACATCGACACCAACACCATCGTCATCGGCACCGGCAACCCCGCGCCCTGGAACACCTGGAAGCGCACACCGGCCGGCGGCAAGCCCACCGACTGGCCCAGCCTCTACACCTCGGGCCAGGCCTATGTCGATCCGGCCACCGGCGACCTCAAGGGCTTCTTCTCGCACACGCCCAACGACGCCTGGGACTTCTCGGGCAACAACTCGGTGCTGCTGTTCGACTACAAGGATCCGAAGACGGGCAAGACGGTCAAGGCCTCGGCCCATGCCGACCGCAACGGCTACTTCTTCCTGACCGACCGCGAGAAACTGGCCCAGGGCGGCGGCCATCCGTGGAAGCAGAACGCGATCCTCGCGGCCTGGCCCTTCGTCGAGGGCATCACCTGGTCCAAGGGCTTCGACCTGAAGACCGGCATGCCCAACGTGGTCGACGGCCAGTACCCGCCGATGCCGCGCCAGGGGCAGGACAAGGGCGACGCGATCTTCGTCTCGCCGCCCTTCCTGGGCGGCACCAACTGGATGCCGATGTCGTACTCGCCGGACACCGGCCTGTTCTACATCCCGGGCAACCACTGGGCGATGGACTACTGGGCCGAGAACATCACCTACAAGGCCGGCAGCGCCTATCTGGGCCAGGGCTTCCGCATCAAGCGCCTGTACGACGACCACGTCGGCATCCTGCGGGCGATCGACCCGCTGAGCGGCAAGATCGTCTGGCAGCAGAAGGAGAAGTTCCCGCTGTGGGCCGGCACGCTGACGACGGCCGGCGGCCTGCTGGTGACCGGCACCTCGGACGGCTTCGTGAAGATCTTCGACGCCAGGACCGGCGAGGAGCTGTGGAAGTTCCAGACCGGCTCGGGCGTGGTCAGCGTGCCGGTGACCTGGGAGCAGGACGGCGAGCAGTACATCGGCCTGTCCAACGGCTACGGCGGTGCGGTGCCGCTGTGGGGCGGCGACATGGCCGAGCTGACCCGCCAGGTGACGCAGGGCGGCAGTTACTGGGCCTTCAAGCTGCCGCGGCGATGACACCGCGCGGCGATGTCCGCGGGGCAGGCACAGGCACAGGCACAGGCCTGGGCCTTGCCGTGGCCCTGACCTTGGCCGTTGCGGCCGCGACGGCCGGCGCCCAGCCCGCGCAGACGCTGCAGGTGCGCCGCATCGGCGACTGCCACCTCTGGCCCTATGCCCAGTGCCGCGGCGCCGACCTGCGCGGCGCCGATCTGGTCGGGCTCGACCTGCGCGGCGTGGACTTCCGCGAGGCCGATCTGCGCGGTGCCGACCTGCGCTCGGCCAACATCGCCGGTGCGCGGCTGGACGGGGCGGACCTGCGCGGCGTGCATGGCTATGCACTGAACGCGCCGGGGGTGTCGTTCCGCGAGGCGCGCCTGCAGGACGCGGTGCTGGAACAGGGCCGCTTCTTCCGCGCCGACTTCAGCGGGGCCGACCTCAGCGGCGCCTCGCTGGAGGCCGCGCGCCTGAACTTCGCGCAGTTCATCGGCGCCCGGCTGGTCGGCATGAACCTGCAGGAGGCCAAGTTCGTGACCAGCAATCTGCGCGGTGCGCTGATGCGCGACAACCGGCTGCGCTTCGCCATCTTTCCCGACGTGGCCACCGAAGGCTGCGAGGGCTGTCCGGAGGTCCCATGAAACCGTCGTGGACGTGCACCGCGGACGCGGCCGAACAACGCCGCGCATCGCCGTCCGGCTGGCGCGCGGCGCTCCGGCCGGCGAGCGCCGTGCTGGTGGTGATCGCCGGCCTGGGCGGTCTCGGCGCGCAGGCGCAGGCGCAGGCGCAGGCGCAGGATCCGGCCCGGCTCTCGGCGGCCGTGCCCGCCGCCTGGGCTGCGGCCCTGCCGCCCCTGCCCGCACCGGGCGGCCCCCGGCCGGAGCGCGCGGACGGCTGGCAACTGCCCAATCCCTACCGCGGCCTGCCCGCCGAGGCCCTGTTGCGGGTGCGCGAGGCCGGTGCCGCCGCCTACGGCCGGCATTGCGCGGTCTGCCATGGCGCGGCCGAGGCCGCCACGCCGTCGCCCGAGGGCCCGGACCTGCGTCGTCTGGACAGCGCCTGCCGGCGCCTGGCGGACCGCAGCCGGGTGCCGCGCTGCCAGACCGATGTCGACACCTACTTCCTGCAGTCGGTGCTCGACGGCAAGCTGCGTGCGGGGCAGATGCACATGCCGGCCTGGCGCGGCCTCATCAGCCAGGAGGAGATCTGGGCGGTGCGCAGCTACACCGAAGCCCTGGCCGTGCCACCCCCACGGCGCCTGGCCGATCTGCCTCCGGTCGCACCCTGACGGCGGTCGGGAGCGACTCCCGGTACGCGCCGCAGTCTGACGCCTAGACTGCGGCGCATCGACCGGCGCCGCTGGCCAGGAACGTGGAACCGCACGCGCCCTGGCCCGCAGCCCTGCACGGCGGCACCGGTCGATGCCTTTTCGAACGCGCGCCGTGCGCGCGTCGGCCCTCAGTCGTCGATCGGCGTCAGCTTGGCCACCGACAGCGCCAGCCACTTGCTGCCGTGGCGGCCGAAGTTGACCTGGGCCCGGGCATCGCTGCCGCTGCCTTCCAGCGTCAGCACCAGCCCCTCACCGAACTTGGTGTGGAACACGCGCAGCCCCACGCGCAGGCCATGGCCCGCGCCGGCCTTGCTGGCGAGCGCCGGCGGCAGCGGCGGGGCCGGCGGCATGGTGTCACGGTCGACCCAGGGCGCACGGCCGCCTTCGGCACGGCCCGCGGCCTGCCCGCCGCCCTCACGCCAGGGCTGGCGGCCGGCCCCCACCATGCCGCCCAGCCCGCTGCCCCGCTGCCAGGCCTGCTGGTAGGACTGCGCATAGCCGGAGCCGAAGCCCTGCTGGCGCGGCGCCAGCCACTTCAGCGCGCCCTCGGGCAGCTCGTCGAGGAAGCGGCTCTTGACGTTGTAGCGGGTCTGGCCGTGCAGCAGCCGGGTCTGGCTGAAGCTCAGGTACAGGCGCTGGCGGGCGCGCGTGATGGCCACGTACATCAGGCGCCGCTCCTCCTCCAGACCGTCCCGCTCGGAGGCGGCGTTCTCGTGCGGGAACAGACCCTCCTCCAGGCCGGTGATGAACACGCAGTCGAACTCCAGGCCCTTGGCCGCGTGCACCGTCATCAGCTGGATCGCGTCCTGGCCGGCCTGGGCCTGGTTGTCACCGGCCTCCAGCGCGGCATGCGTCAGGAAGGCCGCCAGCGGGCTGACGATCTCGCCAGTCTCGGCATCGGGCGTCAGATCGACCCGGGCAGGCAGCGCGGCGCCATCCGCAGCGGGCGCGGCCCCGTCGAAGGCCGCGGCCAGCGCGGCGTCGTCCCACGGGGCGGATTCGGCCGCCGGCTCCACCCCCAGGCCCGACAGCACCCGGTTGACCTCATCGAGGGCCAGCGCCTCGCGCCGCTGCGCGGCCGGCGATCGCGTCGCGTCACCGCGCACCGTGGCCAGACTGCCCGGGGGCGCCGTCTCGTCGACCGGCAGCGCCACCGCATCCCGGCCGAAGCCCTCCTGGGTGACGAAGGCCTCGGCCGCGTTGACCAGTTCCTCCAGGTTCTCGATGCGCTCGGCGCCGTCCTTGTCGGCGCGGTAGAAGTCGATCAGGCCCGAGGCGGCCAGCATGCGCTCGATGATCTCGCGCAGCGTCAGGCCGCGGGTGTCGGTCTGCAGCCGCTCGATCAGCGCATTGAAGGCGGTGAGGTTGGCGCCGCCCTTGCCCGGCACCGCGGCCACGCTCTGCCACAGGCTGCGGCCGGTCGCGCGGGCCGCGTCCTGCAGCTGCTCGAGCGTGCGCGCACCGATGCCGCGCGCCGGAAAGTTGACCACCCGCAGGTAGCTGGTGTCGTCGTTCGGGTTCTCGACCAGGCGCAGATAGGCCAGCGCATGCTTGATTTCGGCCCGCTCGAAGAAGCGCAGGCCACCGTAGACGCGGTAGGGCACGCCGGCATTGAACAGCGCCGACTCCAGCACCCGACTCTGGGCGTTGCTGCGGTAGAGGATGGCGATCTCGGCCCGCGCCACGCCGCCGCGGTGCAGCTGCTGCGCCTCGTCGAGCAGCCACTGCGCCTCGCCGTGGTCGCTCGACGACTCCTGCACCCGCACCGGCTCGCCGGGGCCGGCCTCGGTGCTCAGGTTCTTGCCCAGGCGGTGGGTGTTGTGGGCGATCAGCGCATTGGCCGAATCCAGGATGTTGCCGAAGGAGCGGTAGTTGCGTTCGAGCTTGATCAGGTGGCGCACCCGGTACTCGCGCTCGAAGTCGCTCATGTTGCCGACCTGGGCGCCGCGGAAAGCGTAGATGCTCTGGTCGTCGTCACCGACGGCGAACACGCTCTGGCCCGCATCCGGCGGCGCGAACATCTTCAGCCACAGGTACTGCAGCCGGTTGGTGTCCTGGAACTCGTCGACCAGCACATGGGCGAAGCGGGCCTGGTAGTGCTGGCGCAGCAGCGCGTGGTCGCGCATCAGCTCGTAGGTGCGCAGCATCAGCTCGGCGAAGTCGACCACGCCCTCGCGCAGGCACTGGGCCTCGTAGGCGCGGTAGATGTCGACCATGGTGCGGGCGGTCGGATCGTGGGCGGCCACGTCGTCGGGCCGCTCGCCGGCGTCCTTGCGCGCGGCGATGAACCAGCACACCTGCTTGGGCACGAAGCGCTGGTCATCGAGGTTCATCGCCTTGATCACGCGCTTGACGGCCGACAGCTGGTCGCCGGTGTCCAGGATCTGGAAGCCCTGCGGCAGGCCGGCGAGCTTCCAGTGCGCGCGCAGGAAGCGGTTGCACAGGCCGTGGAAGGTGCCGATCCACATGCCGCGGGTCGACACCGGCAGCATGGCCGACAGCCGGGTCAGCATCTCCTTGGCCGCCTTGTTGGTGAAGGTCACGGCCATCAGGCCGCCGGGCGAGACCTGGCCGGTGGCCAGCAGCCAGGCGATGCGCGTGGTCAGCACCCGGGTCTTGCCCGAACCGGCACCGGCCAGGATCAGCGCCGGCTCGGCCGGCAGCGTGACGGCGGCAAGCTGCTCGGGATTCAGCCCCCTGAGCAGCGAGCCCGTGCCGGCGCCCGGCACGGCAGGATCGGAAGAGCGGTCGGACGTCGGATGCGGGGCCTCATGCATGGGCCGGATTGTCGCCGCAAGGATGACCAGGGCGACCGCGGGGCCGCGGAGCCAGCCGCCCCGGCCGGTCGACGCGGCGGGACCACCTGCCACCCTCGTCGAACCACTGGTCCTACCAGATCACCGATCGACGCACCGCGCCACGGGTGGCCCGGCACCGGCGCTCCATCATGTCGGACCGCGACACACAAGACGGGTCGCCCCTCTGGCCGACCGGGGGCCCGCCTGCGTACACTCGCCCACCGGCCACTTCCCCCACGAGCGGGAAGCATCAGGCGCATGGTCCTACCACTTCAGGCTCTTGCGCGTCACCGGGGACCCGAGCAGATGGACATCTTCGACTACGACAACATCCTGCTGCTGCCGCGCAAGTGCGTGGTCGGCAGCCGCAGCGAGTGCGACACCTCGGTGCAGCTCGGCCCCCACCGCTTCGCGCTGCCGGTGGTGCCGGCCAACATGAAGACGGTCATCGACGAGCCGATCGCCGAGCTGCTGGCGCGCAGCGGCCACTTCTACGTGATGCACCGCTTCGAGATCGATGCGCCGGCCTTCGCGCGGCGCATGCGCGACGCCGGCCTGGTGGTCTCGATCTCCTCGGGCGTCAAGGACGCCGACCGCGACGTGATCGACCGCCTGGCCGCCGAGGGTCTGGGCGCCGACTACATCACCATCGACATCGCCCACGGCCATGCCGAGAGCGTGCGGCAGATGATCGGCCACATCCGCCAGCGCCTGCCGCAGGCCTTCATCATCGCCGGCAACGTGGGCACGCCCGAGGGCGTGATCGATCTCGAGAGCTGGGGCGCCGACGCGACCAAGGTCGGCATCGGCCCGGGCAAGGTCTGCATCACGCGGCTGAAGACCGGCTTCGGCACCGGCGGCTGGCAGCTGTCGGCGCTCAAGTGGTGCGCCCGTGTCGCGACGAAACCCATCATCGCCGACGGTGGCATCCGCCACCACGGCGACATCGCCAAGAGCGTGCGCTTCGGTGCCTCGATGGTGATGATCGGCTCGCTGTTCGCCGGCCACGAGGAGTCGCCCGGCCACACCGTCGAGGTCGACGGCCGGCGCTACAAGGAGTACTACGGCTCGGCCAGCGACTTCAACAAGGGCGAGTACAAGCACGTCGAGGGCAAGCGCATCCTGGAGCCGGTCAAGGGCCACCTGGCCGACACCCTGCGCGAGATGCGCGAGGACCTGCAGAGCTCGATCTCTTACGCCGGCGGGCGCCAGCTCGCCGACCTCAGGCGCGTCAACTACGTGGTGCTCGGCGGCGAGAACGCCGGCGAGCACCTGTTGATGTGACGCCTGCCATTCCAGAAAGAACCAGGAGAAGGATGTGTCCTCATTGCTCAAGTTGTCCGGTCTGATCGACCGGCTCACCGCCTGGATCGGGCGCTGGGTGCAGTGGCTGGTGCTGGCCGCGGTGCTGATCAGCGCCGGCAACGCCATCGTGCGCAAGGTCTTCAGCACCAGCTCGAATGCGCTGCTGGAGATCCAGTGGTATCTGTTCGCGGCCGTCTTCCTGCTGGCCGCGGGCTACACCATGCTGCGCCAGGAGCATGTGCGCATCGACGTGATCCTCGGCAAGTTCAGCCGCCGCACGCAGGTCAAGGTCGAGATCTTCGGCATCGTCTGCTTCCTGTTCCCGTTCTGCTGGGAAGTCATCAACCTGGTCTGGCCGCTGGTGGTCCAGGCCTGGCGCACCGGCGAGATGTCGTCGAACGCCGGCGGCCTGATCCGCTGGCCGGCCTATGCGCTGGTGCCCGCCGGCTTCGTGCTGCTGGCACTTCAGGGCCTGTCCGAGCTGATCAAGCGCCTGGGCTGGCTGCAGGGCCTGTGCCCGGATCCGGCCGACAAGCAGGACGCCAAGAGCGCAGAAGAAGAACTGGCCGAGGTGATCCGCGCCCGCGCCGAGGCTGAAGCCGCCGCAGGGAGCAAGGCATGATCGAGTTCGTCCAGGCCAACATGGCGCCGCTGATGTTCGGCGGCCTGATCCTCTTCCTGCTGATGGGCTACTCGGTGGCCTTCTCGCTGGCCGCCGCAGGGCTGTTCTTCGGCTTCGTCGGCATCGAGCTGGGGATGCTGCCGCTGTCGCTGATGCAGGCGCTGCCGCTGCGCATCTTCGGCATCATGCAGAACGACACGCTGCTGGCGATCCCGTTCTTCACCTTCATGGGCCTGATCCTGGAGCGATCCGGCATGGCCGAGGACCTGCTGGACACCATCGGCCAGCTGTTCGGCCCGATCCGCGGCGGCCTGGCCTTCGCGGTGATCCTGGTCGGCGCGATGCTGGCGGCCACCACCGGCGTGGTGGCGGCCTCCGTCATCTCGATGGGCCTGATCTCGCTGCCGATCATGCTGCGCTACGGCTATGACCGCCGCGTGGCCTCGGGCGTGATCGCCGCCTCGGGCACGCTGGCGCAGATCATCCCGCCGTCGCTGGTGCTGATCATCATGGCCGACCAGCTCGGCAAGAGCGTGGGCGACCTGTACAAGGGTGCCTTCGTGCCGGGCTTCGTGCTGACGGGCCTGTACATCGGCTACATCGTTCTGGTGGCCATGTTCCGCCCGAGCTACGTGCCCGCGCTGCCGCCGGAAGCCCGCACCATCCGCGAGCCTGATGGCAGCTCCGGCCTGCGCTCGCTGGGCCTGCTGTTCGTCGCCTCGGTCGGTCTGGCCGTGGCCTTCGCCAAGTCGCGTCCGGAAGGCACGCCGACCGACGAGCTGATCGTCGTCAGCATGTGCGTCGGCGTGGGCGTGGCCTTCGTGCTGTCGGTCATCAACAAGACCTTCAAGCTGGGCCTGCTGTCGCAGATGGCCGAGCGTGTGACCTTCGTGCTGATCCCGCCGCTGGGCCTGATCTTCCTCGTGCTGGGCACCATCTTCCTGGGTGTGGCCACGCCGACCGAAGGCGGCGCGATGGGTGCCGTGGGCGCGCTGGCGATGGCCGTGGCCCGCCGCCGCCTGGACCTGAAACTGATGCGTCAGGCGATGGACTCGACGATGAAGCTCAGCTGCTTCGTCGTCTTCATCCTGATCGGCTCGACCGTGTTCAGCCTGGCCTTCCAGGGCGTGGACGGCCCGAAGTGGGTCGAGCACCTGCTGACCAGCCTGCCCGGCGGACAACTGGGCTTCCTGATCGTCGTCAACATCCTGATCTTCGTCCTCGCCTTCTTCCTGGACTTCTTCGAGCTGTCCTTCATCGTGGTGCCGCTGCTGGGCCCGGTGGCCGAGAAGCTGGGCATCGACCTGGTGTGGTTCGGCGTGCTGCTGGCGGTCAACATGCAGACCAGCTTCATGCACCCGCCCTTCGGCTTCGCGCTGTTCTACCTGCGCAGCGTGGCCCCGACCAAGGACTACACCGACCGCGTGACCGGCCAGCCGATCGCCAAGGTGACGACCGGCCAGATCTACTGGGGCGCCGTGCCCTTCGTGATCATCCAGATGATCATGGTCGGCCTGGTCATCGCCTTCCCGGGCATGGTCTCCAGCGGCCTGGGCGAGAAGCAGGAGATCGACCTGGACAAGGTGCAGATCGAGATGCAGCCGGTCGAGGAGCAGAAGGAGGTCGATCCGGCCACGCTGTTCGGCACCGAGCCGGCCGCATCGGCACCGCAGAGCGGCGCCGCACCAGCCCCTGCGGCCGAGGAAGACCCGATGGAGGCCGTCAAGCGCAGCCTGCAGCAGGACGCGCCGGCCAAGAACTGAGCCACCCGACGCGCCCGGCATGGCCGCATCACGCGGTCTGCCGGGCCAGACAAAAGGGCCAGACAAAAGGGCCATGCCGTCGCCGGCATGGCCCTTGTTTCATTCCAGGCGACCGAAGCCGCTCAGATTCACAGTTTCTGGGACTGCATGAAGTCGTCGAAACCGGCCTCGGCGAAGCGGAACCACAGGTTGGAATCGGCGCGGAACTTCGCGTAGTCGTCGTAGACCTTCTTC
The DNA here is from genome assembly GCF_038066575.1 of Pseudaquabacterium rugosum. Lineage (NCBI taxonomy): Bacteria > Pseudomonadati > Pseudomonadota > Betaproteobacteria > Burkholderiales > Sphaerotilaceae > Pseudaquabacterium > Pseudaquabacterium rugosum. The sequence goes on along the minus strand of NZ_JBBUTF010000004.1, from coordinate 109,178 downwards.
CAGTTCGGGTTCTTGGCGCTCAGTTCGCTGTAGAGCGCCATCGATTCCTTGAAGGCCAGTTCCATCACGTCCTTGGGGAAGCGGAACAGCTTGGTGCCGCCGGCCACCAGCTGCTTGAGCGCGCCCGGATTGCGGGCGTCGTAGCGGCCCTGCATCTCGGTGTGGGCGATGTTGGAGGCCGCCTCCAGCACGGCCTTGTACTCGGCGCTCAGGCCGTCATAGGCCTTGCTGTTGACGAAGAAGTCCAGCTGCGGACCGCCCTCCCACCAGCCCGGATAGGCATAGTGCGGCGCGACCTTGTGGAAGCCCAGCTTCTGGTCGTCGTAGGGGCCGATCCACTCGGCCGCGTCGATCGTGCCCTTTTCCAGCGACTGGTAGATCTCGCCGCCCGGGATGTTCTGCGGCACGCCGCCCATGCGCTCGACCACCTTGCCGGCGAAGCCGCCCACGCGGAACTTCAGGCCCTTGAAGTCGGCCGCGCCCTGGATCGGCTTGCGGTACCAGCCACCCATCTGGGCGCCGGTGTTGCCGCCCATGAAGTTGACGATGTTGTAGCCCCGGTAGAAGTCGCGCATCAGCTTCATGCCGTTGCCCTCGACCATCCAGGCCGTCATCTGGCGGCTGTTCAGACCGAAGGGGATCGCGCAGCCGAGGGCGAAGGTCTCGTCCTTGCCGAAGAAGTAGTACGGCGCGGTGTGGCCGACCTCGACCGTGCCGGCCTGCACACCATCGACGATGCCGAAGGCCGGCATCAGCTCGCCAGCCGAGTGCACCGAGATCTGGAACTTGCCGCCGGTCAGCTCACCGACCTTCTTGGCGAACACCTCGGCGGCGCCGAAGATGGTGTCCAGCGACTTCGGAAAGCTGGAGGCCAGGCGCCACCGCAGCTGCGCCTGGGCCTGCACGATGGCCGGGGCCGTGCCGGCCGCCAGCACGCCAGCGATGCCGGCTCCCCGCACGAATGAACGACGTTCCATGGCTGATCTCCTTGATGGTGTGGACGACATCCGCAGAATGCGAATGCACGCTTGCACGGAGATTGTAGGAATGGCGCCCACGTCTTCGACGAGGTGAAAGCCCGTAGAAACGACGAGACCCGCCGGCACCGGTCAGGTGCGGGCGGGTCCCCGAGGGCCCTCGGGAGGGCCGTCATGCCATGCACCGGCGGTACCGGACCTGACCGTCAGGTTCAGGTGCGGCGGCCGGTGCCCGCAGGCCTCACAGCTTCTGCTGCTGCATGAAGTCGTCGAAGCCGGCCTCGGCGAAGCGGAACCACAGGTTCTGGTCGGCGCGGAACTTGGAGAAGTCGGCGTAGACCTTCTTCCAGTTCGGGTTCTTGGCGCTCAGTTCGCTGTACAGGGCCATCGATTCCTTGAAGGCCAGCTCCATCGCGTCCTTCGGGAAGCGGAACAGCTTGGTGCCCTGGGCCACCAGCTGCTTGAGCGCGGCCGGATTGCGGCCGTCGTACTTGGCCTGCATGTCGACGTGGGCGTAGGTCGAGGCCATCTCGATGACCGCCTTGTACTCGGCCGACAGCGCGTTGTAGGCCTTGGTGTTGATGAAGAAGTCGATCTGCGGACCGCCCTCCCACCAGGCCGGGTAGGCATAGAACGGCGCGACCTTGTTGAAGCCCAGCTTCTGGTCGTCGTACGGGCCGATCCACTCGGCCGCGTCGATCGTGCCCTTTTCCAGCGACTGGTAGATCTCGCCGCCCGGGATGTTCTGCGGCACGCCGCCCATGCGCTCGAGCACCTTGCCGGCGAAGCCGCCGATGCGGAACTTCAGGCCCTTGACGTCGGCCGCGCTCTTGATTTCCTTGCGGTACCAGCCGGCCATCTGGGCGCCGGTGTTGCCGCCCATGAAGTTGACGATGTTGTACTGCGCGTAGAACTCGCGCATCAGCTTCATGCCGTTGCCTTCCATCATCCACGCGGTCATCTGACGGCTGTTCATGCCGAAGGGGATGGCCGCGCCGAGGGCGAAGGTCTCGTCCTTGCCGAAGAAGTAGTAGGGCACCGTGTGGCAGGCCTCGACGGTGCCGTTCTGCACGCCGTCGACCACGCCGAAGGCCGGCATCAGCTCACCGGCCGAATGCACCGAGATCTGGAACTTGCCGCCCGTCAGCTCGCTGACCTTCCTGGCGAACTCGTCGGCACCGCCATAGATGGTGTCCAGCGACTTCGGGAAGCTGGAGGCCAGACGCCAGCGCACCTGGGCCTGGGCCTGCACGATGGCCGGTGCGGTACCGGCGGCCAGCACGCCGGCGATGCCGGCACCGCGCACGAATGAACGACGTTCCATGGTCAGTCTCCTCATCAGGATGGAAGTTGGCCGATTCTAGGAGCGCACGCCCGGCCAGCACGCAAGGCGTGCGCGCAGCGGCGCCCTGCGGAAGACGGTCCCGCTGCACCACGAACCGGCCGGCCGCTTGTACCGCCGCGACACGTCAGCACCATGTCAGACCACCATGCCAGCCCGCCAGATCGGCGGCCGACCGGCCCGACTCACTGCCCGGCCAGCTTCATCCGCTCGATCAGCACCGAGCCGGTGGTCCGCGCACCGCTGGTGTAGCCGTCGGCCCCGACGGCCACGATGTCGCGCAGCATCTGCTTGAGGTTGCCGGCGATCGTCACCTCATGCACCGGATGCACGATGCGGCCGTTCTCGACCCAGTAGCCGGCCGCGCCGCGCGAGTAGTCGCCGGTCACGCCGTTGACGCCCTGGCCCATCAGCTCGGTGACGAACAGGCCGCGGTGCAGCTTGCGCAGCATCTCGTCGAGGTGGTCGCCGGGCTGCGTGCGACGGCTGCTCAGGCGCATGTTCTGCGCGCCACCGGCATGACCGGTCGTGCGCAGGCCGAGCTTGCGCGCCGAGTAGCTCGACAGGTAGTAGCCCTGGATCACGCCCGCATCGACCACGCGGCGGCGGTGCACGCGCACACCCTCGTCGTCGAAGGGCGCGCTGGCCTTGCCGCCCACGATGAACGGATCCTCATCGATGTCGAGGTGGCCGGCGAGCACCGGCTGGCCGATGCTGTCGAGCAGGAAGGACGCGCGGCGGTAGAGCGAGCCGCCGGACAGCGCGCCGACCAGCGAGCCGATCAGCCCCGAGGCCAGCGTGTTCTCGAACAGCACCGGCACCTCGCCGGTGGGCACCTGGCGGCCGTTCAGGCGCGCCAGCGCGCGCTCGGCGGCGTAGCGGCCGACGGCCTCCGGCGCGGCCAGGTCCATCGCGTCCCGCTGGGTGCTGTACCAGGCGTCGCGCTCCATCTGGCGGCCCTTGGAGGCGATCGGCGCGACCGAGTACGAGTGACGCGAGCTGGCATAGCCGCCACGGAAACCGCGCGAGTTGCCGGCCCAGAAGTGCGACTGCTGGGCCGAGACGCCGGCGCCCTCGCTGTTGGTGATCCACTTGTGGGTGGCGAAGGCCGCGTCCTCGCAGCGGCGGGCCAGTGCCAGCGCCGTGTCGGCGTCCAGCGCCCAGGGGTGGAACAGGTCGAGGTCGCGTGCGGCTTCCTCGGGGGTGACCAGATCGGCCTCGTCGGGCAGGCCGGCGGCCGGATCGGCCGCGGTGTAGCGGGCGATGTCGTAGGCCGCGCGCACCGTCTGCTCCAGGGCCTGGCGCGAGAAATCGCTGGTGCTGGCATTGCCGCGCTGCTGGCCGAGATAGACCGTCACGCCGAGCGACTTGTCGCGGTTGCGCTCGACGTTCTCGAGCTCGCCCTTGCGCACGGACACCGACAGACCCGCGCCCTCGCTGACCTCGGCCCCGGCATCGCTGGCCCCCAGATCGCGCGCGATCGCCAGCGTGTCCTCGATGATCTGCTGGAACTGTTCCCGCTGGAAGGCGAAACCCTGGGACGTGGTGGAGCCGGACATGCAGTGCCTGTTGTTGGGAGCTTGGGCGACAATCATAGCCAGCGGCGCACCTGCGCCGCCGCGCGCCGCCGCCGGGCCCAGCTTGATGCTGTGGCATGACCTGCTGCCGGCGCCCCGGGCCCCGCTGCCGGCGGCGCCCGGCACTGTCCGCCCCGGCGCCCCGCGCCCCCTTGCCGAGATTGCACGATGCGGCCACGCCCGCCCCTGAACGACGACGACCTGCCCGACGACGCGGCGCTGCCCGAGGACGACGACCCCTCGCTGGACGATGCCCACGGCGCGAACTGGATGGACAAGCTGCGCTTCGCCATGCCGGCCGAGGAACCGCCGGCCGGCCCGGCGCTGCCGCGACGCTGGACGCGCAAGCCACCACCACGCGCCGATGACGGCTTCGACGAGCTGCGCCCGAGCAAGACGCGGCTGAAGCAGCAGGCCCAGGAGCTGCAGCAGCTGGGCGCCGATGTGGCCGCCCTGCCCGACAGCCGGCTCAAGAAGCTCGATCTACCCGACGGGCTGCGCGACGCGATCGCCGAGTACCGCCGCACCAGGAGCCACGAAGGCAAGCGCCGGCAGCTGCAGTACATCGGCAAGCGCATGCGCGACGTCGATCCGGCACCGCTGCAGGAGGCGGTGGCCGCCTTCAAGCTCGGCCACGCCACCGACCAGCTCAAGCTGCACGAGGCCGAGCGCTGGCGGGCCGAGCTGGTGGCCGACGCCGATGCGCTGACCCGCTGGGCGCGCCAGTTCCCGTCCAGTGACCTGCAGCAGCTGCGCACGCTGATCCGCAACGCCCGCAAGGACGCCGCACTGGCACCCGAGCAGCGCAACGGCCGCGGTTGGCGCGAGCTGTTCCAGTTCGTCAAGCCCTGGCTGACCCAGGCCGTGGACACCGAATTCGCGGCCGCGGCCGCGCTGGCGGGCGACGACGATGACGACGACACGCAGGATGCGCCGGACGTCGAGGCGGACCGTTTCCAGGCCGAGGCCGAGCCCGATGCCGACGGCTGGGTGGACGCCGGTGAACTGCTGCCGCCGCCCGAGCCCGCACGCAAGGCCAAGGGACGCCGCAAGGCCGCCGCCGAGCCGGTGACGCAGGCCGCGCCGCCCCTGGCTCCCGCTGCGCAAGCGGAGCCGGAACCCGCCCCCGCACCGCCGGCCCGTGCCAAGCGGGGCGCACGCGCCGCCAAGGGGGCAACAAAGGCCGCTGACACCGTCGAAACCGCCGCCGAAACCGCCGCGGTGGCCGCCGACGCCCCGCTGGAGACGGTGCGCATCGGCGTGGTCTCGATCAGCGACCGGGCCAGCGCCGGCGTCTACCAGGACCAGGGCATCCCCGCGCTGCAGGACTGGCTGGGCCGGACGCTGCGCAACCCGATCGACTGGACCACGCGCCTGATCCCCGACGAGCGCGAGGGCATCGCCGCCGCGCTGCGCGAGCTGGTCGACGAGGCCGGCTGTGATCTGGTGCTGACCACCGGCGGCACCGGTCCGGCGCTGCGCGACGTCACGCCCGAGGCCACGCTGGACATCGCCGACCGCGAGATGCCGGGCTTCGGCGAGCAGATGCGCCAGATCAGCCTGCGCTTCGTGCCGACGGCCATCCTGAGCCGTCAGGTGGCGGTGATCCGCGGCCGGGCGCTGGTGATCAACCTGCCGGGCCAGCCCAGGAGCATCGCCGAGACGCTGCAGGGCCTGCCCGAGGCGCAGCCGCCCTGCCCGGGCATCTTCGCCGCCGTGCCCTACTGCATCGACCTGATCGGCGGCCCCTGGATCGAGACCGATCCGGCGCTGTGCCAGGCCTTCCGCCCGAAGACCGCCGTGCGCAAGCCCCGTACGGCCTGAGCGGATGCCCCGGCAGCGTCCTGGCGGCCGCCCCGCGGCGGTGCCAGGACGCACCGGCCACCGCACCGCGCAATACCACCCAGCAGCCGCCGCGGATCCGGCTCCGCCGGTCCGCCAGCGGCGCCCCCTTGAGGGGGAGCGGGCTGGCCCGCTTCGGGGGTGGGCCTACTTCACCAGCCGGTTCAGCCCCTCGGCGTCGAACTGCTCGGTCGTGCAGGCGTCGTGCGGCACGCAGGTCTGGGCCGGCAGCTCGCGGGCGCCGGCCGACAGCTTCTCGATCGCCTGCCACAGCAGCGCGATCTGGTGCTCGTGGCCGGCCGCGTTGTCGATCAGCCCCTTCATCGCCTGCGCCACCGGGTCCTGGCCCTGGGTCACGCCATAGGCCGAGAAGCCCATCTTGCGGGCGGCGTCCTCGCGCTGGCCGTCGGCCGACTTCTGCAGGATGCGCGCCGGGATGCCGACGGCCGTCGCGCCGGCAGGCACCGGCTGCAGCAGCACCGCGTTGCTGCCCACGCGCGCACCGTCACCGACGGTGAAGCTGCCCAGCACCTTGGCCCCGGCCGAGACGATGACGCCCTTGCCCAGCGTCGGATGGCGCTTGGCGCCCTTGTCCAGCGAGGTGCCGCCCAGCGTCACGCCCTGGTAGATCGTGCAGTCGTCGCCGACCTCGGCCGTCTCGCCGATCACCACGCCCATGCCGTGGTCGATGAACACCCGCCGGCCGAGGGTCGCGCCGGGGTGGATCTCGATGCCGGTCAGGAAGCGGCCCAGATGCGACAGGAAGCGGCCCGACCAGCGGAAGCCGCCGCGCCAGGCGCGGTGCGCCAGACGGTGCCAGATCAGCGCGTGCAGGCCCGGATAACAGGTCAGCACCTCCCAGGTCGAGCGGGCGGCGGGATCACGCTCGCGGATGCAGGCGATGTCTTCACGCAGGCGGCTGAACATGGGGAAACGGTCCGGTTGGGGGCCCTCGACGGGCTGGTTGACGACGATCAGGACAGGGGCGGCACCCGGGCCTGCGGCCTTGCTCACACCCCGTCTTGCGGACGGACGAGTGTAGGCCGGTCGTCACGATCGTGCAGGACACGGGCCGGATCGACCGCACGCGCGATGCCGCGCAGGATGTGGAGTTCCTCCCGCGTCAGCCGGGCCCGGTTGAGCAGGGTCTGCAAGCGCGGCATCAGCTTCTTCGGCACCGCCGGGTCGAGGAAGCCGGCGGCCACCAGCACCTCGCGCCAGTGGGCCAGCGCGCCCTCGACCTCGTCGGCGGCGGCCAGCGGCGCCTCGGCGGTGCGCGCGACCACCGGCTCGGCGCCGAGCTGCTGGCGCCATTCATAGGCCAGCAGCTGCACCGCCTGCGCGAGATTGAGCGAGCCGTAGCCGGGCGCCGTCGGGATGCTCAGGCAGACATGGGCGCGCCAGACATCGGTGTTGGCCATGCCGTGACGTTCGTTGCCGAAGACGAAGGCCACGCGCTCACGGCCCGCGATCACCGACGCGGCCAGCGCCGGCAGGTGATCGCGCGGCGCGGCCACCGGCGGACCGAAGTCGCGCGGGGTCATCGCCGTCGCGCAGACGTGGGTGATGCCGACCAGGGCCGCGTCCAGCGTGTCGACGCAGCGCGCGCACGCCAGCACGTCGGTCGCACCGCTGGCCAGCGCGAGCGTCTCGTCATCGGCCAGCACCTGGGGCCCATGGCGCGGCGCGACCAGCACCAGATCGCCGAAACCCATCACCTTGATCGCCCGGGCGGCCGCGCCGATGTTGCCGCGGTGACTCGTGCGGACCAGCACGAATCGCGTGCCATCCCCATGGCCAGGGGCATGGATGGCGTTTTTTTCTTCGATCATTGCGATAGACTCGAGGGTTCGCGTGCGCACGGCAGCCAAAACGGATGCAAGGCCTGCAGGGGCGACGGCGAGCGGTGCATTGTCCACGGCTCCCGCTGCGCCCCCGGCCCTGACGCCTGCCGCACGCCCATCGCTCTTTTCCACCTGCCAGATCCCTGTCCGCCGCCCGGCCCAGAAGCGACCCGCCCGTCGCCCTGTCCGCCACGGCCGCGACGGTCGCCGCCGCAACCCTGCCCACGACGCACGGACGCCGCCGACCGCCGCCCATGCCACCCGGCCCACCGCCTTTCGCCGCACATCCAGGACGCTCCATGTCGCAATCCCTGCACCCGATGCTCAACATTGCCATCAAGGCGGCGCGCGCCGCAGGCGCGGTCATCAACCGCGGCTCGATGGATCTGGATCTGCTGACCGTGGAGAGCAAGGGCCCGAACGACTTCGTCAGCGAAGTCGACCGCATGGCCGAGCAGGTGGTCATCGAGACGCTGCTGCAGGCCTATCCCGGCCACGGCATCCTGGCCGAGGAATCGGGCCGCGAGCACGGCGCACGGGACAGCGACTACGTCTGGATCATCGATCCGCTGGACGGCACCACCAACTTCCTGCACGGCCTGCCGATCTACGCGGTCTCGATCGCGCTGTCGTACCGCGGCCAGATCCAGCAGGCCGTCGTCTACGACCCGGCCCGCAACGACCTGTTCTATGCCTCGCGCGGCCGTGGCGCCTACCTGAACGACCGCCGCATCCGCGTCTCGCGCCGGGTGCGCATGGCCGACAGCCTGATCGGCACCGGCTTCCCCTTCCGCAAGGGCGACAACCTGCAGCGTTACCTGCGGATGTTCGAGACGGTGATGACGGCCGCGGCCGGCCTGCGCCGCACCGGCTCGGCCGCGCTCGACCTGTGCTACGTGGCCGCCGGCTGGTTCGACGGCTTCTTCGAGACCGGCCTGAACCCCTGGGATGTCGCCGCCGGCTCGCTGATCATCACCGAGGCCGGTGGCCTGTGCGGCAACTTCACCGGCGAGGCCGATTTCCTGAACCAGCGCGAGCTGGTCTGCGGCACGCCGCGCATCTATGCGCAGATGGTCAAGATGCTCACGCCGTTCAGCCGCGTGATCAAGGCGGACGAGGCCTCCGATGCGGCCGCAGGCGCGCCGGGCGCCGGCGTGACGCCGACCGAAGCCCTGGCGGCCAGCATGGCGCGCGGCATCGGTGGCGAGGGCGCGGACGAGGGCACGACCGCCCCGACGGCGACCGATGCCGCCGCACCGGCACCGGCCAAGCGCAAGCCGCTGCGCATCCGCAAGACGGCTGAGGAGGCACCGGCCGAGGTCGCGGCCATCGCCCGCGCCGACGTGGACGCCGCGCAGGCGGATGACGCCACCGGCACGGCCACCGACACCGCCACCCCCAGCGACGAGGCCGTCACCCCGACCGACGATGCGCCGGCGGCCGACAGCCCCGCCGCGCCGCGCGTGATCCGCCGCATTCCCCGCGAAGCGGCGCCGGACAGCCCGCCCGCCCGTGAACAGACCCGTGCGCCGCGTGACCGTGCGCCGGCCGATGGCCGTGGCCGTGACGACAACCGCGGCAGCTGGGGTGGCGACCGCGACAACCGCAACGGCCCGCGCGGCCCGGCGGACCGGGGCCAGGGCCCGCGCACCGGCGCGCCGCGCGGTGACAACGCCTGGGGCGCCCCGCGGGGCGACGGCCCGCGCGGTCAGGGCCCGCGTGGGGACAATGCCTGGGGCGCGCCCCGGGGTGATGCCCCGCGTGGCAACAACGCCTGGGGCGGTGCCCCGCGGGGTGACGGCCCGCGCGGTCCGCGCGCTGACGATGACCGCCGTGGCCCGCCGCGCGACGGCCAACCCGGCGCACGGGGTCCGCGCCCGGCCGGCGGCGGCCAGGGCCCGCGCGGCCCGGGTCGTGGCCCGGCGCCCGCGGCCAAGACCGGCCGCGGCAAGCCGCGCGGCTGATCGACGAGCGCTGCCGTCCGCGGACGGGCAGCGCCCGGACCGGCGTCGGCCGCGCACCGGCGGCCGGACCCGGCGAGCGGACCGGCAAGAAGGCCTGGCCTGGCGTGGCCGTCAGGCCTGCGCAGGCGCCGCCGCCGAAGGGCTGAGCGCCGCCGCGGCGCCCGCCGCCGCATCGAACTGCTGCCAGGCCTGCAGCGCGTGGGCCGCATACATCAGCGACGGCCCGCCGCCCATGTAGACGCACACGGCCAGCATCTCCTCCAGCTCGGCCTGGGTACAGCCCAGCCGCACCAGCGCCTGGGCATGGAAGCCCAGACAGGGGTCGCAACGGGCGGCCACCGACAGCGCCATCGCGATCAGCTCCTTGGTCTTGGCATCGAGGGCACCCGGCTGCATCGCGGCGCCGGCCAGGGCCGAGAAGCCGCGCAGCGGCTCGGGCGTGTCACGGCGCAGCTGCGACAGCAGGCCGGAGACCTCGCGCGTGATCTCGGGATAGGACTTGCTCATGCGGGACTCCTTCGGACAACGGGGTCAACAGCCGCCCTGCACGCCGAAGCGGCGCAGCAGCGACTCCATCAGGCACCAGCCGGTCAGCGCGCTCTGCAGCAGGTTGACGCCGACGAAGGCGGTGAAGGCCAGCCACCAGGGGCTGAGGAACAGCGGGCTGCCCGGCACGCCGAGGGCCAGCGAGAGCAGGATGAAACTGCCGGCCACCAGCCGGACGATCTGCCAGGAACGCATGGGCGCTTTCTCCTCAGGTCAGGGGTTGTCGGTGACGGCCAGGACGGCCGGTGCGGGCGCATGGGATGCATCGGGCGCATCGGCGGAGGGACCGCCCATGGCCAGCCAGTACAGCAGCGGGATCACGACCAGCGTCAGCACCGTCGAGACGGCGATGCCGAAGATCAGCGAGATCGCCAGGCCGTTGAAGATCGGGTCGCCGAGGATGAACACCGCGCCGCCCATCGCGGCCAGCGCCGTCAGCACGATGGGTTGGGCGCGGGTGATGGCCGACTGCACCACCGCCTCGCGCAGCGGCACGCCGGCCGCGCGCTGCAGGCCGATGAAGTCGACCAGCAGGATGGAGTTGCGCACGATGATGCCGGCCAGGGCGATCATGCCGATCATGCTGGTGGCGGTGAACTGCGCGCCCAGCAGCGCATGGCCGGGCATCACGCCGACGAGCGTCAGCGGGATCGGCGCCATGATGATCAGCGGCACGCCGTAACTGCCGAACTGCGCCACCACCAGCAGGTAGATCAGCACCAGGCCGACGGCATAGGCCGCGCCCATGTCGCGGAAGGTCTCGTAGGTGATCTGCCACTCGCCGTCCCACTTCAGCGCATAGCCCGACAGGCCGTCGACCGGCGCCGAGATGAAGTGCTCGGCGACGGCGCCACCGTCGGGCGCCTGCAGGCGGGCGATCTCGCCGCGGGCGGCGAACAGGCCGTAGAGCGGGCTGTCGACGGTGCCGGCCATGTCGGCCACCACCATCGCCAGCGGCAGGCCGTCCTTGTGCCAGACCGGCTGCTCGCGCCGGCTGTCGACCACCCGCACCAGTTCGCGCAGCGGCACCAGCGCACCGGCGGCACCGCGCACGCCCAGCTGCAGCAGCGTATCGAGCTCGCCCTGCTGCGCGGGCGGCAGCTGCAGCAGCACCGGCGTCGCGCGGCGGCTGCCGTCATGGGCGTAGGCCACCGCCTCGCCCGCCTGGGCGGCCTGCAGCGTGGCCACGATGTCGGCCACCGCGACGCCGGCCTGGGCCGCCCGCGCGCGCTCGACCTGCAGCAGCAGACGTGGCGCCTCGGCGATGCGGCTGTCGTCGAGATCGACCATGCCGGTGGTGCGGGCGAAGATGGCCCTCACTTCAGCCGCCAGGCGGTCACGGCCGGCGGCCTCGGGGCCGTAGATCTCGGCGACGATGGGCGCGAGCACCGGCGGGCCCGGCGGCACCTCGACCACCTTGAGCGTCGCACCATGGCGCGCGGCGATCGCCTGCAGCGGCGCGCGCCAGGCGGTGGCCAGCGCGTGGCTCTGGCGGCCGCGCTGCGCCTTGTCGACCAGGTTGATCTGCAGATCGCCCTGCTCGGGATCGCTGCGCAGGTCGTACTGGCGCACCAGGCCGTTGAAGGTGATGGGCGCGGCGGTGCCGGCATAGGCCTGGTAATGCCGCACCTCAGGCTGCTGCGCGACCCAGGCGGCGAGCTCCTGCAGCACGGCAGCGGTGCGCTCGAGCGTCGAGCCGGCCGGCAGATCGACCACCAGCTGCAGCTCGCTCTTGTTGTCGAAGGGCAGCATCTTGAGCTGCACCCAGCCGAGCGCCGGCAAGGCCATCGAGACCACGAGCGCCAGCCCGACGCCCGCAGCCAGCGCGCGACGGGCCGCCGGTCGGCGCGCCAGCAGCGGCGCGTACAGACGCCGGAAGGCCGGCGCCAGCCAGCGGCTGAGGGCCCCGCTGGGCGCCGCGGCCGCGGCCGGGCCGTGGGCCGCCGCACCCGTGGCGGCAGCGTCCGCGGCATGCGGCTTCATCCACAGCCGCGCCAGCCAGGGCGTCAGCACGAAGGCGATCAGCAGGCTGAGCGCCATGCCCAGGCTGGCGTTGATGGGGATGGGCGCCATGTACGGCCCCATCAGCCCGCTGACGAAGGCCATCGGCAGCAGCGCGGCGATCACCGTCAGCGTGGCCAGGATGGTCGGCCCGCCGACCTCGTCGACCGCCGCCGGAATCAGCTGCGCCAGGCTGCGCCCGGGGTGCAGGGCCTGATGGCGGTGGATGTTCTCGACCACCACGATGGCGTCGTCGACCAGGATGCCGATCGAGAAGATCAGCGCGAACAGCGAGACCCGGTTGAGCGTGAAGCCCCAGGCCCAGCTGGCGAACAGCGTGACCGTCAGCGTCAGGCCGACGGCCACGCCGACGATGGCCGCCTCGCGCCGGCCCAGCGCCAGCCAGACCAGCGCCACCACCGTGGCGGTGGCGAACAGCAGCTTGCCGATCAGCTGGCGCGCCTTGTCGTCGGCGGTGCGGCCGTAGTCGCGGCTGACGACCACCGCCACGTCGGCCGGGATCAGCGTGCGCTGCAAGGCCGGCAGGCGGGCGGCCAGCGCCTCGGCCACGTCGATGGCGTTGGCGCCGGGCTTCTTGGTGATGGCCAGGGTCAGCGCCAGCGATTCGCGCGGCGTGGCGGCGGCGGAGGCCGCGCCGACGCCGACGCCGCCGGCGGCGGCCACCGGGGCCACAGATGCCGAGGCCGCTGTGGCCGCCGGCCCGAGCCCGTGCCAGACCCGACGCTCGGGCCGCGGCGTGCCCTCGCGCAGCGTGGCCAGCTCGCGCAGCAGCACCGGCCGGCCGTCGCGCACGGTGACCACCAGCTCGGCCAGATCGTCGAGCGTCTCGATGAAGCCGCCGGCCTGCAGGGCGATGCGCCGGTCGTCGCGCAGCAGATCACCGGCCGGCGCGGCCGCATGGGCGGCCTGCAGCGCCCGCCGCAGATCGGCCAGGCCCAGGCCGGCGGCCGCCAGCCGCGCCGCATCGGGCTCGACCACCAGCGCGCGGCCGGGGGCGCCGATCAGCGTCACGTCGCGCGTGCCCGGCACCCGCTTGAGCTCGGCCTGCAGCGTGCGGGCGACCCGTTCGAGGTCGACCGCATCCTGGTCGTCGCGCGTGGCGTGCAGCGTCCAGGCCAGCACCGGCACGTCGTCGATGCCCTTGGGGCGGATCAGCGGCGGCGACACGCCGAGACCGGCCGGCAGCCAGTCGGCATGGCTGGAGACGGTGTCGTGCAGGCGCACCAGGGCCTCGCTGCGCGGCACGCCGACCTGGAACTGCACCGTCACCAGCGCCAGACCGGGCCGGCTGACGCTCATCACGTGCTCGACGCCGGCCATGCGCGAGAGCACCTGCTCGGCCGGCGTGGCCACCAGGTTCTCGACCTCGCGCACGGCCGCGCCGGGGAAGGCGATCATCACCTGGGCCATGGTGACGTCGATCTGCGGCTCCTCCTCGCGCGGCGTGACCCACACGGCGAAAAGGCCCAGCAGCAGCGCGACCAGCGCCAGCAGCGGCGTCAGCGGGGTGAGCAGGAAGTGCGCGGCCAGACGACCGGCGGGGCCGGTGGCGATGGGGTCGGCGCGGTCGGTGGGATCGGCGTGGCTCACCGGGCGACTCCGGAGGCTCGGGCGGGACCGGCGGACCGGTCGCGCGGATCGGTACCGGCGGCGGCCTCGGTGACCCCGGCGGGCGGGGCGGCCACCGCCGGCAACGGCGCCGGCACACGCACCTGCTCGCCCGGGCGCAGGCCGGAGAGCACCAGGACGCGCTCACCGTCGGCCCGCCCCAGGCGCACCTGGCGCAGCAGCGGGCGCCCCTCGCCGTCGAGCACCTGGACCGCGGTCAGCTCGCCGCGGCGCACGATGGCCGCCAGCGGCAGCTGGATGCCGGCGGCATCGGCAGGGATGCGCCACAGGGTGGGCGCGGCGGGCCCGGCGCCACCGGCGACCGGCGCGCCGGCGGGCGCGGTCGCGGGCGGGCGCGGCAGGGACGAAGCCGACGGGGCCAGCAAGACCGACGGGGCCGGCAGCAGCAGCCGGGCGACCATGCCGGGCACCAGGTCCAGGGTGTCGGGCGGCAGCTCGGCGCGCAGCGTCTGCGTCAGGCTGGCGCCGTCGGCCTGGGGCAGGCGCTGCCAGCGGCTGACCGGCAGCCGACGGCCGCCGACCTCGACCGCCAGCACCGCGTCGGGGGCCAGTCCGGCCAGCACCGACAGCGGCAGCGCCGCACTCACGCGCAGGCGGCGCGGATCATGCAGTTGCAGCAGCGGCCGGCCGGGCAAGGCCATGTCGCCGATGGCCACCGGCACGGCGGCGACGACCGCGTCATACGGCGCGCGGATCTCGGTCCAGCCGGACTGCGTGCGCGTCAGACGGGACTGCGCCTGCACCGCCTGCAACTGGGCCTCGGCGGCGCTGTCAGCCGCCTGTGCCCGCTCGAGCGCGGCGGCGCTGATGAACTGCCGCTGCTGCAGCGCCTGTTGCCGCTGCAGGTCGCGCCGCGCGAGATCGGCCTGCGCCCGCGCCGCCTCGACCTGGGCCAGACTGGCGGCGTCGGCCTGGCGGGCGGCCTGGGCGTCCAGCCGCAGCAGCAGCTGGCCGGCACGCACCCGGTCGCCGGCCTGCACCCGCAGCTCGACCACCGCGCCGGCCACCTGGGCCGCGACCGTGGTCTGGCGCAGCGGCTCGACCAGGCCCTCGTGGCGGCTGGCGACGGCGGGCACGGCGGCCGGTCCGGCTGCACCGGCCTGGGCCGCGGCCGGCGAAGGCAGGGTCGACACCAGCGCGAAGAGCCCCGCGATCCACACCGCGAGGTACGGCGGAACAGACGGCGGAACAGACGGCGGGACACACGACGCGGCCGGACGGCCGATCCGGGCCGGTGACCGCGGCGGCAGCGGCAGCACGGCAGCGGAACCACAGGACGACCCGCCGTGAGGATCGGGCGGCGGCAGGAGCGGTGCGGGACGGGCGGCGGGCATGGTGCGGTCAGTGGGCGGCAGGCTGCGGGCCGCGTGGAGCCGGGGGAACACCCGTCACCACGGGATGACCGGGGGCGGGATTTGTTCTATTATTTGCGCACTCACGCAAGTAGTCAAACAAAGAACAAAACCCGATCCTGGACCCGGCCTCGGCCCGCGCTCAGGCGCCGCAGCGGCCGGCAGCAGGCATGATCGCGCCCCGACCGCTGTCCTCCGCCCCTGCCCGGCGCCTGCACACCGGCCCCACGACTGCGGATGTACCCGATGGAACTGCTGCCCGACGACGCCCTGATCCAGCTGGCGTCCTACTTCCAGGCGCTGGCCGAACCGAGCCGGCTGCGCATCCTCAACCTGCTGCGCGACGGCGAGCGCAGCGTGGGCGAGCTGGCCCGGCACTGCGGCTGCAGCCTGGCCAATGTCTCGCGCCATCTGGGCCATCTGGCCCAGCAGGGCCTGGTGCTGCGCGAGAGCCGGGGCACCAGCGCCTACTACCGCATCGCCGATCCGGCGGTCTACCAGCTGTGCGATCTGGTGTGCGGCCAGATCGCCCGCCAATGGGCGCATCAGGCCCGGCGTCATGCGGCCTTCGCGTCACCGGGGCAGCCGGCCGCCGAGCAGCCGGACACGACGGACGCGGCCGTCAGCGGCAGGCCCGCAGGCCCCTCAGGCCAGATGTAAGCGCACGCTCCAGCCGCCGGCTCAAGCCGCCGGCGCGTCGACGAAGCGAGGCGCCTGGCTGCCGTCGTCGATCAGCGGATAGCGCGCCGCATCGGGCAGGTTGTAGTGCCACCACTCGCTGCCCAGATGCACCCAGCCGCTCAGGGCCATCAGCCCCGCCAGCCAGGCCCGATGCCGCTGGGCCTGCGGCGTGATCGTGGTGCAGCCGTGGGCCGAGGCGGCACTCATCTCGTCGAAGCCGGTGCCCATGTCCAGCGGACGGCCACCGGCGTCCGCCAGGGTCAGGTCGACGGCGATGCCGCGGGTGTGCATCGAGCCCACGCGCGGATCGGCCACGTAGGCCGGATCCGGCAGCACCTGCCACAGCCGCCACTGCGCGGCGGCCGGTCGCCAGGCGTCATAGACGCGCAGCCGCAGGCCCTGGGCGGCGGCCAGATCGGCCGCCCGCACCAGGGCCGCCATCGCGTCACGGTGCAGCAGGGCCTGGCCATGGTCGTACAGCGGGCGGCCGCTGATGTTGTCCGCGCTGGCGTAGCGCAGATCGATGTCGATGGCCGGATGAACGACGGGAACGAGCGGCATGGCGGAGGTCCGGATGGCATGGCCCGTGCTGGCCTGCGCGTCGCGAGCGACCAGGGCGACAGCCACGGGGAAGGTGTCCGACATTGTCACAGGCGGTGATGTCCGTGACGGGCGATCTGCGGAGACAAGCGGCCCGGTCGACCGAGGCCGGTGACGCCCACGACGCGTGCATCCAGGCATCGCCCTGGTGCGTCGGCATTCACCGGTGCACCGGGTCGGCGCCAGCGCTCGTCAACCACCTTCATACGGGGGGGCTAGGGGATACCCGGCCGAGGACCCCCGCCGTTAGCATGCTTCCAACGCGGACAGTGACACCTCAGGAGGACGTCGACATGAACCAGAATCTGATGCAGAGCGGCCTGGCAGCCGACTCGGCCCGCCCGGCCACGACGGTCACGGCCGAGGCCCCGAAGCGGGGCTGGATCCAGGCCCTGGCGTCGCTGACGCTGGCCGTCGCCGGCTGGCAGGCCACGCCGGCCGCCGCGACCGAGCTGACCTTCGATCCCAGCGCACTCGGCCTGAGCGGGACCACCTTCAGCTTCGACGCGCTGTACGGCGGCGAGGCCTCGGTGCTGTCCAACGCGCGCCTGCCGGACAACTCGCTGGTCTGGTACGAGGAAGGCTATCTGTCGATCGGCATGGCCACGCTCAACGGCGTGCCCGTCGACACCACCGGCCTGGGCACGGACTACTCGCTGTACGTGCACTTCGCGATCAGCGGCACCGGTGCCGGCCAGAACGCGTCGGGCCTGATCGAGCTGGTCGCGGCCGAGGGCGTGACCAGCTTCGACGTGGCGCCGCTGACCGACTGGCCCTACGCCACCGCCTATGCGCTCAACACCGGAGCCACCTACACCCTGGCCACCGTCGACCTGGTGGACTGGCATGCCGGCGCGACCGTGGTCTCGCTGTCGCCGCTGGAAATGGACCTGTGGACGACGCTGACGGCCACGCTGAACAACCAGAGCAACGGCGCGCTGAGCAGCAGCGCGATGTCGACGCTGGTGTCGGGCTACTTCGACCATCCCGCGGCCGGCAACCAGATCCTGGGCGGTGGTGCGGTGGTGATCATCACCGGCGGCACCGACGTGCTGAGCTTCAGCTCGGCCGTGCCCGAGCCTTCGTCGTGGGCGCTGATGGGCGCCGGCGTGCTGGTCGGCGGCCTGTCGCTGCGCCGCCGCCGCCAGGGCTGAGACCCGGCTGATCCCGGCAGGCCGCGCCCGGCGCACCTGCCCTCCCCACGGGCCGCAGACGCGGCCCGTGCGTCTTGGGCCGGGTCGGATCGGGTCCGGCTCGCCCGGCCCGGCCGAGCCCGCCCGGCACCGGCGGACACTTGGCCGACAATCGGCGCCCCCGAACCCGTCGTCCACCTGACGTCCCGCCCCGTGAGCGCCGAGCCCTCCGTCACCGATCCGCAGCCCGCCGGCACCGCCGCGCCCGCCATCGCCCCGGTCATCGCCCCGGCCATCGACTACGCGGCCCATACGCCAGTTATGGGCCAGTATCTCCGGATCAAGGCCGAGTACCCCGACACGCTGGTGTTCTACCGGATGGGGGACTTCTACGAGCTGTTCTACGACGATGCGCGCAAGGCCAACCGCCTGCTCGACATCACGATCACCACCCGCGGCCAGTCGGCCGGCGAGCCGGTGGTGATGGCCGGCGTGCCGGTGCACGCGGTCGAGAACTACCTGGCGCGGCTGATCAAGCTGGGCGAGGCGGTGGCCATCGCCGAGCAGGTCGGCGAGGTCGGCGCCAGCAAGGGGCCGGTCGAGCGCAAGGTGGTGCGCGTGGTCACCCCCGGCACCATCACCGACACCGAGCTGCTCGACGAGCGCTGCGACACCCGGCTGCTGGCCCTGCACCGCCGCCGCGCGACCTGGGGCCTGGCCTGGCTGGGCCTGAGCAGCGGCGAGCTGGGCGCCACCGAATGCACGGAAGCCGAACTCGGCGGCTGGCTGGCCCGGCTGGAGCCGGCCGAGCTGCTGATCTCGCAGGCCGACGCCACCGCCGCCCTGCCGCCGGCCGTGCTGCAGCTGCGCGCACCGCGCACCGTGCGACCGGACTGGCAGTTCGACACCGCGCTCGGCCTGCGCAAGCTGTGCGCGCTGCTGCAGGTGGCCTCGCTGCAGGCCTATGGCGCCGAGGCGCTGGGCGTGGCCCAGGCCGCCGCCGCCGCCCTGCTGAGCTTCGCCGAGCACACCCAGGGCCAGGCCCTGGCCCACGTCGGTGCGCTGCAGGTCGCGCGCGCCGATGCGCTGATCACGCTGCCACCGGCCACGCTGCGCAATCTGGAGCTGACGCAGACCCTGAGGGGCGAGCCCGCGCCCACGCTGCTGAGCCTGCTCGACACCTGCGCCACCGGCATGGGCAGCCGCCTGCTGCGCCACTGGCTGACCCATCCGCAGCGCGCGCGCGACGCCGCCAGCGCGCGCCACCAGGCGATCGCCGTGCTGCTCGACGCGGCCCAGGCCCATGCCCGCATCCGCCAGGCGCTGCGCGGCAGCAGCGATGTCGAGCGCATCGTCGCCCGGCTGGCGCTGCGCCAGGTGCGCCCGCGCGAACTGGCCGGCCTGCGCGCCACGCTGCTGAACCTGCCCGCGCTGCGGCAGACGCTGCCGCCGGCCGACGGCCGCGCCCCGCTGCTCGACCGCCTGCACGACGGCCTGCAGCCGCCGGACGCCATCGCCGCCCTGCTGCACGCGGCCATCGCCGAGGAGCCGGCCGCGCTCGTGCGCGACGGCGGCGTGATCGCCAGCGGCTTCGACGCCGCACTCGACGAGCTGCGCGCGATCAGCCAGAACTGCGACGCCTTCCTGCTGGACCTGGAGACGCGCGAGCGCGCGCGCACCGGCATCGGCAACCTGCGCGTGCAGTTCAACCGCGTGCACGGCTTCTACATCGAGGTCACCGCCGGCCAGATCGACAAGGTGCCGGCCGACTACCAGCGCCGCCAGACGCTGAAGAACGCCGAGCGCTACATCACGCCCGAGCTCAAGGCCTTCGAGGACAAGGCGCTGTCGGCGCAGGAGCGCTCGCTCGCTCGCGAGAAGTGGCTCTACGAGCAGCTGCTGGAGCAGTTGCAGGTCCATCTGCAGCCGCTCGGCGCGCTGGCCCGCGCACTGGCCACGCTCGACGTGCTGGCCGCGCTCGCCGAGCGCGCCGACACGCTGGAATGGTGCCGGCCGCAGTTCGTCGCGCAGCCGGCCATCGAGATCGAGGCCGGCCGCCATCCGGTGGTGCAGGCCCGCCTGCAGGAGACCGACGGCCCGCCCTTCATCGCCAACGACTGCCGGCTCGACAGCCGCACGCGGATGATGATCGTCACCGGCCCGAACATGGGCGGCAAGAGCACCTACATGCGCCAGATCGCGCTGATCGTGCTGCTGGCCTCGATCGGCAGCTGGGTGCCGGCGCGCGCCTGCCGGCTGGGGCCCATCGACGCCATCCACACCCGCATCGGCGCGGCCGACGACCTGGCCAACGCCCAGTCCACCTTCATGCTGGAGATGACGGAGGCCGCCGCCATCGTGCATGCGGCCACGCCGCACAGCCTGGTGCTGATGGACGAGATCGGACGCGGCACCAGCACCTACGACGGCCTCGCGCTGGCCGGCGCCATCGCCAGCCATCTGCACGACCGCAACAAGGCTTTCACGCTGTTCGCCACGCATTACTTCGAACTCACGGCGTTTCCGCAGCAGCACGGCCAGGCCGTCAACATGCACGTCTCGGCGGCCGAGAACGGACATGACATCGTGTTCCTGCACACGATCGAGCCCGGGCCGGCCAGCCGCAGCTACGGCGTGCAGGTCGCGCGCCTGGCGGGCATGCCGGCCAGCCTGGTGCGCCAGGCCCGTGCGACGCTCGGTGCGCTGGAGGCCCAGTCGCGGGCCGAGCAGCCACAGGTCGACCTGTTCGCCCCGCCGCCCGAAGACCCGGCCGCGGCCGAGCCGAGCGCGGTCGAGCGCGCACTGGCGGCCGTCGATCCCGACGCGCTGACCCCGCGCGAGGCGCTGGACGCGCTCTACCGGCTCAAGCAGATCCCGCACTGAACCCACCGCGGCAGAATCCACGACGTCTTCCGCCCTCGCGCCCGGCTCCGCGGCGCCCCGCCTTCCCGCCCCTGCCTTACGCGCAGCCCCCGCACATGACCTACTGCATCGGCATCCGCCTGAACGCCGGCCTCGTCTTCCTGTCCGACAGCCGCACCAACGCCGGCATCGACCAGATCAGCACCTTCCGCAAGATGATGGTCTATGAACAACCGGGCGAGCGCTTCATGTGCCTGCTGTCGGCCGGCAACCTGTCGATCAGCCAGAGCGTGCGCGAGCTGCTGCAACTGGAGAAGATCGACCGCGGCCCCCAGCAGGAGCCGCTGACGATCTGGAATGCCGAGAGCATGTTCGACGCCGCGCGCGTGCTGGGCGCCACCGTGCGCCGCGTGCACGAGCAGGACGGCCCCGCCCTGCGCGCGGCCGGCGTGGACTTCAACTGCACGATGATCCTGGGCGGCCAGATCAAGGGCGAGGCGATGCGCATGTTCCTCGTCTACTCGGCCGGCAACTTCATCGAGGCCACGCGCGAGACCTGCTTCTTCCAGATCGGCGAGAGCAAGTACGGCAAGCCCATCCTGGACCGTGTGCTGACCCCGGCCACGCCGCTGGACGAGGCCGCCAAGTGCGCGCTGGTCAGCATGGACTCGACGCTGAAGTCCAACCTGTCGGTGGGCCTGCCGCTCGACCTGCTGGTCTACCGCGAGGACAGCTTCCGCACCGAGCAGATCGTCTGCCTGGACGAGGGCAATCCGTACTTCCAGATGATCCACAGCACCTGGGGCCAGCGCCTGCGCGAGGTGTTCGAGGGCATCGCCGACCCGGTGTGGGACGGCAGCGCCAGCGCCCACCCGCTGCTCACGCACAGCGAGCGCCATGCGCCGCTGGGCAAGATCCGGCGCCCGGAGGACCGCATCGTCTGAGGCCGCGGGGTGTGGCCTGACGGCCGGACTCAGGTGTCGGCCAGCCGCACCAGGTGGTTGTCCGGCAGCACCGCCACCGGCCAGGGCAGCAGCCGGGACGGCCCCTGCAGCCGCCACAGACCCAGCCCGCGCGCCGCCCCGATCAGCACGCCGGGGCCGACGGTCGCATCCGCCGGCTCCAGCCGCGCCAGCGCGCAGGCCTCGGTCAGCTCGGCCACCGGCCGCAGGGCCGGCGCGGCCGTGGCGCCGTCAGCGGCGACCGTGCGCGACGGATCCCACCACAGCGCCATGCCCGCCTTCTGCCCGCTGAGCACGAAGCCGCCGCCGGGCGCGGCCGCGATGTCACCGGCATAGCCGGCCGCCTTGCGCGGCGCCTGGGCGTCGACGGCGCGCAGCTGTGCGCCATCGAACAAGGCGAGCAGCGGCGCGGCCTGACGGTCCTCGGCCCGCGCATGCTCGGCCTGCAGGGCGATGCCCAGGCGCGGCGCGCCCGCCTCGCCCGTCGACCAGGCCAGATGG
Source organism: Pseudaquabacterium rugosum (assembly GCF_038066575.1). NCBI lineage: Bacteria > Pseudomonadati > Pseudomonadota > Betaproteobacteria > Burkholderiales > Sphaerotilaceae > Pseudaquabacterium > Pseudaquabacterium rugosum. Next base: position 87,344 of record NZ_JBBUTF010000004.1, on the reverse strand, counting down.
CGCAGGCTCAGCCAGCGGTCGGCCAGCGACCACCGCCCGAGCACCCGGCCGTCGCGGCCGTCCAGGCGCCACAGGCCCGGGCTCAAGGGCTCCGCGTCGCGCCGGCGGCCGTCGGGCCAGCGCGGAATGCCGCCGACGGCCACCAGCAGATCGCCTTGCGCATCGCACACCATCTGGTGCGGATCGATGCCCGGGCCGTCGGCACGGCCATCGTCCAGCGGCCAGGAGGCGCGCAGCTCCAGCGTCTGCGCGTCGCGCACGCCGATCCAGCCCCGGCCGTCACGCGGGTCCGTCTCGCTGGTCCACAGCCGGCCATCGGGCGCGGACAGCACATGGCCGTTGAGCGTGCGGCGCTCGCCCGCCGCCTCCAGCCGGTGCAGGCGATGACCGCCCTGCCCGTCCAGCCGCGCCAGCCAGCGCCCGGGCCGGTTGGCCACGACCAGCACGCTGCCATCGGCACCGGCCTGCAGACCGTGCGCGCGGTCCGGCAGATCGTGGGCGTGCAGCAGGTCCAGCCGGACCTCGTCAGCCTGCTCGTCCAGGCCCAGCACCGCGGCCTGCCAGGCCGCCGGCCGGCCGGCCGCGTCCAGCCGCTGCCAGGCGGTGGCCAGGCGCCAGGGCCGCGCCGGCCCGGACACCGTGGCGGCGTGCAGCACGGGCGCGCCGCCCCATGCCGCACCGGCCCATGCCGCACCGGCCCAGGCCGCCATCCAGGCCTGTTTCAGGGCCGCACGCCGCCCCGATCCGTCCGGCCGCCACCGTTCCACCATCACCTGCCTCGCTCGTCATCAAGAATGATTCGCAATCATAGACAGCGGAGGGCCGGCGCGGGCGGGGCCGCGCCGCGGATCTGATCCGGCGCAAGACGGGTGCGGATCCGGCCCGGCGGCGGTGGCGCCCCGGATCCGGCCGTGCTCAGGATCCGGCGGCGGGAGGGGGGGGTGCAGTCGGTGCAGTCGGTACGGCCGGTGCCGGCGGGCGGACGGCCGCCGTGCCGCCAGCGCGGGTCAGCACGCCGTCTCCGCTCTGCTGGTCGTCCTGGAAGCGGCCGTCCCAGCGGTCGCCGTTGCGCCAGACGAAGCGGCCGGGGCCATGGCGGCGTCCGGCCTGCCAGGCCCCGTCGTAGACATCGCCACTGCTCCAGGTGTAGCGGCCCTGCCCCTCGGGCTGGCCCTCGTGCAGCGCGCCCTCGTAGACATCGCCGCTGGCGTACTCGAGCCGGCCCTGGCCCTCGGGCAGACCGGCACGCACCTCGCCGACATAGACGTTGCCGTTGGCGAACACCATGCGCGCGCGGCCCTCGGCGCGGCCCTGCACCCACGGCCCCTCGTAGCGCTGGCCGCTCAGCCACTGGTAGCTGCCCTGGCCGTGGGGCTGACCGCGCTCGAAGCGGCCGCTGTAGACATCGCCCGACGCATAGGCCATGCGGCCCTCGCCCTGGGGCTGGCCCTCGACGAAGGTGCCCCGGTAGAGGTTGCCGTTGACGTAGCGCATCGTGCCCTCGCCGTCGGGCTGGTCGGCCCGCCAACGACCGACATGGTGCTGGCCGTTGGCCCACTGCAGCTCGCCCTGGCCGTGGCGCCGGCCCTCCAGCACCTGGCCCTGGTAGTCGTCGCCGTTGGGCCAGCGGATGCGACCTTCGCCGCTGTAGGTGGAGGCGCCCGGGTCGCGCAGGAAGCGCCCCTGCATGCGCGTGCCGCCGGCCAGGGTCAGATCGACCGGCTGCGGGACCTGGGCGGCGATGCGGGCCGGGTCGCGCTCCAGCGGCACGCTGGCGGCCGGGCCCGGGCCCGGTGCAGGACCGGCCGGGGCGATGGCCGCCGCGGCGACCAGGGTCGAGCCGGTCACGGCCAGCGCGGCCGCGCCAGCGCCAGCGCCGGCCCCGGCCGACAGCGCACCACTGGCCACCGCCTGGCCCGCCGCCACCGCGGACGTGGCCGCACCGACGACCGCACCGGCCGGCGCCACGGCGCCCACGGCCATGGCGGCCTTCGTGGCCTGGGCCGGGGCGGCCGCCCCTTCGGCCACCCCTTCAACCGTCACCGCGGCCGCACGCCGCAGGCCGGCCGTGGCATCGGCGGCCGACACGGCCGCACCGGTGGCGGTGGACGCCACGGCCGGGGAGGCCGTCCTGGCGACCGCGGCCATGCCGGATGCGGTCGTGGCGGCACCCGCACCCGGTGCGCCCGAAGCCACCGAAGCGCCCGTCACCGCGGCACCCGACGCCGCGGCACCCGGCACGGCGACACCGGACACCGGTGCCGCCGCACCAGCCACCCCGGCCGGACGGGCCGACCCCGGCGTGCGGCCCGCCGCCGGGCCGGAGGCCGTGGCCGCCGGCGCCCCCGCCGCCCCCGCCGCCGTCCGGGGTGCGGCCACGGGCGCCCGCACCACCGGCAGCGGCGGCAGGTCCAGCGGCCAGGAGGCGGCCCAGGGCGTGCCGCGCTCGCGCGCCTGGGACTGCGCCTGGCTCGTCGCCAGATCCTGCGGCTGACCCTTGCAGTGGCTGGCCGTGTCACGCCACAGCGTCTCGGCGATCTGCTGCTGCTCCTGGCGCTCGGCCGGCGGCAGCGCGGCGGCGGCGTTGCGCAGCTTCTGCGTCCAGGTGCGGGCGCGGTCGAAGCGCGGGGCGCAATGCTCGACGTTGTGGCCGTCGACCGCCACCTGATCGCGCCGCTGCAGCGCCAGCTGCTGTTGCGCACCACGGCAATGCTCGGCCGCCAGCTCCCACAGGCTCTCGGTCTTGCGGAACAGCATCGCCGCATCGGACCAGCGGCGATCGGCGGTGGCCTGGCGGGCCAGTTCCTGCAGCGCACCGGCATCGCGCTGACCGCCCAGGCAGGCCTCGCCGGCATCCAGCAACTCGCCGAGTGCCGCGCGCACGCCCTGGCTGTCGGCCAGGTTGCGCGCCGCCCGCTCGCGGGGCTTGCCCTCGCACAGCTCGACGGCCTGCTGCCACAGCGCGATGGCCTGGTCGAACAGGACCGCCTGCTCGCTTTCCGGCGCCTTGCGCGCCTGGGCCGAGCTGGCCTGCAGATCGACCGCGGCCGCGCGACCACTGATGCCGGCGCAGGTCGGCGGCGGGGCCGGCGGAGCGGGAGGGGCCGACGGCAGCCCCGGCGACGGAGCGGCGGCCGGTGCGGCGGCCTGGGCCGGCTCGGCCGACGCGGCAGGCGACGGCGCGGCGGCGGAAGCCGGTGGGACGGCGGCGGGTGGCACGGTGGCAGCCGGCGCGCCGGTGGGTGCGGCAGATCCGGCGGAGGCTGCCGTGGGGGCCGTGGCGGCGGTGGGGGCCTGGGCACCGGGGACGGCCGTGGCCTCGGGCACCGGCGGCGCCGCAGGTGACGTGGCCGACGGAAGCGCGGTCGGCGCGGTGGCCGCACCGGCCGAGGGCGCTGCGCCGACCCCGGTGGCCGTGGCGCCGGAGACTGCGGGCCTTGCGGGTGCGGCAGGGCTCTCCGGCGCGGCGGCAGGCGCAACAGCAGGCGCCGGGGACATCGGCGCAGACACCGCAGGTGCCGCGGAGGCCGGAACGGGTGCCGGCGCGGAGACCGGAGCGGAAACCGGCGCAGGTGCAGGTGCAGGTGCAGGTGCAGGTGCAGGTGCCGGCAAGGTCACGGCGGTCCGTGCGGGACGGGGCGATGGCGCCGCTGCAGGCGCCTGGACGGGCTCGGGCGGTGGCAAGCGCGGCTGGGCCTGGACGGCCGCGCCACCGAAGCACAGCGCCAGCCAGGCGCCCTGCAGCGACAGCCCCCGGCCTCGCGGTGCAGGCAGCTGCGGACGACCCTCAGGCAAGGCACGGATTCGGGCAGACATCAGGAACGACCTTCAGGGCGGACATCGGACGACGGACCGGACACCACCGGACCGGCAGGGCCGGCGGAACCGGCGGCGGACGGCGCGCCAGGGGCTGCCGCGGACGGCTTCGGGACCGCGGGCGCCGGCCGCGGGGTGGCCGGTGGCGTGGCCGCCGGAGCCACCGCCGGAGCAGTCGCCGGCGCCGCAGCCGGCGCCCCCGGCATCTCCAGCAGCGCATCGACCAGCCCGCGCGCATACGGGTTGGCCGCATCGTCCAGCGGCTCCTCGTAGCTGAACGGCGCGGGGGCCGAGGCCAGCGGCATCGCGCCGATCTCGGCCTGCAGCTCCTCCACGCGCAGCCCCTTGAGGGACTGCGTCACCCGCGCCTCCAGGCCCCCCTGGCGCGCCAGCGTGCTGATCGCGCCCAGCCGCTCGCCGTCGAAGACGAAGGCGTTGTCGGCCAGGCCGGCCTCGGCCAGTTTCTGGTGCAGCGTGAACGGGGCCAGCGGATCGGCATCCAGCTCGCCCAGGCGCTTGAAGGCCCAGCCGTCGGCCTCGTCGAAGGCCGTGGCGCCGATGCGCGCGACACCGCTGAGCGCCCCGCGGTTGACCGCCGCCTGCTGGATCGAGTTGACGACGGTGGCCCGCGCGAACTTGTCCAGCGTGCCGGTGGCCACCGCGCGCAGGCGGTCGACGGCCAGCGCCTTGGCCTGGTCGATCAGCTGCTGCTTGAGCACCTCGCTGGCGACCTGGGCGGCGGCGCTCTGCGCGGCCTTGAGCGCGGCGTCGGCGGCCAGCGCGGCACCCTTGATGCCGCTGGCCAGCGTGACCAGGTTGTAGAGCGTGCCGGCGATCTTGGTGCCGTAGTGCCAGGTCTTCATGCGCAGCCCGCCCTCCTCGGACAAGCCCTGGGTCCAGAGCACGACCCACAGCGCCTCGTCATCGGTCAATGCGGCGCGCGGCAGCTGCAGCGGGTGCACCGACAGCAGCCAGTGGTAGTCCTGGGCCTTGGGCGTGTTCGGCGGCGCCAGCCGCGTGTAGCCGCGGCAGACCTCGAACGGCCGCACCTGCACCGTGCGGCCCGAGGCGGTGCGCACGCTGAAGGGCTCGCCGGCATCGCGCCGCTCGGCCAGCGTCTCCAGCATCAGCGTGCTGTCGCGCTCCTTGGCCACCTTGCCGATGGCCACCAGGCGCTCACCCGGCTGCAGCGGCGCGTCGCGCGCGGCGGCCACCACCGTCAGCCGCTCGTCGACGCCGAGGCCGCGCACCCAGGCCACGCGCTCGTCCTCGCTCCAGTCGGCGCTGGTGGCCACCGAGAAGGGCAGCTCCCACTGCTTGTCGCAGTCCGGATCCTGCAGCGCGGCGCTGCGGGCGATCGCCGGGCGCAGTGCGCGCTCGCCGGTGCCGTAGTCGCGGATCTGGCCCAGCAGGACCTCGTCGACCTTGCGGCCGTCGTCGACGGTGTAACGCGGCCCGGCGCAGCCGGCCAGCAGCTCGGCCAGCGCGGTCAACGTCAGCGCCACGGCGGTGGCCCGCGGCCGGCGACGGCCCGGCCCGCGGCCGATCCGCGTCGGCCGATTCCCGTGCTGCGCCACGACGGCCGTGCGGCCGCCGCCTCCCCTTGCGTTCATGGCTCGGACCCATCCTGCCCGCGGCACGCCCCCCGTGCGGCTGCACGCCCTCCGGCTGCCGGGACAATGTGAAAGAAGTATACGGACGCCCCCACCCGTGAGAGGGGTGCGGCCGGCATCATCCGCCCATCCGTCCTGCCTCGATCGCCCGATGTTCCACCCTGAACCCGCTGCGGACCGCACCCTGGTGTTCTCGCATGCCAACGGCTTCCCGGCCGGCACCTACCGGCGACTGTTCGAGACCTGGCAGACGGCGGGCTGGACGGTGCACGCCGTCGCGCAGTACGGCCACGATCCGCGCTGGCCGGTCAGCAGCAACTGGCCGGGCCTGCGCGACCAGCTGATCGACCACCTGGAGCAGGTCGCCCCGCAGGGCGCCTGGCTGGTCGGCCACTCGCTGGGCGGGCTGCTGAGCCTGCTGGCCGCGGCCCGCCGGCCCGATCTGGCGCGCGGCCTGGTGCTGCTGGACTCACCGCTGATCACCGGCTGGCGGGCCCAGACGGTGCGCCTGGCCAAGCTGACGCGGCTGATCTCGCGCGTCTCGCCGGGCCGTATCGCGCAGCGGCGGCGCCAGCACTGGCCCGACCGCGCGGCCGTGCTGGCCCACTACGCGGCCAAGCCGGTGTTCGCCGCCTGGGCGCCGGGCCTGCTGGAGGACTACCTGGACTGCGGCCTGCAGCCGGCCCCCGACGGCGGCGTGCGCCTGGCCTTCGAGCGCACGGTCGAGACGCGCATCTACGACACCCTGCCCCACCACATCGGCGCCCTGTTGCGGCGGCACCCGCTGCGCGTGCCCTTCGGCTTCATCGCCGGCACCGCCTCGCAGGAGATGCGCCAGGCCGGCACCGCGGCGTCGCGCCAGCTGGCGGGGCCGCATTACCGCGAGATCGAGGGCAGCCACCTGTTCCCGATGGAGCGGCCCGACGCGACGGCCGCCGAGGTGCTGGCGCTGATCGCGGCGCTCGCCGGCACGGCCCACGACCGGCGCGCCGGCCACGCCGGCCACGCCGGCCACGCCGGCCACGCCGCCCCCGGAGCTTGAGGCGGCGCAAGGCCGGCTGCCCCGGTGGCCGCGTCGTGTGGGAACTACGCACGACAGGGGAAGCAGGACTGCGCATCATCGCGCCCTCCGTGGAAACCCTGTCATGGCAAACCCTAGCTCTTCATCGTCTTCCGCACCGGCGGCCCGCACGCCCTGGTACCGCTCGCTCTACGCCCAGGTCATCGCCGCGATCCTGATCGGCGTGGCACTCGGCCACTTCGCGCCCGAGACCGGCGCCGCCATGAAACCGCTGGGCGACGGCTTCATCAAGCTGATCAAGATGATCATCGCGCCGATCATCTTCTGCACCGTGGTGGTCGGCATCGCCGGCATGGAGGACATGAAGAAGGTGGGCAAGACCGGCGGTCTGGCCCTGCTGTACTTCGAGGTCGTCAGCACGCTGGCGCTGATCATCGGCCTGCTGATCGTCAACCTGGTGCAGCCGGGCGCCGGCATGCACGTGGACGCCAGCACGCTCGACACCAAGGCGATCTCGGCCTACACGGCGCCGGGCAAGATGGCCACCACCACCGAGTTCCTGCTCAACGTGATCCCGAGCAGCGTGGTCGATGCCTTCGCCAAGGGCGACATCCTGCAGGTGCTGCTGTTCTCGGTGCTGTTCGGCTTCGCGCTGCACCGCTTCGGCGGCCGCGGCACCCTGGTGTTCGACTTCATCGAGAAGACCAGCCACGTGCTGTTCGTGATCGTCGGCTACATCATGAAGGTGGCCCCGATCGGTGCCTTCGGCGCGATGGCCTTCACCATCGGCAAGTACGGCGTGGGCACGCTGCTGAGCCTGGGCCAGCTGATGGCCACCTTCTACGTCACCTGCCTGGTCTTCGTCTTCGGCGTGCTGGGCGCGATCGCCAAGGCGCACGGCTTCTCGGTCTGGAAGTTCATCAAGTACATCAAGGAAGAGCTGCTGATCGTGCTGGGCACCAGCTCCAGCGAGAGCGTCCTGCCGCGCATCATGGCCAAGCTGGAGAACCTGGGCGCGTCGAAGTCGACGGTCGGCCTGGTCGTGCCCACCGGCTACAGCTTCAACCTCGACGGCACCAGCATCTACCTGACGATGGCCGCGGTCTTCATCGCCCAGGCCACCGACACGCCGATGACGCTGACCCAGCAGATCACGCTGCTGATGGTGCTGCTGCTGACCAGCAAGGGCGCGGCCGGCGTCACCGGCTCGGGCTTCATCGTGCTGGCGGCCACGCTGAGTGCGGTCGGCCATGTGCCGGTGGCCGGTCTGGCGCTGATCCTGGGCATCGACCGCTTCATGAGCGAGGCCCGCGCGCTGACCAATCTGGTGGGCAACGGCGTGGCCACGCTGGTGGTCTCCAAGTGGTGCGGCGAGCTCGACACCCAGCGCATGAAGGCCCATCTCGACGGCGAGACCCTGGCCGAGGCGCAGGAGCCCGAGGCCGTGCTCGACGCCAAGAACAACCGCATGGCCGCCTGAGAACCGGTGCACGGACGGCCCACGGACCGTCCTCAGCCCCCCCGGCCGCGGACACCGTCACGGGGCCCGCGGCCCCTGCCCGCATGGGCTGCGGCGGGGCGTCCGCGGCGCCCCGTATAGAATCGCGCTTTACCACCAGAGCATTCGTGCGGCCTGCCGGGAACCCCGGCCCCGCGGGTGCTGCACGACATGACCAAGTACGTCTTCGTCACCGGCGGTGTGGTGTCCTCCCTCGGCAAGGGCATCGCGTCGGCCTCGCTCGCGGCCATTCTTGAGTCGCGTGGCCTGAAGGTCACCCTCATCAAGCTGGACCCCTACCTCAACGTGGACCCGGGCACCATGAGCCCGATGCAGCACGGTGAGGTCTTCGTCACCGATGACGGGGCCGAGACCGACCTCGACCTCGGCCACTACGAGCGCTTCATCACGACCCGGATGAAGCGCAGCAACAACTTCACCGCGGGCCAGGTCTACAAGTCGGTGCTCGAGAAGGAGCGCCGCGGCGACTACCTCGGCAAGACGGTGCAGGTGATCCCGCACGTCACCAACGAGATCCAGGACTTCGTCAAGCGCGGCGCCGAAGGCGTCGACGTGGCGATCGTGGAGATCGGCGGCACGGTCGGCGACATCGAGTCCCTGCCCTTCCTGGAGGCGGTGCGCCAGCTCAGCCTGAAGGCCGGGCCGAACGCCACCGCCTTCGTGCACCTGACCTACCTGCCGTTCATCAGCACGGCCGGCGAGCTCAAGACCAAGCCGACCCAGCACACGGTGCAGAAGCTGCGCGAGATCGGCATCCAGCCCGACGTGCTGCTGTGCCGCGCCGACCGCGAGGTGCCGGCCGACGAGCGCGAGAAGATCAGCCTGTTCACCAACGTGGCGGCCCACGGCGTGATCAGCATGTGGGACGTGGACACCATCTACAAGGTGCCCCGCCTGCTGCACGAGCAGGGCCTGGACGAGCAGATCTGCATGAAGCTGCAGCTGCTGACCCGGCCGGCCAACCTGCAGCGCTGGGACCACCTGGTGCACGAGGTGCTGCACCCGCAGCACGAGGTGACCATCGCCATGTGCGGCAAGTACACCGATCTGTCGGACTCGTACAAGTCGCTCAACGAGGCGCTGCGCCACGCCGGCATCCAGCAGCACACCCGCGTGCGCATCGAGTACGTGGACAGCGAGACGCTGACCGCCGAGACCGCCGACAGCCTGCAGCAGTACGACGCCATCCTGGTGCCGGGCGGCTTCGGCAAGCGCGGCATCGAGGGCAAGATCGTCGCCGCGCGCTACGCCCGTGAGCACCGGATGCCCTACCTCGGCATCTGCCTGGGCATGCAGGTCGCGACCATCGAGTTCGCGCGCCACGTGGCCGGCCTGACGGACGCCAACTCGACCGAGTTCGAGCCCGATTCGCCGCACCCGGTGATCGCGCTGATCGACGAGTGGCAGGACCGCGACGGCACGATCCAGAAGCGCAGCGAGAAGTCCGATCTGGGCGGCACGATGCGTCTGGGCGCGCAGAGCTCCGACGTCAAGCCCGGCACGCTGGCCCACGCGATCTACGGTGACGTCGTCACCGAGCGCCACCGCCACCGCTACGAGGCCAACGAGCAGTACCTGGACCAGCTGCAGGCGGCCGGTCTGGTGATCTCGGCCATCACCCAGCGCGAGAAGCTCACCGAGATGGTCGAGCTGCCGACCCACCAGCACCCCTGGTACGTCGGCGTGCAGTTCCACCCGGAATTCAAGAGCACGCCGTGGGACGGCCATCCGCTGTTCATCAGCTACATCGCCGCCGCGCTGGCCCAGGCCCGCGCGCACCGCGGCGACACGGCTGCGGCCTGACGTCCGTCCTCAGGGGCCCCTCGCGGGCCCCTGTTCACGTCTGAACCCTGTATTTCCCCGCGCGCATCCGCCATGCAACTCTGTGGATTCGAGGTCGCACTCGACCGACCCTTCTTCCTCATCGCCGGCACCTGCTCGATCGAGAGCCTGCAGCTGTCGCTCGACGTCGCCGGCACGCTGAAGGAGGCCTGCACGGCCCTCGGCATTCCGCTGATCTACAAGGGCTCGTTCGACAAGGCCAACCGCTCGTCGGGCACCACCCAGCGCGGTCTGGGCATCGATGCCGGCCTGAAGATCCTCGACGAGGTGCGCCGCCAGACCGGCCTGCCGGTGCTCACCGACGTGCATGACGAGGCCCAGGTGGCCGAGGTCGCCAGCGTCGTGGACGTGCTGCAGACGCCGGCCTTCCTGTGCCGTCAGACCGATTTCATCCGTGCCGTCGCCCAGTCGGGCAAGCCGGTGAACATCAAGAAGGGCCAGTTCCTGGCACCGTGGGACATGAAGAACGTGGTCGACAAGGCCCGCGCCGCCGCGCGCGAGGCCGGCCTGTCGGAAGACCGCTTCCTGGCCTGCGAGCGCGGCGTGAGCTTCGGCTACAACAACCTGGTGGCCGACATGAGCAGCCTGGCCGAGATGCGCAAGTCCGGCGCGCCGGTGGTCTTCGACGTCACCCACTCGGTGCAGAAGCCCGGCGGCCTGGGCGGCGCCAGCGGCGGTGCGCGCGAGATGGTGCCGGTGCTGGCCCGGGCCGGCGTCGGTGCCGGCGTCGCCGGCCTCTTCATGGAGACGCACCCCGAACCGGCCAAGGCCTGGTCTGACGGCCCGAATGCGGTGCCGCTCAAGCACATGGCCACGCTGCTGGCCCAGCTGCGCGCGCTGGACGAGGTCGTCAAGCGCCAGCCGCTGCTGGAGAACGACTTCAACGCCTGAGCGCGCGGCGCGGCCCGCCCCCTCAAGCGCAGGGCCGGCCATCCCTTGCATGCTGAGCCTGCCCCGTAACCCCGGGCGGGCATACTGACGCATTCCCCGATTCCGATTCCACATCCCCCTGGAGAGACACCCAGATGAGCGCCATTGTTGACATCGTCGGCCGCGAGATCCTCGACAGCCGCGGCAATCCCACCGTCGAATGCGACGTCCTGCTGGAATCGGGCACGATGGGCCGTGCGGCCGTGCCGTCGGGCGCGTCCACCGGCAGCCGCGAGGCCATCGAGCTGCGTGACGGCGACAAGAGCCGCTACCTGGGCAAGGGCGTGCTCAAGGCCGTCGAGCACATCAACACCGAGATCAGCGAGGCCGTGCTGGGCCTGGACGCCGCCGAGCAGTCCTTCCTGGACAAGACCCTGATCGATCTCGACGGCACCGAGAACAAGAGCCGCCTGGGCGCCAACGCGATGCTGGCCGTCTCGATGGCCGTCGCCCGCGCCGCGGCCGAGGAATCGGGCCTGCCCCTGTACCGTTACTTCGGCGGCATGGGCGGCGTGACGATGCCGGTGCCGATGATGAACGTGGTCAACGGCGGCGCCCACGCCAACAACAGCCTCGACCTGCAGGAACTGATGATCATGCCCGTGGGCGCGCCGTCGTTCCGCGAGGCCCTGCGCTGGGGTGCCGAGACCTTCCACGCGCTCAAGAAGATCCTGCACGACAAGGGCATCTCGACCGCCGTCGGTGACGAGGGCGGCTTCGCCCCCAGCGTGGCCAACCACGAGGCCGCGATCCAGATGATCCTGGAGGCCATCGAGAAGGCCGGCTACACCCCGGGCACGCAGATCGCCCTGGCGCTGGACTGCGCGGCCAGCGAGTTCTACAAGGACGGCCACTACGTGCTGGAAGGCGAAGGCGGCCTGAAGCTGACGTCCGAGGGCTGGACCGACATGCTGGCCACCTGGGTCGACAAGTACCCGATCATCTCGATCGAGGACGGCATGCACGAAGGCGACTGGGCAGGCTGGAAGCACCTGACCGACCGTCTGGGCAAGAAGGTGCAGCTGGTCGGCGACGACCTGTTCGTCACCAACACCAAGATCCTGAAGGAAGGCATCGACAAGGGCATCGCCAACTCGATCCTGATCAAGATCAACCAGATCGGCACCCTGAGCGAGACCTTCGCCGCCATCGAGATGGCCAAGCGCGCCGGCTACACCGCCGTCGTGTCGCACCGCTCGGGCGAGACCGAGGACAGCACCATCGCCGACATCGCGGTGGGCCTGAACGCCGGCCAGATCAAGACCGGCTCGCTGTCGCGCTCGGACCGCATGGCCAAGTACAACCAGCTGCTGCGCATCGAGGAAGACCTGGGCGACGTCGCCGTCTACCCGGGCCGCTCGGCCTTCTACAATCTGCGCTGATGTCGCCGATCCCGGCCCTGGCCGTCGTGTCGCCCCGTCCCCGGGGCTGATCCGGCGGCCCGGACCGGGCCCCTCGCGACCGCCGGCCGGTGCCGGTGCGTGGCCCCGCAGGGCTGCGTGCCGGGACCGCGCCGGCGGTCGCGCTTGAGCACCGCCGTCACGGCGGCCGCCCGACCTGTCCGACCCCTGCGCGCCCCATGTCCGCCCTGCTCCGTCCGCTGACCCTGGCCCTGCTGGCGCTGCTGGGCGTGCTGCAATGGCAGCTGTGGTTCGGCGACAACGGCAAGCACCAGCTGCAGAAGCTGCAGGCGCAGCTCGAACACCAGCGCGCCGACAACGAGGGGCTGCGACTGGGCAATGTCGCCCTCGAGGCCGAACTCGACGACCTGAAGCGCGGCCTGGAGATGGTCGAGGAACGTGCCCGCGCCGAGCTCGGTCTGATCCGGCCCGACGAGATCTTCGTGCAGTACGCCGCGCGGCCGACGGCCACGCCCTGAGTCCGCCGCACGACGGCGGACCTGCCCCGCCGGCACGTCCCGCCCGACCGACCGGCCGCCGGCCGTCCATCGAATCGCACGCACCGATGCCCGAGAGCGCCCTGGTGATCGCCATCGTCGGTGCCGAGAGCACCGGCAAGACCGCGCTGGCCCGCGCACTGGCGCCGCGCCTGGCCGCGCTCAGTGGCCGGCGCGCGATCTGGGTGCCGGAAGCCCTGCGCAGCTGGTGCGAACGCCAGGGCCGCACGCCACGGGCCGACGAACAGGCGCAGATCGCCGCCGCCCAGCAGGCGGCCATGGCACAGGCGGCGATCGACCACGACATCGTGGTGGCCGACACCACGCCGCTGATGACGGCGGTCTACGGCCTGCATTACTTCGGAAACGAGGCGCTGGTCGTACCGGCGCTGAGCGCCCAGCGTGACTGCGCGCTGACGCTGCTGACCGCGCTCGATCTGGGCTGGCATGCCGATCCCGGCGTGCGCGACGGCCCGGCGGCCCAGCAGGCGGTCGACGGCCACCTGCGGTCCCTGCTGATCGGCCACGGCCTGCGCTGGTCGCTGGTCTGCGGCCAGGGTGAGGCCCGTGTCGAGGCGGCGATCGATGCCGTCGCCCCGCTGCTGCGCCAGCGCTGGCCACACCCCGCGCCCCTGGCACCGACCGATGCGCACCGGGAGGCGGCGGCGGACGGCCTGTTCAGCCGCCTGCACGCACGCGATGCGACCGAGGCCCGTCAGCGGGCCCGCTGGGATGCCTGGTGCGCCGACTGCGACCAGGCGGAGTGCGAGCACGCGCTGCGCCGGCCGGCCGGCTGAACGCGGCGCCCCACGCCCTGCGCGGGGCCCGTCGGCGCGGGGCTCACCAGGCGCGCAGCTTGGCGCGCAGGCGGGCGATGGACTGGCTGTGGAGCTGACAGACGCGGCTCTCGGTGACCTTGAGCACGGCCGCGATCTCCTTGAGATTCATGTCGTGCTCGTAGTACATGCTCATCACGTACTGCTCGCGCTCGGGCAGGTTCTTGATGGCCTCGACCAGCGCCTGGCGCATGCGCATGTCCTGCAGCATGGCCAGCGGGTTGGCCTCGTTGTCGGCCACGTGGCGGTCGAGGTAGTCGTCGTCGCCCTCGTCGCCGGTCATGTCCTCCAGATGGACCAGCTGGGTGCCGCGGACCTTGCCCAGCAGCTCCTGGTAGTCCTGCAGGCCCATGCCCATCTCGGCGGCGATCTCGGTCTCGTTCGGTGCGCGGCCGAGCTTCTGCTCCAGCTTGTGCACGGCGGCCTCGATGCTGCGCTGCTGTCGACGGTCGCCGCGGCTCATCCAGTCGTTGCCGCGCAGCTCGTCGAGCATGGCCCCGCGGATGCGCTGCGTGGCGAAGGTCTCGAACTGCACGCCGTGGGTCTGGTCGAAACGGGTGAGGGCGTCGCTCAGGCCGATCATGCCGACCTGGATCAGGTCATCGAGCTCGACGTTGGCCGGCAGCTTGGCGATCATCTGGTGCGCCAGACGGCGCACCAGAGGGCTGTACTGCTTGAGCATCGCATTGGCGTCCAGGCGGCCCTTGGCGGTGTACATGGCGGGTCTCCGAGGCTTCGATGTCGATCGGGTCAGTTCGTGCGTCCGGTCGCACGGCGCGGGGCCGGGCGGTCGGACTCCGGACGCGCGGACACGCCGGTCGAAACGGGGAATTCATGGCGGCCGCCCACGCGCGTGGTCGCGCCCGGGGCCGGTGCGGCGGCCAGCGGTGCGGCCGGCCAGGGGGGCGCCGACGCCCGCGCGCCCTGGGCCACCAGGGCCTGGGCCTGGGGCCGGTCGTCGGCTGCCAGTTGCGCGGCGATCATGCGGCGCAGCGCGGCGGTCGGCGCGGACTGCGCCGGGGTCAGGGGATCGACCACCGCACAGTGGTGCAGGGCCGAGCCGAGGAACAGATCGGCGCACTCGCCCAGCCGCTCGGCGATGCGCCGTGCCCCCTTGGGCCGGGCACTGCTGGCGATCACCAGGTCGAAGGCCAGTGCGCCCAGCCACTGGCTGAGCAGCTTCATCGACGCGTAGGCATCGGTCAGGCTGTCGGGGCGGTCACCGGCCAGCAGCAGCGGCCGCGGCGCCCGGCCGGCGAAGATGCGGCGCAGGTCCGAGGCACTGGCATGCACCACCACCACCTGGGCCTGCGGTGCGGCCAGATGCAGGGCATCGAGCAGGCCGACCATCGTCGCGCGGTTGTCCAGGTAGCGCCGTGGCAGCCCCCGGGCGGCCAGGTAGCTGACCTGGGGCGACAGCGGCTCGACGCAGGCGGCCAGATCGATCGCCGCCAGCTCGTGTGGCTCGGAGGCGGTCTCGGCGGCATCGACCACCAGGGTGTTCAGGCCGTGCTCGGACAGTGCGGCACACAGCCGCTCCATCACCACGCCACCGGCGGGCACGAAGGGGTTGTGCACCAGCGGCAGGTGGCGCGTGCGCCCGTTGCCGAACAGCGCGCGCAGACCGGCGGCCTGATCGGCGGGCACGTGGGCCGGGGGATGCGGATACGGACGAACCGGCGTGGACATCGTGTGGCGGGGCGGAGCGCGCGTGGGCAGGACGGTAGGCGGGACCGGTGACGCTGTGACCGCCGGGGGCGGAGCGTCGGGCTGAAGATCAGTGTCGACGCTCGGCTCGCGGGTCAAGGGGCGGTGCAGCGGGGCGGCGCGGGGGGTGTTCGGAGGATCGGCGGGCAGACCCGGAATCAGGCCGGCAGGCCCTGACCGGCCACGGCGGCGACACCCGCGCCCAGGCCCGGCGGCAGCCCGGCGAAGCCCGGTGCGACGGCGCCCTGGGTGGCGGCGAAGATCAGGTTGACCTCGTTGGCATCGAGCCGCCAGCTGGCGCTGCCACCGCCCTGCAGCGCGCGCTGCACCAGCGCGGCGGCCGACAGGCGGTGCCAGTCCTCGGGCACGCGCTGGCCGTTGGCCACCGCCAGCACCTTGCAGCGCTGGCGGATCAGCGCGTCGAGCGCCGGCCCGAGCTTGACCACCTCGTCGAGCTTGGACAGCACCACGCCCAGGCCATGGCTGCCGCCGTAGGCCAGCACCACGTCCTCCAGCGTCTCGCCCTGGGCCGCGGCGTTGAGCACCAGCACCTTCTCGATCGCCTGGTGCTGCAGCATCTCCAGCGTCTCGCGGGCGCGGTGGTCGCGCTGGGCGACACCGGCGGTGTCGATCAGCACCAGGCGCTTGGTGGCCAGCAGCTCCAGCAGATCCTCCAGCGAGGCGCGGTCGTGCGCGGTGTGCACCGGCACGCCCAGGATGCGGCCATAGGCGCGCAGCTGCTCGTGGGCACCGACGCGGTAGGCATCGAGCGTGATCAGGCCCAGATTGGCCGCGCCATGGCGGGCGGCGAAGGCCGCGGCGAGCTTGGCGGTGCCGGTGGTCTTGCCGACGCCGGTCGGACCGACGAAGGCCAGCACGCCGGCATGGTCCTCCAGCGGCGCCTCATGTTCGCCGCTGGGCAGGTTGCGTTCGAGCACGCCGGCGGCCCAGACCAGGTCGTCGGGCACATCGGCCGGCAGGGCCTGCACCAGCTTGCGCACCAGTCCGGGCGACAGGCCGCAGTCGAACAGGCGCTGCAGCAGCGCGACCTGGCGCGGATCGCGCTGCAGCCGCTCCATGTAGGCCAGCATGCCGAAGCGCTCCTCGATCAGATGGCGCACCTGGCGCAGCTCGCCCATCACCTCCTGGCGATCGAGCAGGTCCTCGACCCGGCTGCCGCGGCCCGGGGCGGGCGTGGCATCGAAGTCGTCGTCGGAGAAGGCCGGCGCGCCCTGGCCGAGCTCGGCGCGCAGCACCGGCGCCTCGGCCTCGGCGCCGGCCTGCGGCGGCTGTGGATTGGCGATCACGCGCAGCGTGGGCGTGCCGGTGGCTGCCGCCGGCCGCTGCGCCGCCTTGCCGGGCAGGCGCAGCGTGCCACCGGCGGGCGCCGCAGCTCCGGTCGGGGCGGCGGCAGCCGGGTGGCCGGCCGCGGGGCCGTGGGCGGCGATGGGCGGGGCCGGGTGGCTCACCTTGGCGGTTGGGGAGGCTTGGGAGGCGTGGGCGGCCTGGGCAGCATGGCCGGTGGCGCCCGGCGGCACGGCCGCAGCCGGCTCCAGCCCCATGGCCTGCGGCAGCCGGGTCGGCGCCTGCTGCTCCAGCTCGGCCTGGCGGCGGCGCAGCATGCGCTCGCGCACATAGTCCTGGAAGGTCAGCGTGCTCATGCCCAGGGTCTCGATGTCGCGCGCGACCTGCGGGTCGATGGCCGTGTCACCGCCGGCCGGAGGACGGGCGGACAGCGCGGCCTGACCGGCGACAGGAGGCTCCTGCGCACCGAAGCCGGGCTCGTGGCGCTCGCCACCGGCCGGGCCCTGGCCCAGGCGGTGCTCACCGCGCGCGGCGATGCGCTCGGCCAGCGACATCGCCCGGCCGAGCACCCCGCCCGGAGCGGCGGGTGCGGCCGCTGCGGCAGACGGTGCCGGCGGGGCCGACGGCGGTGGCAGCGCACGGGCGGCCACGGCCTCGGCCTGCTGCAGGCCCTCGGGGGCCATGGCCAGCACCTCGACGCCACCGTCACAGGGCCGGGTCGAGAGCACGACCGCATCCTCGCCGAGTGCCTGGCGCACCTGGGCCAGGGCCTCACGGGCGGTCTTCGCGGTGAAGCGGCGCACATTCATCGCCGTGTTGCTCTGGCTCATGCGGCCTCCAGGATTCGGGTGTCGGACAGCGGCCGCGGCAGGCGGCCTTCAGGACGGATCGGGCGGATCACGGCGGTCGGATCGGTCGGGGACGGCGGGCAGGGTCTCATCCATGCGCTCCGATGATCGAACCGATGCGGATCGCATGGGTGTCGGGAATCTCGCTGTGCGAGAGCACGCGCAGCCGCGGCGCCGCGCGCTTGAGCAGACGGGCCATCGGCACGCGGATCACGTCGGGCACCAGCAGGCAGGCCGGCAGGCCCTGGTCCTCCTGGCGCCGCATGGTGTCGGCGGCCTCGCGGGTCAGCGTGTCGGCCACGCCGGGGTCGAGCGCGGCGCCGTGCGGCGAGGTCAGCGCCTGCGTCACCAGACGTTCGAGATCAGGCTCCAGCGCGACGACCTCCAGCTCCTTGGCCGGGCCGTAGATCTGCTGCACGATGGCCGGCGCCAGGTGCACGCGCAGCCGGCGCGAGAGCTCGACCGGATCGCTGACGGCGCCCGCGTGCTCGGCCAGGCACTCGATGATCGAGCGCATGTCGCGGATGTGCACGCCCTCGTCGAGCAGCAGCTGCAGCACCTTCTGCAGCGCCGGGATGCCGACCATCTTCGGGATCACGTCCTCGATCAGCTTGGGCGCCTGCTTGGTCACGTGCTCGACCAGCTGCTGGGTCTCGACGCGGCCCAGCAGGCGCGCGGCGTTGACCTGCATCAGGTGCGACAGGTGGGTGGCGACCACGGTCGAGCAGTCGACCACCGTATAACCGTTCATCTGCGCCTGCTCGCGGTGCTTGTCCTCGATCCAGACGGCCGGCAGGCCGAAGGCCGGATCGGTGGTCTTGCTGCCCGGCAGCGTGGCCGTGGCACCGCCCGGATTGATCGCCATGTACATGCCGGGGAAGGCCTCGCCCTCGCCCACCACCGCGCCGCGCAGCAGCACCCGGTAGACGCTGGGCTTGAGCTCCAGGTTGTCGCGGATGTGCACGGCCGGAGGCAGGAAGCCGACGTCCTGCGCGAACTTCTTGCGCACGCCCTTGATGCGGCTGAGCAGATCGCCCTGGCGGGCCTTGTCGACCAGCGTGATCAGGCGGTAGCCGACCTCCAGGCCGAGGGTGTCGACCGGCTGCAGGTCGTCCCAGCTGGCCTCGGCATTGGCCGGCTGGGCCTCGGCCGGCGGCGGCGGCGGGGCGGCCTTGGCGGCCCGCTCCTGCTCCTGCAGCCACCAGGCCAGGCCACCGAGCGCGCCGCCGATCAGCAGGAACACCAGGTGCGGCATGCCCGGGATCACGCCCAGCAGGCCGACGATGCCGCCGGTGATGCCGAGGGCCTTGGCACTGCCGAAGACCTGCTTGCGGATCTGGCTGCCGATGTCCTGGTCCTTGCCGACGCGCGAGACCACCATCGCCGCGGCCACCGAGATCAGCAGGCCGGGGATCTGCGCGACCAGCGCGTCGCCGATGGCCAGCACGATGTAGCGGTCGGCCGCCTCGCCGGCGCCCAGGCCATGGCTGACCATGCCGATGATCAGGCCGCCGACGATGTTGATGACCAGGATCAGCATGCCGGCGATGGCGTCACCGCGCACGAACTTCGACGCACCGTCCATCGAGCCGTAGAACTCGGCCTCCTCGGCCACCTCGACACGGCGGCGCTTGGCCTCCTTCTCGTCGATCAGGCCGGCGTTCAGGTCGGCGTCGATGGCCATCTGCTTGCCGGGCATGGCATCGAGGGTGAAGCGCGCGCCGACCTCGGCGATGCGCTCCGCGCCCTTGGTCACCACGATGAAGTTGATGACCACCAGGATGGCGAAGACGATCAGGCCGACGGCGAAGTTGCCGCCGATCAGGAAGTTGCCGAAGCTCTCGATGACGTGGCCGGCGGCGGCCGTGCCGGTGTGGCCGTTGAGCAGCACCACCCGGGTCGAGGCCACGTTCAGGCTCAGCCGCAGCAGCGTGGTGATCAGCAGCACCGTCGGGAAGGCCGCGAAGTCCAGCGGCCGCACCATGTTGGCCGCCACCAGCATCACCATCAGCGCCATCGCGATGTTGAAGGTGAAGAACAGGTCCAGCACGAAGGCCGGCAGCGGCAGCACCATCATCGACAGCACGATGACGATGAAGATCGGTGCGCCGAGGGCCCGCAGCAGGTGGGCGTGCGGTCCGAGCAGGCGGTTGAGCCGGTCGAGCGCCGGCTGCAGCGGCGCCAGCGCGGGGGCGATCGTCTTGCCGAGGGCCATGGGATGTGCGGAGGTGCGTTCGGACGGTGGCGTCGGCGACGGACGGGAGGATCCGGAGCCTGACGGTCATGGTGCCGGCGCGGCGCCGGAACTTGAGTCCGAAAAGCGGGGCGAAGACCGCCCTGCTCCGCCCCCCGGGCGAGGCGCTCAGCCGGCGCGCGGGCCGCCTGGCTCGCCTGCCGCGCCGCCATCCTCGCCGGCACCCTCACCAGTGGCCGCGGCCGCCGCGGCGGCACGGGCCTCGGGGCTGGAGGCCGGATCGGCCGGATCCATGTCCGCCGGCACCTCCAGCGGTGGCAAGGCGCCCGGATCGCGGCCGTGGCCGGCCAGCGCCGCCTTGAGCTGCATCACGTGGGCCAGCACGCGGGCCACGGCCGTGAACAGCCGCGCCGGGATCTCCTGGTCGATCTGGCAGTGCGCGTACAGCGCCCGGGCCAGCGGCGGCGCCTGCAGCACCGGCACGCGGTGCTCCTGGGCGATGTCCTTGATGCGGAAGGCCAGCAGGTCGGCGCCCTTGGCCACCACCCGCGGCGCCCCCATCGCGGCGGCGTCGTACTTCAGCGCGACCGCGTAGTGGGTCGGGTTCATCACCACCAGATCGGCCTTGGGCACGGCCGCCAGCATGCGCTTCCTGGCCATCTCGCGCATGCGCGCCTTGATGCGGCCCTTGACCTCGGCATTGCCCTCGGCCTCCTTGTGCTCCTGCTTGGCTTCCTGGTGGCTCATGCGAAGCTGCTTCATCAGCTTCATGCGCTGCAGCGGCAGATCGATGGCGGCGAAGACGGCCAGCGCCAACACCAGCAGGCCCAGGCCCTGCAGCAGCGCACGGCCGGTGTGGGCCAGCGCCACCGGCAAGGGCATGGTCAGCGCATCGTGGAACTGCGCCAGATGCCACCACAGCCAGCTGCCGCCGATGAGCGCCAGCACCAGCGCCAGCACGCAGGCCTTGATCAGCTCGCCCAGGTGCGCGCCACTGACCATGCGGCCGAGGCCCGAGATCGGATCGAGCTTGCCGAAGTTGGGCATCAACGGCTTCCAGGTGAAGTTCCAGCCGCCGGCCGCCAGGTTGGCGCCGATGGCCAGCGTGGTGGCGATCGCCCCCAGCACCAGCAGGATGGGCACCAGCACCAGGGTCACCGCCAGCAGCCGGCCCTGCATCGCGTCGGGCTCGGCCAGCAGCGCCGCATCGAAGCGCAGCGCGCCGGCCATCAGCGTGGTCATCGCGTCGGTCAGGCGCGGGGCGAACAGGGCCAGGGCGGCGCCGCCCCCGCCGACCACCGCCAGATGACCCAGGTCCCGCGAGCGCGCGACCTGGCCGTCCTCCCGGGCCTTGCGGATCTTGCGTTCTGACGCGGGAAGGTTGCGGTCCTGGTCGTCGGCCATGGCGGCTCGCTGCTCGCGCACACCGGTGGCCGGGGGGCCGCGCGTGCGCGGGCCGGCCGGACCCGCACGCGACAGGCCTGCGGCCGCCCGGCATCGGCCTCGGACGGCATCGTGCCGCGGCCGCCGGAGCGCACCGGGCCGATATGCGCGGTCAAGCCCGCACTCTTCCGACCGCTGCGCCCGCGGCCGTTCTTCTACCGTGATCGGGTGGCCGCACGCCCGCTTCTGCGGCCGTGTGACACCTGGCCGGACGAATTGGCGCTCAAGTCCGGCAGCCGGACGCCCGATAAGGCGACGAGGAACGTGTCGAAGGTGGCTGGCCATCCAGCCCTCCCGACAAGCGGACCCCAGAAACATCCGGACCACCGGAGCGCCCTGCCGACCGCACGCCGCCAGACCGCTTTGCGCTGAAAGACCCGACCCATGGCCAACATTCCGAACCTGAGCACCGCCGAGATCGCCGCCCTCACCGAGGTCGAGATCGCCGCACTGACCCCGACGGACTGGGCCGCCTTCAGCACCGCACAGATCGCCGCGCTGACCGCGGCGCAGATCCCGTCGATCAAGCCGACCGGACTGGCGGCGCTGACGGGCAGCCAGGTCGGCTCCTTCGACTTCACCGATTTCGCGCTGATGAACTCGGCGCAGATCAAGGCGCTGCCGACGACCGGCATCGCGGCGATGACGAGTGCGGCGTTCGAGGCCTTGGACGTCAACCAGCTGGGCATGCTGAGCACGACCCAGGTGCGGGCGATCGCGACGGCGGAACTGGCCCATCTGTCGCTGGACTCGATCAGCGCGCTGTCCAGCGGGCAGGTCGCGGCGCTGACGGCGGCCCAGACCATCGCGCTGTCGACCTCGCAGCTGGCCGCGCTGAGCACCGCGCAGATCCGGGCGCTGGGCACGGCCAACGTGGCCACGCTGGCCACCGAGGACGTGGCCGCCTTCTCGGCCGTGCAGCTGGGCTCGATGAGCTCGACCCAGCTGGGCGTGCTCAGCACCCAGCACATCAACGCCATCGACTCGGCCACGCTGGCCGGGCTGAGCACGCTGCAGATCATGGCGCTGAACACCCGTGCGGTGTCGGTGCTGGACACCGCCGATCTGGCCGCCCTCGCGCCGGCGCAGCTGCAGGCGCTGTCCTCGCTGCAGGTCCGCGCGCTGTCGTCGGCCACGCTGGCCGCACTCGACACCACCACGCTGGGCAACCTCAGCAGCGCCCAGATCACCGCGCTGACCACCGCCCAGCTGGGCACGCTGACGACCGACCAGTGGGCGTCGATGAGCGCCGCCCAGCTGGTGCGCCTGACCACCACCCAGGTCGCCAGCATGACGACCGAGGATCTGAACGCGCTGAGCCCGGACCAGTTCCGCGTGCTGACCAGCGCCCAGATCGCCGCGCTGACCACGCGCCAGTTCGCCAACCTGGAAAGCGCGGACCTGGCGGCCCTGAACACGCTGCAGATCCGCGCGCTGAGCACGCAGCAGCTGGCCGCACTCGACAGCGCCGATCTGGCCGCGCTGAGCTCGGTGCAGCTGGGCGCGATGAGCTCGACCCAGCTGCGCGCGCTCGACGTGGCCGACCTGCCCGGGCTGGGCCTGGAGGCGCTCGACGGCATCAGCAGCAACCAGATCACCGGCCTGTCCTCGGCCCAGCTGGCCGCCCTGTCGACCGAGCAGCTGCAGAGCCTGTCGAGCGTGCAGCTGCGGGGCCTGACCAGCGCCCAGCTGGCCACGCTGTCGACCGAGGACCTGAACGCCCTGACCACCGCGCAGTTCGCGGGCCTGGCCAGCAGCCAGCTGGCGCAGATGACCACGCGCCAGATCGCCAACCTCGAGAGCGAGGACTTCGCCGCGCTCGGTTCGGCACAGCTGCGCATGATCACCACCGCCGGCATCGCCGCACTCGACTCGGCCGACATCGCCCAGCTCGACGGCAGCCGGCTGTCGGCGCTGTCCACCGCCCAGCTGGTGGCCATCCGCACGTCCGAACTGGGCGGCCTGTCGACGGCCGCCCTGCAGGCGCTGGGCTCGCAGCAGATCGCCACCTTGTCGACCGCCCAGCTGGCGGCCCTGTCCTCCGAGCAACTGCAGGCACTGAGCACGACCCAGGTGCGGGCGCTGACCAGCCTGCAGCTCGCCAGCCTGGCCACCGATGACCTCAACGCGCTGACCACCGCGCAGTTCGCCGCCCTCGGCTCGGGCCAGCTGGCCGCGCTGACCAGCCGCCAGATCGCCAACCTGGAAAGTGCGGATCTGGGCACGCTGACCGCCGCCCAGCTCACCGGCCTCGGCAGCGCCGGCCTGGCCGCGCTGGACAGCGCCGACTTCGCCGGCTTCAGCTCGGCCCAGCTGGCGGCGCTCAGCTCGTCGCAGCTGCGCGGTCTGGACACCGCTGACGTCCGCGCCCTGGCCACCGACACCCTGGCCGGCCTGAGCTCGGCCCAGCTGTCGCAGCTCACCAGCGTGCAGCTGGGCGCCTTCGACAGCAGCCAGCTGCAGGCGCTCAACAGCGCCCAGCTGCGAGGCCTGAGCTCGACGCAACTGGCCAGCCTGGGCACCGAGGACCTGAACGCGCTGACCACCGCGCAGTTCGCCGCCCTCGGCACGCACCAGATCGCGGCCCTGACCACGCGCCAGATCGCCAACCTGGAAAGCGCGGATCTGGCCGCGCTCGACAGCCTGCAGATCCGCGCCCTCGGCACCCAGGCCATCGCGGTGCTGGACTCGTCCGACATCGCGGTGCTGAACTCGGTGCAGATCGCCGGCCTGAGCTCGGCCCAGCTGCGCGCGATCGAGAACGCCGACCTCGCCGGCCTGTCGACCGACACCGTGGCCGGCCTGGTCAGCAGCCAGGTGGCCCAGCTGAGCACCGCCCAGCTCGGCGCCCTGTCGAGCGAGCAGCTGCAGGCGCTGACCAGCGGCCAGCTGCGCGGGCTGACCAGCCTGCAGCTGACCACGCTGGACACCGCCGACCTGAACGCCCTGACCTCGGCGCAGATGGCGGCCCTGAGCTCGGCCCAGATCGCCCTGCTGACCAGCCGCCAGATCGCCAACCTGCAAAGCGAGGATCTGGCCGCGCTCGACACGCTGCAGGTGCGGGCCCTGTCGACCGCCGGCATCAAGGCCATGGACTCGGCCGATCTGGCCGCGCTCAGCAGCACCCAGGCCGCGGCATTGACCTCGGGCCAGCTGCGCGCGATCGACACCGAGGACGTGCGCGCCCTGTCGACCGACACGCTGGGCCAGCTCGGCTCGGCCCAGATGGCCGCCTTCAGCAGCGCCCAGCTCGCGGCCTTCAGCAGTGAGCAGCTGCGTGCGCTGACGACGGCGCAGATCGCCGGCCTGGCCACCCAGCAGGTGGCCCAGCTGGAGACCTCCGACCTCGCGCTGCTGACCACGGCCCAGGTCCAGGCCCTGAGCACCTCGCGCATCGAGACGCTGACCAGCAGCCAGCTCGCCGGCTTGACCAGCGAGCAGATGCAGGCCTTCACCAGCGCCCAGGTGCGGGCCCTGACCACCCAGCAGCTGGCCCGCCTGGACTCGGCCGACCTCAACCTGCTGACCAGCGACCAGTTCGCCGCCCTCACCACCACCCAGCTCGCCGGCCTGACGGCCAACCAGGTCGCCGCGCTCGAGAGCGAGGACCTGCGGGCCCTGAGCACCGGCCAGATCCGCGGCCTGAGCACGGCCGCCATCGCCGCCCTGGACACGGCCGATGTCGCCGCACTCGGCAGCGCCCAGCTCGCCGGCATGAGCTCCACCCAGCTGCGCGCGATCGAATCGGCGGACATCGGCAGCCTGGGCACCGATGTCGTGGCCAGCCTGAGCTCGGCCCAGATCGCGGTGCTGAGCACGGCGCAGATCGCCGCCCTCGGCAGCGACCAGATGCAGGCCCTCGGCAGCGCCGCCCTGCGCGGCCTGAGCACGGCCCAGATCGCCGCCCTCGGCAGCGCGGACCTCAACCAGCTGTCGAGCGCGCAGTTCGCGGCGCTCGGCACGCAGCAGATCGCCGCCCTGTCCAGCGTGCAGCTGGCCGCGCTCGAATCACAGGACTTCCAGGCCCTGCACTCGGGCCAGATCGCGGTGCTGAGCTCGCGCGCCATCGCCGGCCTGGAATCGAGTGACCTGGCGCTGCTGGGCAGCCACCAGGTCGCCGCACTCAGCAGCATGCAGCTGCGGGCGATCGAGACCGCCGACATCGTCGGCCTGACCACCGACGCGCTGGCCGGCCTGAGCCCGGCGCAGCTGGCGGCCCTGACCTCGGTGCAGCTCGGCGCACTGGCCTCCGATCAGCTGCAGGCGCTGAGCAGCACCCAGCTGCGCGGCCTGAGCACGGCCCAGCTGGCCAGCCTGGACACGGCGGACCTGAACCTGCTGACCACCGCCCAGTTCGACGCGCTGACCAGCGTGCAGATCGCCGCGCTGACCACGCGCCAGATCGCCAACCTGGAAACCGCGGATCTGGCCGCCCTCGGCTCGGTCGCGCTGCGCGCGATCACCACGGCCGGCATCGCCGCGCTCGACTCGGCCGATCTGGCCGCGCTCGGCTCGGTGCAGCTCGGCGGCCTGACCAGCGCCCAGGCGGCGGCCATCGAGACCGCCGACATCAAGGGCCTGTCCACCGAAGCGATGGCCGGCCTGACCTCCGTCCAGCTGTCGGTGCTGAACTCGGTGCAGCTCGGCGCGCTGGAGAGCCAGCAGTTGCAGGCCCTCGGCAGCACCCAGCTGATCCGGCTGTCGACGGCGGCCCTGGCCGGACTGGACAGCGCCGACCTCAACCAGCTGACCAGTGACCAGTTCCGCACGCTGACCTCGCTGCAGATCAACGCGCTGACCAGCGCGCAGATCGGCGCGATGCAGACCGAGGACCTGGCCGCGCTGCAGACGCTGCAGATCCGTGCGCTGGGTACCGGCGCCATCGCGGCCCTGGATTCGTCCGACCTGGCCGTGCTGAACTCGAACCAGCTGGCCGGCATGAGCTCGGCCCAGCTGGCGGCCATCGAGACCGCCGACATCGTCGGCCTGCACATCGACGCCCTCGACGGCCTGGGCAGCGTGCAGATGGGCGCCCTGACCTCGGCCCAGCTGCGGGCCCTGAGCTCCGACCAGCTGCAGTCGCTGTCCACCGCCCAGCTGCTGGGCCTGAACAGCGCGCAGATCCGCGGCCTGGACTCCTCCGACCTGAACCTGCTGACCACGGCCCAGCTGGCCGCGCTCGGCAGCGCGCAGATCGCCGCCATCGTCAGCGGCCAGCTCTCGCAGCTGGAGACCTCGGCCCTGGCCGCGCTGACCACCGCGCAGATCCGCGCGCTGAGCACCACCGCCGTGGCGGCCCTGGACTCGGCCGATCTGGCCGCCCTGAGCTCGACCCAACTGGCCGTCTTCAGCAGCGAGCAGGTGCGCGCCCTCGACAGCGCCGACATCAAGGGCCTGTCCACCGATGCGCTCGCCGGCCTCGACGCCGAAGCCATCGCCGGCCTGACCACCGGCCAGTTCAGCGCCCTCGAATCCAGCCAGCTGCAGGTGCTGACCAGCACCCAGCTGCAGGGCCTGAGCTCGGCCCAGATCGCCGCCCTCGACACCGCCGATCTCAACGCGCTGACCTCCGACCAGTTCGCCAGCCTGAGCCCGGCGCAGATCGCCGCCATGACCAGCACCCAGATCGGCGCGATGGAAAGCGCCGACCTGATGGCGCTGACGACCGCGCAGATCCGCGCCATCGAGACGCGGGACCTGGGCGCCTTCGACTCGGCCGACCTGTCGCGGCTGGATTCGGTGCAGGTCGCCGCACTCAGCACGGCCCAGGTGCGGGCCCTCGACACCGCCGACATGGTCGGCCTGACCACGGCCGCGCTGCAGGGCCTGGGATCGCTGCAGATCGCCGCGCTCGGCACCGCCCAGCTCGCCGGCCTGTCGTCGGACCAGATCCAGGCGCTGAACTCGATCCAGCTGGCCGGACTGGGCAGCGCCCAGCTGGCCTCGCTCGACACCGCGGACCTCAACGCGCTGACCACCGAACAGTTCGGCCAGCTGGCCTCCAGCCAGATCGGGCAGCTGACCACGCGCCAGATCGCCAACCTGCAATCCGAGGATCTGTCCGTGCTGGCGGCCAACCCGCTGCGCGCGATCACCACCGCCGGCATCGCCGCGATGGATTCCGCCGACCTGCGCGTGCTGAGCTCCAGCCAGCTCAACGCGCTGACCACCGCCCAGATGCGGGCGATCGAGAGCGCCGACATCGTCGGGCTGTCGACCGACGCCCTGCCCGGCCTGGGCAGCCTGCAGCTGGCCGCGCTGTCGACCGTGCAGCTGGCCGCCCTGGGCAGCGAACAGTGGCAGGCCCTGGACACCAGCGCGCTGCGTGGCCTCAGCAGCCAGCAGCTCGCCGCGCTGGACACGGCCGACCTGAACGCGCTGACCTCCGACCAGTTCGCCAGCCTGGCCACCACCCAGGTGGCCGCGCTCAACAGCCATCAGATCGGCCGTCTGGAATCCCAGGACCTGGCCGCGCTGAACACCGCGCAGGTCCGCGCCCTGGCCACCAACGGCCTGGCCGCGATGGACTCGGCCGATCTGGCGGTGCTGAGCTCGACCCAGCTCGGCGCCTTCTCCAACGACCAGTTGCGCGCCATCGAGACCCAGGACCTCGGCGGCCTGACCACCGACACCCTGCACGGCCTGAACACGGCCCAGATCGGCGCCCTGACCTCGGCCCAGCTGGGCCAGCTCACGAGTGACCAGCTGCAGTCGCTGAGCACCGTGCAGCTGCGCGGCCTGACCAGCGCGCAGATCGCCGCACTCGACACCGCCGACCTGAACACCCTGACGTCGGACCAGTTCATGGCGCTGCAGACGTCCCAGATCGGGGCCCTGACCAGCAAGCAGATCGGTGCGCTGGAAACGCAGGATCTGGCCGTCTTCAACACCGCCCAGATGCGCGCCCTGGCCACCGCCGGCCTGACCGCGATGGACTCGGCCGACCTGCGCGTGCTGGGCTCGGCCCAGCTGGCCGCACTGACGACCGACCAGCTGCGCGCCATCGACAGCGCCGACGTGGTCGGCCTGACCACCGACGCCATGGCCGGCCTGAGCAGCGCCCAGGTCGCCGCCCTGAGCACGCCTCAGCTCGCCAGCCTGAACACCGACCAGCTGCAGGCACTGACCAGCACCCAGCTGCGCGGCCTCGACACGCGCCAGCTGTCGACGCTGGACACGGCCGACCTGAACGCGCTGACGTCCGACCAGTTCGTGCGTCTGGCCACCGAGCAGATCGCGGCCCTGACCACCAAGCAGATCGCCAACCTGCAGACCGAGGATCTGGCCGCGCTGACCACGGCGCAGATCCGCGCCATCACCACCAGCGGCCTGCTGGCCCTCGACTCGGCCGATCTGGCCGCCCTCAGCTCGGCCCAGCTGACCTCGCTGTCGACCGAGCAGCTGCGCGCCTTCGGCACCGCCGACGTCGCCGGCCTGGCCACGGCCACGCTGACGGGTCTGTCGAGCGTGCAGATCGGCGCGCTGAGCTCGCGCCAGATCGGCGCCATGGGCTCCGACCAGATCGCCTCGCTGACCACGCAGCAGCTGCGTGGCCTGAGCAGCGAGCAGATCGCGGCCATGGACACGGCCGACGTCAACGCCTTCAGCACCACCCAGTTCGCCTCGTTCACGACCGCGCAGATCGGCGGTCTGACGACGCAGCAGCTCGGCGCGCTGGAGTCCGATGACCTGGCCGCGCTGTCGACCGCCCAGCTGCGGGCGATCACCACCCGCGGCATCGCCGCCTTCGACAGCGGCGACATCCGGGCCCTGACCAGCGACCAGCTGCGCGGCCTGAGCACCGACCAGGTGCGGGCCATCGAGAGCAATGACATCGTCGGCCTGACGACGGTGGCCATCGAGGGCATGACCAGCACCCAGCTGTCGGCCCTCAGCACGGCCCAGCTCGGCGCCTTCGGCACCGACCAGATGGCCGCCTTCAGCTCGGCCCAGCTCAAGGGCCTGACCACGCAGCAGATCGCCTCGCTGGACACGGCCGATCTCAACGTGCTGACCAGCGACCAGTTCGCCGACCTGTCGACGACCCAGATCGCGGCCATGACCACGCGCCAGATCGGCGCGCTGGAAAGCCAGGACCTGGCCGCGCTGACCTCGGCCCAGATCCGTGTGCTGAGCACCGGCGGCATCGCCGCCATGGACTCGGCCGACCTGCGCGCGCTGAGCTCGGCGCAGATGGTGGGCTTCAGCACCGACCAGCTGCGCGCCATCGAGACCCAGGATCTGGTGGGCCTGAGCACCGCCGCCCTGGCCGGCCTGGGCAGCGCGCAGATCGCCGCGCTGGCCACGCCGCAGCTCAACGCGCTGGGCAGCGACCAGCTGGCCAGCCTGAGCACGGCCCAGCTGCGCGGCCTGAGCACGCTGCAGATCAGCAAGCTGGGCACCGAGGACCTCAACGCCTTCACCAGCGACCAGTTCGCCAGCCTGTCGACCGACCAGGTGCGGGCGCTGACCAGCACCCAGGTCAGCAACCTGCAGACCGAGGACATCGCCGCGCTCGACAGCGCCCAGGTGCGGGCCCTGAGCACGACCGTGATCGCGGCCATGGACTCGGCCGATCTGGCCGCGCTCAGCTCGACCCAGCTCGGCGACCTGTCGAGCGAGCAGCTGCGGGCCTTCGACTCGGCCGACATGGCCGGCCTGAGCACCGCGGTGCTGGCCTCGCTGACCTCGGAACAGTTCGTCGCCTTCCAGACGGCCCAGCTCAACGCGATGGGCTCCGACCAGTGGCAGGCGCTCGGCACGCACCAGCTGCGCGGCCTGAGCACGCTGCAGATCGCCAACCTGACCACCGAGGACCTGAACGCGCTGACCACGGCACAGTTCGAAGGTCTGACCACGCAGCAGATCGCCGCGCTGACGACCCGCCAGGTCGCCAACCTGGAGACGGCCGATCTGGCGTCCTTCACCACCGCCCAGCTGCGGGCGGTGGGCACGGCCCAGATCGCCGCACTCGAAAGCGCGGACCTGCGTGCACTGAACTCGTCGCAGATCGCGGGGCTGTCCAGCGAGCAGCTGCGGGCCATCGGCACCGACGACATCGTCGGCATCGCCACTGCCAGCCTGCTGGGCATCCCGACCGCCCAGATCGACGCGCTGACCACGGCCCAGCTGGCCGGCCTGAGCACCGATCAGCTGGTCGCCCTGTCGACCGCCCAGCTGCGTGGCCTGAGCACGCTGCAGATCAGCACGCTGGACACCGCCGACCTGAACACCCTGACCGGTGAACAGTTCGCCGGCCTGGGCACCGACCAGATCGCCGCGCTGAGCACGCGCCAGATCGCCGCCATCGACAGCGCCGACCTCACCGCGCTGTCGACCGCCCAGCTGCGGGCGCTGACCAGCCGCCAGATCGCCGCGCTCGACACCGCCGACCTCAACGCGCTGAACGAGGAGCTGATCAAGGGCCTGTCGACCGAGCAGATCGTCGCCCTGACCACGCTGCAGATCAGCGCGATGGACAGCGCCGACCTGGCCGCGCTGACCACGGCCCAGATCCGCGCCATCGAGACCCGCGACATCGCGGCCATGGACTCGGCCGACATCCGCGCGCTGAGCCAGGACCAGATCGCCGCGCTGAGCACGGCCCAGGTGCGGGCCATCGAGACCGAGGACGTCAAGGGCATCCAGGTCTCGGCCCTGTCCGGCCTGGGCACGGCCGCGATGGCCGCGCTGACCTCGGCCCAGCTGCTGGCCCTGAGCAGTGACCAGCTGCAGGCGCTGAGCACCGCCCAGCTCGCGGCCATCAGCACGGCCGCGACCGCCGCGCTCGACACCGCCGACCTGAACCAGATGACGGAGGACCAGATCCGCCACCTGGGCACCGACGACATCGCGGCGCTGACCACGCTGCAGGTCTCGAACCTGAACAACGCCTTCCTGCAGGCGCTGACGACCCAGCAGATCCGGGCCTTCGAGACGCGTGACATCGCGGCCATGGACTCGGCCGACCTGGCCGCCCTCAGCGGTGACCAGCTGGTCGCCCTCGCCACCGAGCAGATCCGGGCCATCGAGACCAACGACCTGCCGGGCATCGGCGCCAGCCGCATGACCGAGCTGTCGACGCTGCAGGTCGCGGCGCTGACCACGCTGCAGGTCTCGGCACTGGGCACCGACCAGATCGGCGCGCTCAGCGAGGCCCAGGTGCGGGCGCTGACCACGCAGCAGATCGCCTCGATGTCGAGCGAGACGCTCAACGCGCTGACCGACAGCCAGTTCCGCCAGCTGACGACCGAGCAGATCGTGGCCATGACCACGCTGCAGTTCGCCAACATGCAGAGTGCGGACCTGATGAACCTGACCACGCAGCAGGTGCGGGCGATGGAGACGCGTGACATCGTCGCCCTCGACTCCGCCGACGTCGGCGTGCTGACGGCCGAGCAGATCGAGGCCCTCAGCAGCGAGCAGGTGCGGGCCATCGAGACCCAGGACATCACCGCCATCGCCGCCATCAAGCTGGCCAGCCTAAGCAGCGCCGATGTGCCGGCGATGACCACGGCCCAGCTCGCCGCCCTGGCCACCGACCAGCTGCAGGCGCTGACCGAGCAGCAGATCCGTGCGCTGACCACGCAGCAGCTGCGCAGCCTGGACACGGCCGACCTGAACATGCTGACGCAGACGCAGTTCCAGGCCATGGGCAGCGAGCAGATCGGCGCCCTGAGCTCGGTGCAGCTGTCCGCGCTGGAATCGACCGACCTGGCCGCCCTGTCGACGACGCAACTGCGGGCGATCGAGACCCGCTCGATCGCGGCCATGGACTCGGCCGACATCGCGGCCCTGACCGGTGACCAGCTCTCGGGCCTGACCACCGAGCAGATCCGCGCCATCGAGACGCAGGACCTGGGCGGCATCAGCGTCGGTGAGATGGCCTCGCTGGCCACGCTCCAGGTGCGGGCCCTGACCACCGCCCAGCTGGGCGCGCTCAGCAGCGAGCAGCTGCAGGCGCTGTCCGACGAGCAGGTGCTCGCCCTCAGCACCACGCAGCTGGCCGCGCTCGACACGGCGGATCTCAACGCGCTGCGGGCCTCGCAGTTCCTGGCGATGTCCACCGAGCAGATCGCCAACCTGACCACGCTGCAGTTCTCCAAGATCGAGAGCGCCGACCTGGTGGGCCTGTCGACCCAGCAGATCCGCGCCATCGAGACGCGGGACCTGGTGGCGATGGAGTCCGAGACCATCCGGGCCCTGACCGGCGAACAGCTGTCCGCCCTGTCGACGGCCCAGGTGCGCTCGATCGAGAGCCAGGACGTGGCGGCCATCCTGCCGGCCCGTCTGGTCGAGCTGACCAGCACCCAGATCAGCGCGCTGTCGACGGTGCAGTTCGGTGCGCTGGGCAGTGACCAGATCCGGGCGCTGTCGGAGGCCCAGCTGGCCGGCATCACCACGCTGCAGATCGTCAACCTCGACACCGCGGACCTCAATGCGCTGACCAACACCCAGTTCCAGGCGCTGAACACGGCCCAGATCAAGGCGATGACCTCGGCACAGGTCGCCGCGCTGGAGACCACCGACCTGGCGGCCTTCACCACCGCCCAGATCCGGGCGCTGGACCTGGCCGACATCGTGGCGCTGGAGTCCTCCGATCTGGCCGCCCTGTCGGGTGAGCAGCTGGCGGCCTTCAGCACCGAGCAGGTGCGCTCCATCGAGACGGTGGACCTGCCCGGCCTGTCGGTCAACCGCCTGGCCGAGATGACCAGCGTGCAGATCGGCGCGATGACCACCGAGCAGATCGGTGCGCTGAGCGTGAACCAGCTGCAGGGCCTGTCCGACGGCCAGCTGCCGGGCCTGACGACCGAGCAGATCGCCAAGATGGACACGGCGGACCTGAACACGCTGACCGACGTGCAGTTCCAGGCCCTGGCCACCGCCCAGATCGCGGCCATCACCTCCGAGCAGGTCGGCAAGATGACCAACTCGGATCTGCAGGCCCTGTCGACGGCCCAGCTGCGCGCCTTCGGCACCGAGGACGTGGCAGCCCTCGACTCGGCCCAGCTGACCGCGCTGTCCAACGACCAGATCCAGGGGCTGTCGACCTCGCAGGTGCGGGCCATCGAGACGGCCGATCTGGCCGCCCTCGGCCGCAACGACCTGCAGGAGTTCAGCACCGCCCAGATCCGCGCGCTCAGCCAGGCGCAGATCGTCGGCCTGGATTCGGGTGACATCGCCAACCTCAGCAACGAGCAGGTGGCCGCGCTGTCGACCGAGCAGCTGAACTGGATGGGCACGCAGGACATCGTCGCGATGACCGGCGAGCAGATCCAGCAGCTGGCCACCAACCAGCTCTCGGGCATGACCAACACCTTGCTGGGCGTGATCGAGACGCAGGATCTGGCCGGGCTGTCGATGGAACAGGCCGACTACCTGACGGCCAGCAAGTCCGCGGCCTTCTCGACCGAGGAACTGGCCGTGATGCCGGTCTCCCCGATCGTGCTGGACCTGGACGGCAACGGCGTCTCGACGCTGTCGGTGGGCAGCGGCGTGGCCTTCGACGTCAATGCCGACGGCGAGGTGCGCAAGACCGGCTGGGTCAGTGCCACCGACGGTCTGCTGGTGCGCGACCTGAACGCCGACGGCAAGATCGAGAACGGCACGGAACTGTTCGGCTCGGCGACGAAGCTGGCCGACGGCTCCACCGCCAAGGATGGCTACCAGGCGCTGGCCGAACTCGACGGCAACCACGACGGCCGCATCGATGCCAAGGACAGCGCCTACCAGGACCTGCAGGTCTGGGTCGACGCCAACAGCGACGGCATCACCGATGCGGGCGAGCTGCACGGCCTGATCGAGATGGGCGTGGCCGCGATCAACCTCGACGCGGTGAGCTCGACGGCACGCGACAACGGCAACCAGCTCGGCCTGACCGGCAGCTACACGGCCACCGACGGCACGACCCATGCCGCCGCCGACGTGTGGTTCCGCCAGGGCGAGGCGGTGCCGCCGCAGATCGCCGACCTGCTGGCCGACGCGCCGGCCCTGCTCGACGGCAGCGGCACGCCGCCCGAGGGCAGCAGCGGCACGGTCTCGGTGACCACCGCCGCCGTCCAGCGCCCGACGACCAGCCTGGACGAGGAACTGCTGAAGGCACAGTCGCAGAACCCGCTGATCTGAGTGTGGAGGGGAACAGGCGCCGCCCGGCGGCCCTGTTCCCGCGATCGGTGACGGTCGCTCTGGTCGACAGTGCGGACAGACAGACCCGGGCCGCGGCCCGGGCCCCAGGTCCACGCAGCTCGCACCAGGCCCGCACCATGCTCAACGGCACGTCCATCCTCGTCACCGGCGCCACCGGCTCCTTCGGCAAGGCCTTCATCCACACCGTGCTCACCCGCTGGCCGCAGGTGCGCCGGCTGGTGGTGTTCTCGCGCGACGAGCTCAAGCAGTACGAGCTGGCCCAGGCCTATCCGGCCAAGGACTACCCGCAGCTGCGCTTCTTCCTCGGCGACGTGCGGGACGCGCAGCGCGTGCAGCGCGCGATGGAAGGCGTGGACATCGTGATCCACGCAGCCGCGCTCAAGCAGGTGCCGGCGGCCGAGTACAACCCCTTCGAGTGCATCAAGACCAACATCCTCGGTGCACAGAACGTGATCGAGGCCGCCTTCGATGCCGGGGTGCAGAAGGTGGTGGCGCTGTCGACCGACAAGGCGGCCGCGCCGGTCAACCTCTACGGCGCGACCAAGCTGTGCTCGGACAAGCTGTTCGTCGCCGCCAACAACATCCGCGGCGCGCGGCCGATCAAGCTCAGCGTGGTGCGCTACGGCAACGTGATGTGCAGCCGCGGCTCGGTCATCCCCTATTTCCAGGAGCGGGCGGCCAGCGGCACGCTGCCGATCACCGATCCGCGCATGACCCGCTTCAACATCCCGCTGCGCGGCGGGGTGGAGATGGTGCTGTGGGCGCTGGAGCACGCCTGGGGCGGCGAGATCCTCGTGCCCAAGCTGCCGTCCTACCGCATCACCGACGTGGCCAGCGCGGTCGCCCCGGACTGCCGGCAGGACATCGTCGGCATCCGCCCGGGCGAGAAGCTGCACGAGGAGATGATCACCGCCTCCGACAGCCCGAACACCGTCGATCTCGGCCGTTACTACGCGATCCTGCCGGCGGGCGGCGTGGGCTCGGCCTACGGCATCGACGACTACTGCGCGGCCACCGGCGCCCAGCGCGTGCCGCAGGGCTTCAGCTACAACAGCGGCGACAACCCCGACTTCCTGAGCGTGAGCCAGCTGAAGGACCTGCTGGACACCCATGCCAGCCATGGCGCGGCCTGCTGAGGTCGGCGCGATGGCTGCACCCGCCCTGCCGCCGGTCACCCTGCCCTACAGCCGCCAGCAGGTCAGCGAGGACGACATCGCCGCCGTGGTGGCGGTGCTGCGCTCGGACTTCCTGACCCAGGGCGCGGTGGTGCCGGCCTTCGAGGCCGCCTTCGCCCAGGCCCACGGCGTGGCCCACGCGGTGGCCGTCACCAACGCGACGGCCGCGCTGCACCTGGCCTGCCTGGCCCTCGGCATCGGGCCCGGCCGCCGGGTCTGGACCTCGCCCAACAGCTTCCTGGCCTCGGCCAATGCCGCCGCCTACTGTGGCGCGACGGTGGACTTCGTCGACATCGATCCGCACACCCGCAACCTGGGCGTGCCGGCGCTGGCCGACAAGCTGGCGCGCGCGGCGCGCGAAGGCACGCTGCCCGATCTGCTGATCCCCGTGCACTTCGCCGGCCTGCCGGCCGACCTGCGCGAGATGCGCGCGCTCGCCGATCGCCACGGATTCCGCATCCTGGCCGATGCCTCGCACGCCACCGGCGCCGACTACCTGGGCGCACCGGTGGGTGCCGAATGGGCCGATGCCACGGTGTTCAGCTTCCATGCCGTCAAGGTGATCACCTGCGGCGAGGGCGGCATGGTCGTCACCCAGGACCCTGAACTGGCCCGCCAGTTGCGCCTGCTGCGCAGCCACGGCGTCGAGCGTGAACCGCAGCGGCTGCAGCAGCTGCCGGCC
Organism: Pseudaquabacterium rugosum; assembly: GCF_038066575.1. Lineage (NCBI taxonomy): Bacteria > Pseudomonadati > Pseudomonadota > Betaproteobacteria > Burkholderiales > Sphaerotilaceae > Pseudaquabacterium > Pseudaquabacterium rugosum. The sequence goes on along the minus strand of NZ_JBBUTF010000004.1, from coordinate 51,370 downwards.
GAGCCCTGGGTCTACGAACAACAGGCCCTCGGCCACAACCTGCGGCTGACCGAGATGCAGGCGGCGCTGGGCCTGAGCCAGCTGCAGCGCCTGCCGGCCATGCACGCCGACCGCTGCGCACAGGCCGACCGCTATGACGCGCGGCTGGACGGCCTGCCGCTGCGCCGCCCGCCCCGCCTGGCCGACCGTGGTTGCGCCTGGCACCTGTACGCGGTGGCGCTGGACGCCGACGCCCCGCCGCGCGCCGAGGTCTACCGCGCGCTGCGCAGGGCCGGCATCGGCGTCAACGTCCACTACATCCCGATCCACCTGCAGCCCTGGTGGCGCGCGCGCGGCTTCGCGCCCGGCGACTTTCCGGCGGCCGAGGCCTGGTATGCGCAGGCGCTGTCGCTGCCGCTGTTTCCGGGGCTGACGGCGGCGCAGCAGGACCGCGTGGTGGACGTGCTGCGCACGGCGCTGGAGAGCGGCCGGTGAGCCTGGCCACCACCACACCCGCGGGCACGACACCGCAGGGCTGCCAGCTGGCCCTCGGCACCGTGCAGTTCGGCCTCGCCTACGGCGCCGTCGGCCAGGGCCGGATGGTGGCACCCGACGAGGTACGCGCCATCCTGGCGGCCGCCTGGGACGACGGCGTGCGCTGGCTGGACACGGCTGCCGCCTACGGCGACATCGAGTCCCGCCTGGCCGGCCTGTGCGGCCCGCATCCGTTCGCCATCGTCAGCAAGCTGGCGCCGCTGCCGGCGGCCGACACCGCCACCGCGCAACAACGCGAAGCCTGCGTGCGCGACGGCGTGCGCCAGGCCTGCGAGCGGCTGGGCCCGCGCCTGCACGCGCTGCTGTTCCACCGGGTCGAGGATCTGGCCGGGCCGGACGGCGACCGGCTGTGGGCCGCCGCCTGCGAGACCGCCGCGCAGCATGCGGTGCCGGCCGATGGCCGACCGCTGCGCCTGGGCGTCTCGGCCTACGGACCGGACGAGCTGATCGCGCTGCACCGACGCCACGGCCTGCACTGGGCGCAACTGCCGGCCAATGCGCTGGATCAGCGGCTGGCCCGCGTGCTGGCCGATCCGCAGCGCGCCGCCGGCCTGCAGGGCCTGACGCTGCACGTGCGCTCCGCGCTGCTGCAGGGCCTGCTGCTGGCGCCCGGCCGCGGTGCCGCCCGGGTACCGGCGGCCACCTCAGCACTGGCGCGCTGGGCCGACTGGTGCGCCGGCCAGCCGCCGGTGGCCACGGACAGGACGACGGAGGACACCGCCGCCCGGCTGGCCTTCGCCGCGGTGCAGGCCCTGCCCGGCGTGGCCGCCTGCCTGGTCGGCGTCGAGAGCCTCGCGCAGTGGCAGGCGCTGCAGCGCGCCTGGCGCGCCGCCCGGCCGCAACACGTGCCGGCGCTGGCCTGCGACGAGCCGGCGGCCATCGATCCGCGACGCTGGCCACCGGCCGGCTGAAGGCGCGCGCGGCGCGCGCCGATCCCCGGGCCCGCGTGGGCGGACCGGACGGACCGGCCCGCCGCAGGCCGCAGGCCGCGGGCGATGCCCCGAACAACGGCGCCACCCCCGCCCTTTTCCCGCGCATTCCGTCACGGTCGGCCGCCCATACTGGGCTGCATCGGTCGTGCCTCCGGGCCCGGCCTTCCCAGCCGGAATGCCCGCATGAACACCGTCGCCATCATCCAGGCCCGCATGAGCTCCACCCGCCTGCCGGGCAAGGTGCTGATGCCGCTGGCCGGACGCCCGGTGCTGGCCCACGTGGTCGAGCGCCTGCGCCACTGCCGCACGCTCGACGGCATCGCCGTGGCCACCTCGACCGACGCCAGCGACGATCCGATCGAGCGCTGGTGCGCGCAGGCCGGCGTGCGTTGCGTGCGCGGCAGCCTGCACGACGTGCTCGACCGCTACCACCAGGCCGCCACCACGCTCGGTGCCGACGCGGTGGTGCGCATCACCGCCGACTGCCCGGCGATCGATCCGGCCCTCGTCGACGAGGTGGTCCGCGGCTTCCACGCGGATGACCATGACTTCTACGGTCTGGCCGGCGAATTCCCCGACGGCCTGGATTGCACCGTGTTCGCCGCCCGCGCCCTGGCGCGCGCCTGGCGCGAGGCCACGCTGCCCTCGCAGCGCGAGCACGTCGGCCCCTACATCGAGCACCAGCCGCAGCTCTTCCGCAACGGCGGCCTGCACAAGTTCCGCGGCCTGGCCCACCACCGCTGGACGCTGGACGAACCGCGCGACCACCTGTTCCTGCAGCAGGTCTTCGAGCGCCTGGACCGCGGCCCCGATGCACCGCCCTTCGGCGCCGGCGAGGTGCTGGCCCTGCTGGCGCGCGAGCCGCAGCTGATGCAGCTGAACACCGACATCGTGCGCAACGCCGGCTACCTGAAGTCGCTGGCCGAGGACGCGCAGGCCGTGCGGCCGGCCGCCTGAGCCCGGCCGCCGCACACGCCCGATCCGCACACCCCCATCCGGAGCCCGACCGACATGCACTCACTCGACGCGCTGATCCAGGGCCAGGGCCCGGCGCTCTACCGCCGCGCCCGCGGCCTGATTCCCGGCGGCACCCAGCTGCTGTCCAAGCGGCCGGAGATGTTCGCGCCCGAGGTCTGGCCGGCCTACTACAGCCGCGCCAAGGGCGCCCGCGTCTGGGACCTCGACGGCCGCGAGTACCTCGACATGTCGATCATGGCGGTGGGCGCCTGCATCCTCGGTTATGCCGACGACGAGGTGGATGACGCGGTGGTCGCCGCCATCCGCGGCGGCGTCAACGCCTCGCTGAACTGCCCCGAGGAGGTGGCACTGGCCGAGGCGCTGATCGAGCTGCACCCCTGGTTCGGCATGGTGCGCTACGCGCGCAGCGGCGGCGAGGCGATGGGCATGGCCGTGCGCATCGCCCGCGCCCACACCCGGCGCGACGTGGTGCTGTTCTCCGGCTACCACGGCTGGAACGACTGGTACCTGGCCGCCAACCTGGGCGAGACCGACGCGCTCGACGGCCAGCTGATGGCCGGCCTGCAGCCCGCCGGCGTACCGCGCGGCCTGGCCGGCACGGCCATCCCCTTCCAGGTCAACGACATCGAATCGCTGCGCGCGGCCGTGCGTGGCCGCGAGGACCGCATCGCCGCCATCGTGATCGAGCCGGCCCGCGGCGAGGACGCGCCCGACCAGTACCTGCGCGCGCTGCGCGAGACGGCCAGCGAACTCGGCGCGGTGCTGGTCTTCGACGAGATCACCTCGGGCTTCCGCATGTGCGCCGGCGGCATCCACCGCCGCTACGGCATTCACCCCGACATCGCGGTCTTCGCCAAGAGCATGGCCAACGGCTACGCGATGGCCACGGTGCTGGGCACCGAGACGGTGATGCAGGCCGCGCAGACCACCTTCATCAGCAGCACCAACTGGACCGACCGCGTGGGCCCCACCGCGGCGCTGGCCACGCTGCGCAAGTACCGCCGCGAGCAGGCCGAGACGCGCCTGATCGCCCTCGGCCAGCGCTGCCAGCGCATCTGGCTTGACGCCGCAGCGCGCGCCGGCCTGACGATCCGCATCAGCGGCCTGCCCACGCTGGCGGCCTTCGGCTTCGACCACCCGCAGGCGGTGGCGCTGAACACGCGCTTCACGATCGAGATGCTGCGCCGGGGCATCCTGGGCTTCCGCCAGTTCAAGGCCTCGCTGGCCCACGCCGATGCCGACCTCGACCAGTACGCCACGGCCTGCGACGAGGTCTTCGGCCTGCTGGCCGGCCTCAGCCCGGCCGACCTGCTGAGCACCCCGCCACACCACAGCGGCTTCCAGCGCCTGACGCGGGAGTGAGCACGATGAGCGACCTGAGCGACCTGCCGCCGCAGGCGAGCTGGACCGACGCCGCCGGCTGCACCCATGCCGGCGCGGTGCTGCACCGCGTGCAGGGCTTCGACGTCGTCGACTGCGCGCACTGTGGCTTCCGCCACGTGCTGCCGCTGCCCACGCCGCAGGCGCTGGCCGAGGTCTACGCCCACGACTACTACCGCACCGAGAAGCCGCTCTACATCGAGCGTTACCTCGAGGACCGCGACTGGTGGGAGTGCGTCTACACCGAGCGTTATGAGTGGCTGGAGGCCGCGCTGCCGGCCACGCGCCGCCGGCTGCTGGACGTCGGCTCCGGCCCGGGCCTGTTCCTGGCCAGTGGCCGCGACCGCGGCTGGAGCGTGCGCGGCATCGAGCCCTCGACACAGGCCGCCCGCCACAGCCGCGAGCAACTGGGCCTGGACGTGGTCAACGGCTTCCTGGATGCCGACAGCGCACCCACGCTCGGCCGCCATGACGTGGTGCACCTGGGCGAGGTGCTGGAGCACCTGAGCGATCCGGCCGCCATGCTGCGCCTGGCCCACGACCTGCTGGCACCCGACGGCCTGCTGGTGCTGGTGGTGCCCAACGACGACAACCCGGTGCAGCGCATCGTCCACCGCCACCTGGGCGTGGCGCCGTGGTGGGTGGCGCCGCCGCACCACCTGAACTACTTCGACGCGGCCTCGCTGGCCGCGCTGGTCTCGCGCTGCGGCTACACCGTCGAGCATCAGGAGACCACCTTCCCGATCGACCTCTTCCTGCTGATGGGCCACCACTACATCGGCGACGACGCCAAGGGCCGCCAGGCCCACGGCTGGCGCAAGACGCTGGAGCGCAACCTGCACGGCGCCGGCGCCGAGGGCCGCCAGCTGCTGGCCGGCATGCGGCGCGCGTTCGCCGGCCTCGGCATGGGGCGCGAGATCCTGCTGTATGCCCGGCGCAGCGGCGACTGACGCCGGGGCCAGCCGCTCACCGAACGATCATCCTGCGGAGTCCCCGTCCATGAACCGTCCCACCATCCTGCTGCTCGGCGCCGGCCAGGAGCAGTGCATCGCCATCGACGAGGCCCGCAGCCAGGGCTGGCGCACCGTCGCCGTCGACGGCAGCGCGCAGGCGCCCGGCCTGGCCCTGGCCGACGCGGGCCATGTGGCCGACATCCGCGACGTGGCGGCGCTGGTCGGGATCGGTCGCGCCGAGCAGGTGCAAGGCGTGTTCTGCCACGCCGTCGAGATCCCCGAGGTGGTGGCCGAGGTCGCCCGCGCGCTCGGCCTGCCCGGCCTGGCGCCGGCCACCGCCCACCGCTGCACGCACAAGGCCACCCGCATCGCCGCGCTGCGCGCCGCCGGCATCCCGGTGGCCGACTTCGCCGCTGTCGACAACCGCCAGGCACTGGTCGAGACCGCCCGCCGCTTCGGCTTTCCGCTGGTGCTCAAGCCGGTGGACAACGCCGGCTCGCGCGGCGTGCAGGTGGTGCACGACGAGGCCGCGCTGCGGATCGCCTACGACGAGGCCATGCAGCACAGCCGCAGCGCCGAGGTGCTGATCGAGCGCGTGCTGCAGGGCCCGCAGATCTCGACCGAGTCGGTGGTCTGGCAGGGCCGCGTCCACACCTTCGCCTTCGCCGACCGCCATTACGCCGAGCCCGCGTTCTGGGCCCCGTACTTCATCGAGGACGGCATCGACTTCCCCAGCACCCTGCCGGCCGCGCAGCAGCAGGCGGTGCACGCCCTGGTCGAGCGCACGGTGGCCGCCCTCGGCATCGACTTCGGTGCGGCCAAGGGCGACATCCTGATCCACGACGGCGTGCCGCACATCATCGAGATGGCCTGCCGCACCTCGGGTGGCTGGTTCGGCGCCGGCAGCATCCCGGCGGCCACCGGTGTCAACGCGCTGCGCCCGCTGATGCAGATGGCGCTCGGCCTGACGCCCGATCTGGACGCCCTGACACCGACCCGCCAGCTGGGCTGCGCGCAGCGCTACTGGATCCCGCGCGGTCCCGGCATCTTCCGCCATGCCGACGGCCTCGACGCCGTGGCCGGCATGCCCGGCGTGCAGCGCTTCAACCATTTCTTTCCGGCGCCCGGCACCCGGCTGGACAAGGCGCAACACCACGCGCAACGCCATGCCCAGGTGATCTGCACCGCACCGACGCGCGAGGCGGCCATCGCCCGCGCCGAGGCCGCCATCGCCGCCATCCACACCGAGGTCAGCCCCGCATGAACACGCCCGCCTTCCGCCCTGCGCCCGATGCCCCGCCGCTGAACCTGGTGCTGATCGGCAGCGGCCACTACGCCACCGGCCAGACCGCGCTGTCGGGCCGCACCCCCACCGACAAGGACACCGGCGTGCTGCTGCCCAGCGCGCTGTTCCTGCGCGCCCAGGGCAAGGTCGGGCGCATCGCGGTCTGCGGCCAGGACGGCGACAAGCTGCAGGACATCCAGGCCCGCATCGGGCACTGGGCGCAGGACCCGGGCATCGACCCACGCTTCGAGGCCTTCCCCGGCCCCGGCCAGCACGATCCGCAGGCCTGGCTCCGGGCACTCGACACGCTGCCACAACCGTGTGCCGCGCTGATCGCCCTGCCGGATGCCCTGCATGCCGAGGCCATGCTGGCCTGCGCGCAACGCGGCATCCCCTTCCTGATCGTCAAGCCCGCGGTCACCACGCTGGACGACTACTACCGGGTGCGCGAGGCCATGCCCGCCGGCCTGCTGGGCATGATCGACTACCACAAGGTGTTCGACGAGGCCAATCTGCTGCTGCTCGATGACCTGCGCCAGCAGGCCTACGGCCGGGTGCACCACGTCTCGTCGCTGATGAGCCAGCGCCGCGACATGATCCGCATCTACGAGCGCTGGCTGCGCGCCAACCCGCGCTGCAACATCAACCACTACCTGGGCTCGCACTACATCCACATGACCGGCTTCCTGACGGGTGCCGTGCCGCTGGACGTGCGAGCCACCCAGCAGTTCGGCCACATCCGCGAAGCCTGGGGCCTGGCGGTGGCCGACACCATCCAGACCCAGATCCGCTGGCGTGCGGCCGACGGCCACGTCTTCGCCAGCCACCACATCGCCGGCTGGGCCGATCCGGGCCGCACCGAGTCGATGACCTACCAGCAGATGCACCTGCTGACCGAGAACGGCCACGTCTTCTCGGACCAGCGCCTGCGCGGCACGCGCAAGGTGCTGGAGGCCAGCGGCCCGCAGGCGCCGAACCCGCACTTCTTCAACCTCTCGCGCAGCCTGCTGGGCGGCTGGAACCTGACGACCAAGTACGGCTACCAGAGCGTGGCCCACTTCGTCGATCTGGCCGCCGCCGGCCGGGGCGCGGCCGATGACCTGCACCTGCCCACGCTGGCCGAGAGCGAGCACGTGACGGCCATCCTGGAGGCCGCCGACCGCAGCCTGGCACGCGACAGCGCCGTGGTGTCCATCGTCCGCGAAGGCGATCGCCTGCACCTGATCTGAGCCGTCAGGCCCCGTACCGCCTCCCTGAACCCATCGCCCGCACCGACACCATGGACCCGCTCTTCATCGCCGAAGTCTCGAGCAACCACAGCCGTGACCTCGGCCGCTGCCTGCAGTTCGTCGACCAGGCCGCCGAGGCCGGCTGCCAGGCGGTGAAGTTCCAGCTCTTCCGCATCGACGCGCTGTTCGCGCCGGAGATCCTGGCGCAGTCCGAGCGCCACCGCCGCCGCCGTGAGTGGGAATTGCCGCTGTCCTTCCTGCCCGAGATCGCCGCGCGCTGCCGCGACCGTGGCGTGCAGTTCTCGTGCACCCCGTTCTATCTGGACGCCGTCGACGAGCTCGCCCCGCACGTGGACTTCTACAAGATCGCCAGCTACGAGCTGCTGTGGGACGCGCTGCTGGCCGCCTGTGCCGCCACCGGCAAGCCGGTGGTGCTGTCCACCGGCATGGCCACGCTCGACGAGATCGGGCATGCGGTGCAGGTGCTCAAGGATCACGGCTGTGCACGGCCCACGCTGCTGCACTGCACCTCGGCCTACCCGACGCCCTACGGCGAAGCCAATCTGGCCGCCATCGCCACGCTGCGCGAGGCCACCGGCTGCGAGGTCGGCTGGTCGGACCACACCGTCGAGCCCGGCGTGATCCAGCGTGCCATCCACCGCTGGGGCGCACCGGTGATCGAGTTCCACCTCGACCTCGACGGCCAGGGTGAGGAGTACGCGGCCGGCCACTGCTGGCTGCCGGCGCAGATCGGTGCGGTGATCCGCGACGTGCGCCACGGTCTGGGGGCCGATGGCGACGGCGTGAAGGTGCCGGTGCCCTCCGAGCTGCCGGACCGCCTGTGGCGGGCCGATCCCAGCGACGGCCTGCGGCCGTTCAAGCAGCTGCGCCAGACCTGGCGCGCCGCGGCCTGACGCCGTGGTGCAGGCCGGACGCCCCGCGCCGCGCCGCGGTGGCCCGCAGCATCCGCTGCTGGTCTGCCAGACCGGCCCCGGCATCGGCCTGGGTCATCTGAGCCGCATGCGGGTCGCCGCGCAGGCCCTGACGGCCGCCGGCCTGACGCCGCGCTTGCTGGTGCACGGGGGCGCCGACCGCCGGGCCGACGATCCGCCCTGGACGCTGCTGCCGACCGGGGCTGAGCTGGTCGCGGCCATCGATGCCCGGCTGTCGGACCCGGTGGACGGCACATCACGGCCTGACGCACTGCTGCTGGACCTGGCCGCGGGCGCCCTGCCCGCAGGCCTGGCCCCGGCGCTGGACCGCTGGCGCCGCCACGGTGTGCCGTGCATCGGCATCGACGGCCCGGCCACCCTGCACCCGCACCTGGACGGCATCTTCATGCCCAGCTTCCGCCAGCCCCCCTGGCTGGACGGCGCGTCGGGCACGGCTCCGGTGATCTGGGGTTGGGACTGCCTGCTGCTGCCCCCGCTCGATGCGCCGCCGGCCGTCTGGCAGCCTCCGGCGCGCCCGGAGGTCCTGGTGCTGACCGGCGGCAGCGACGCCACCGGACTCGGTGCCCACTGGCCGACGCTGCTGGACGCGACGCTGCCGGCCGGCAGCCGGCTGCACTGGGTGCGGGGGCCCTGGGCCAGCGCGCCCTGCGTCCCGCACGGCCCGACCCGCTGCGACTGGCACTGGCACGACGCACCTGCAGGCCTGGGTCCGCTGATGCAGCGCTGCAGCCATGCGGTGACCGTCTTCGGCGTCAGCGCCTTCGAACTGCTGCAGCACGGTGTGCCGACCGTGGTGTTCTCCCCCTATGGCGACAAGGACCGGTCCGAGCTGGCCGAGCTGGCCGCCACCGGCCTGCTCGCCGTGGCCGCCGATGCCCGGACGGCCACCACCCGTCTGGCCACGCTGCTGGACGATCCGGTGGCATCGGCCCGCCTCGCCCGGCAGGCCCGCGGCCGCGGCGTGGGCGGTGGCGGTGCACGGCTGGCCGGCTGCCTGGCCGCCCTGTCCTTCCCGACGACCAACGCGGCCCCGGCCGCCTGACACCGGGCCCAGCGGGCCGACTGCGATGCGCGACGCCTTCCTCTTCTTCCATCTGAACCTGGCCTTCTCGTCGGTGGCGCCCGAGCGCCGACCCGAGGTCATCGCCCGCTGCTACCACCCGCTGCTGGATCTGGCGGAACACCACGACCTGCCGGTGGGCGTCGAGCTCAGCGGCTGGACGCTGGCACGCATCGCCGAGCTGGACCCGGCCTGGATCCGCCGCTGCGCCGCCCTGCTGGCCGCCGGCCGCATCGAGCTGATCGGCAGCGGCTGGACCCAGCTGATCGGCCCCTTGGCACCGGCCGAGGTCAACCGCCACAACCAGCGCCTGGGCCGCGAGGCCTGCGTGCACCATCTGGGCGTGGCGCCGCAGCTGGCGCTGGTCAACGAGATGGCCTGGGCCGACAGCCTGGTGGGCGTGTACGCCGATGCCGGCTACCAGGGCCTGCTGATGGACCGCGACAACATCCGCCTGGCGCAGGATCTGCACGGCCAGCCGATGCGAGCGCTGCCCACCGCCGCGCTCGGCCCGGACGGGCGCCAGCTGCCGGTGCTGTGGACCGACTCCAACCTGTTCCAGAACCTGCAGCGGGCGGTGCATGGTGACCGGCCGGCCGACGAGTACCTGGCCTATGTCGAGCACCGGGCCGGCCACGACGGCCTGCCGCTGCCGATCTACTGCAACGACGCCGAGGTGTTCGACTTCCGCCCGGGGCGCTTCCACACCGAGACCGCACCGGCCGACGGCGAATGGCAGCGCCTGGCCACCCTGTGCCGGCGCCTGCGCGACGAGCGGGGTCTGCAGTGGCGGCTGCCGTCGCAGGCCCTGCGGATCGATCAGGCCACACGCCCGGCACGCCCGTCGCCGCTGGGCTCGATCGCCCATCCGGTCCCGGTGAAGAAGCAGGCCAAGTACAACCTCAACCGCTGGAGCGTGACCGGCCGCGACGATCTGTGGCTCAACAGCCAGTGCCATCAACTGACCCGTCAGTTGATGCGACAGGCCGGCGCCGGCGACACGCCCGACTGGGCGCTGCTGTGCGAGCTGTGGGCCAGCGACCTGCGCACCCACATCACCGACGGCCGCTGGCAACAGGCGCTGCAGCGGCTGGAACAGGCCCTGACCGCCAGCAGCGCCGCTGAACCCGTCACCGCCGATCCGGCCGGACCCGGCGCCCTCGAATCACTCGGCGAGGTCGCCGCGGACGGCCTGGACTGGCAGCCCCTGCCCGCCGACGGCCGGCTGCAGCTGCGGTCCGCAGGCCAGGAGATCACCACCCGCCTGGAGGCCGACGGACAGCGCCTGCGCATCACCCACGCCGCACTCGACCTGACGCTCGATCTGAGGCGCGGGCTGACCCTGCACCGGGTGGCCTGGACGGCCCACGACGGCCGGGCCCTGCTGGTCAACCTGCCGCAGGGTCATTTCGACGGCATCGCGCTGGCCGCCGACTTCTACAGCGGTGGCCTGCTGATGGAGGTGCCCGGCAGCCGCCAGCGCCTGACCGACCTGGAACGGGTGCAGCCCCGCTGGGCCCTGCACCAGGGCTGGCTGCTGCTGGGCGCGCGCCTGCCCCTGGCCGACGGCGCGCTGGACAAGCGCGTGGCCGTGCGCCTGCACGACGGCGCCCTCGCGCTGCACGATGGCTTCGACGGTGTCAGCCGGCCGCTGGGCACGCTGCGCGTGGGCCAGCTGACGCTGGGCCCCGATGCCCACCGCCATCCGCTGTCGATCGAGATCGCCCAGGGCGGTCCGGTGGCCGAGCGCCTGGCGCTCGACCGGCCGGTGCGCCATGGCCAGGCGGTCTCGGCCCTGGTCTCCAGCAGCGGGGGTTTCGGCGGTGGTGCCGGCCAGCTGCGTCTGCACGACAGTCAGGGCCCGCTGCTGGACCTGCGCTGGGATCCGGCACGCTGCGCCGCCCAGCCGATGCTCACGCACGAACCGGCCGCGCCGCATCCGTACACCCGCCTGGGCTGGTCGCTGTGCGAACTGGACGACACCAGCCGCCCGGGCGGGCGGCTGCGTGACTTCACGCTGCTGCTGCAGCCGGCGCCAGGCCGGCAGGCCTGAGTCAGCGCCCGACGGCTGCGCCCAGCCAGTGGCGCAGCGGTCGCGCGTCGGCCTGGCTGTCCATCCAGGCCCGGCGTTGGGCCTGGGCGTGCTGCCACAGGCCCAGCGGCGTGTCCGCCCAGTCCTGCAGTCGGGCCAGCACGGCATCGACCGGCAGCTGCGGCACCACACCGGCATCGACGATGCGCCATTCCTCGGGCGCCAGCGGCCGCACCAGGGCCTGCAGCATCGGGATGCCGGCGCGCAGCAGTTCGGCGCTGCCGCTGGTCGGCTGGTCGATGCCGATCACCAGATCGCAGCCACGGGCGAAGTCGACCAGGCTGCCGGCCTGGCCGTCGAGCAGCTCGCGCACCGGCACGCCCAGCTCGGCGGCCAGCACGCTGGCGATGCTCTCGTTGGGCCGGCAGCGGATGCGGCAGTCCACCCCTTGGCGCCGTGCCCAGTCGCGCAGGCGCTGCAGCTCGTGCAGGTAGTGGCGCAGGTCGACCAGGCACATCGCGTTGGCCGCCAGGCCGTTGAGCACCAGGCCCAGCGTGCGCAGGCGCTCGGGCGCGCGGCCCGGCCAGTCCAGGTCCTCGGCATAGTCCAGCACGCCGCAGGCCACCGGGTTGTCATCCAGATCGACCGGAACGCCGCCCTGCAGGCCGTGGTGCAGGCAGCGCAGGCCCGGCAGGTCCGACACCGGCAGGCGCTGGTTGTGCACCTTGCTGTGCGGCACGCACAGCACCGGCACGCGGCGCTCGCGCGCCCAGGCCAGCCAGGCGCCGTGCAGGCCCGCGTCGTGGTTGCTCAGCAGCAGCGCCTGCGGCAGCGGCCGGCCGGCCAACGCCTTGAGCAGGGCGGCATAGCAGCGGGCCTGCAGGCGCACCGCATCGACCAGGGCCCGGGCCTGGCTGCGGGCCGCCTCCTCCTGGCCCAGAGCCGCTCGCATCGCCCGCTCGACCGTGGGCAGCAGGCGGGTGCAAACGGCCTCCAGCGCGGCCCGCTGCGGTGCGTCCAGCAGCGTGTCCAGCGCCTCGGGCGGGCACAGCGGCAGGCGCGGCAGGCCGGGCAGCTCCACGTCGAACAGCGGCGCCGGCAGCACCAGGGCCCGCAGGCCGCTGGCCTGGGTCTCGCGCGCGAACAGGGCCGCATCGTAGAAGCAGGTCGGCAGGTGGACCAGCAGCTGGGGCGCCTCGTCGCCGGCGGCCGGCCAGGCCCTCAGGTCGGGCACCAGGATGTCGTCGGGCGGCTGCAGCGCCGTCTGGTACAGGCGCGGGGCCTGACCGGCCGCGCGCAACGACTCGGCCACCTTGAGGGCCGGCACGCAGGAGTGGTAGCCGTAGCGGTGCGGCTGGTCGGGCATCAGCAGGGCCACGGTGTCACCGACCAGCCGCTCGGCCAGCAGCTGGCCGATGCGCGCATAGCCGTAGGCCGTGGTGTGGAACTGGCGCAGCCAGTGCGACAGCCAGCCGCAACCGACGGCTGCCGGGATCACCGGCGCCAGCAGCGCGTCGCAGTCGGCCTGCAGCAGACGGGTGGCGGCATGGGCGCGCGCGGCCACGTCGACGGCGATCCGGGCGTCGGGCAGCGGCAGCAGCCGCACCTCGGTCAGGCCCTGGGTGATCGCATGGTGGTGGAGCACCGGATCACAGACCGTCAGCAGCGGCGCCTCGCCCTGGTCCGCGGCCAGCTGCGCGACCAGCTGCTGCGCCGGGGCCAGATCGACCCGGTGCAGGGCCAGCACCCGGCGCACCGGGGGGGTCATGCGGTGGCCACCGCCGCGGCGGAGCGCTCGGGACCCGCCGCGGGCGGGGCGGAAGCAGCGGCGGCGGGGGCGGCGACCGCCACCGCCTCCCACCGGAACCGCACGAAGCCCTGCGGCTTCGGCAACCCGATCGCCAGCTTGTACTGCGCCAGCGCCTGGTTGCGCGTGGTGTCGCGGTCCAGGCCCTGGGTGCGCCAGTGCATCTGCTCGAAGGCGATGTCGCTGAGCAGGGTCTCGCCGCCGCAGTGCTGGCGCCACATCGCGCGGAAGACGACGTCCTCGTAGCCGTAGTGGCCGCTGAAGTCCTCGTCGTAGCCGCCGGCCTGCCAGAAGCCGCTGCGGGTGATCAGGTAGGTGTTGATGTGGGGATCGACGTCCCGCCCGTCCTGGGTGCGGCGGAACACGTAGAGGCGGCTGGCGTCGAGCGTGGGCAGCGCCTGCACCAGGCGGGCGATGTTGTCGGCCGAGGTGATGTTGTCGGCATCGAAGTACAGCATCCACTCGGTGCGCGACAGCAGCGCGCCCAGGTTGCGGCAGCCGGGCATGTTCCAGTCGATGTCGTCGCTCACGCGCACCAGGCGCAGGTCCAGCTCACCGGCGTCGATGCGCAGCGGCTCGTCCGAGTGGTCGTCGATGACGAGGAAACTCAGGTGCCGGCGCAGCGCCGGCGGAAACGATTTCCAGTGCGCGACATGGGTGTCGACATTGGCCTGGTCGTTGTAGACGTGGGTGACGAGGGTCAGGGCGCTCATGATGGAAGGGAGCTCAGACGATGTGGGTCAGGCACTGCGGGTTCAGCCAGAGCCGGGCGCCGCCGGCCACCAGCTGGGCGTGGTAGGGCACGTGCTCGCACACCTCCTCGCCGTCGATGAGGCCGACGTAACGGCCCAGGCGGGCGGCACCGGCCTTGTACAGGCCGAAGCCGGCGAAGGCCGATTTCACCGGCACCCAGCCCTTGACGCGCTGCGGTGCCAGGATCTGGGTGGCGGCATGGATCTCCTTGCCCTCGGCCAGCACGGCATTGAGGGTGTGGCGGCCGTCGGCCACGTAGTCGCCGGGGCAGATGTGGTCCTCGCGCAGGGCCCAGATGTCGTAGTACAGCGGCCAGGTCAGCGGGAACACCGCGTCCCACACCGGCTCCAGCGCGAAGTTGCTGAGAAAGCCGGCCTCGCTGAAGCGTGCGCCGACCAGGCCGTCGAGGTCGGCCCAGGCGATGTAGTCCCAGGGGCCGCGCGCCAGCACCTGGTCGAGCAGGCGGTTGCGGGCCCAGGCCAGGCGCTCGGTGCGCCGGGGCATCACCGCGTCCACGCCCTGGTCCTGCATCGCGTGCACCAGGCCGTCGCGGGCGAACTGGGCCAGCTGGCTGCCGGTGGCGTCGGTCGAGTCGTTCTCGAAGACGTGGATCTCGTGGTGGGCGAACAGGCCGCCGAGCGCGCACAGCTTGTCGATGGCCGGCGCGAAGGCGGCGCCGCAGTTGCGCGCGGTGCCGAGAAAGGCGATGCGGGCGCCGGCCAGGCGCTGGCGCACGCTGGCCTCGTCCTCGGGCTGGAGTGCGTGCAGCTGGGCGCGCGGCTGTGGATCGCCGCCCTCGCAGACCAGGTCGATGCCGACCACGGCCCAGTTGTCGGGGCGCTCGAAATGGACGTGCAGCTGCGGCCCGTCGCGCTCCAGGCGCCAGGCCAGGTGCTGCCAGGCCTTGGGCTCGCGCACGCGCGAGACGCCGATGCGCAGCTCGCGCACGGCAGTGCCGTCGACCTGCAGCGTCAGGCCGGTGAGGAAGCGGGCGTCGTCATTGGTCAGGCGGTAGCGCATGGGGGCTCGCTTCGGCAGTCAGGATCGGGGCCTCGGGTGGATCAGATCAGGGGCAGCAGCGCGCGCCGCACGACGGCCGGCCAGGCATGGTCGGCGCGCAGGCGGGCACGGGCGGCGTCGCGGGCAGGATCGTCGCGCCGCACCCGGCCGTCGGCCACCGCGGCCATGGCCTCCAGCAGCGCCTCCTCGTCGGGCTCGCGCCAGCAACCGTCGACCTGCGGTGCATCCTCGGGCCGGCCCGGGCGCGAGGCCACGCGCTGCGCCAGCGTGACCGGGCAGAAGTCCTCGGTCGCCCCGCCCTCGGTGACGATGACCGGCGCGCCGCAGGCCATCGCCTCCAGCACCGGCAGGTTGAAGCCCTCGGCCCGATAGGGCGAGACATAGGCATCGCACAGCGCGTACAACGCGCGCATCTGCGCCTGGTCCAGGCTGTCGGAGATGACCGAGACGCCGGCCAGCGCGCCGTCGCCGAGCAGCCCGGGATGGGCGCGCGAGACCTGCGCCAGCACATGCTCGACGCCGACCTTGTAGAGCGACTTGTGGTCCTTCAACAGCAGCCGCACCCGCGGCTGGCGCTGGCGCAGCCGGGCCCAGGCCCGCACCAGCAGGTCCAGGCCCTTGTTCCAGGTCGCCACGCCGACGTTGAGGAAGACGGTCTCGTCGGCCGCGATGCCCATCGCCCGGCGCAGCAGCTCGCGCTCGATGGCCGACGGCTCGACCAGGGCCTCGGCCTTCATGCCGTGGGGCACGATGGCGATGCCGGCCGGATCGATGCCGTAGTCGACCAGACGGTCGCGGCTCCAGGTCGAGGGCGTGAACACGCGGTTGCCGTCGCGGGTGTAGGCCGCCACGTCCTGCGGCGGCGCATCGAAGCACTCGGGCACCAGCCCGACCTCGGTGACCATGAAGGTGAGCGTGCGCACGCCCGGCTCGATGCGGCTGGAGAACGGCGAGGTCAGGCGCATGCGCACGTCCTCGCGCGTGCCGGCCGGGGGCTCGGCCAGCGCGTCGATGCGGGCCTGGGCCTCGGCCGCGAAGCCGGCCGACATCGTCTGGCGCGACCAGTGCTTCATGAAATACGGGCAGTCGCGGTGATACAGCTGGATGTCAGGGGCATCCATCAAGGCCAGCAGCTGGTGCTGGTTGACCATCGCGATCGAGTGATTGATGCCGCGCCAGCCTTCGACGCACAGGGTCTTCATGGGATCGGTGTCCTCGCGCGCGGCGTCACTGCAGCCAGTTGGCCAGGCCGCTGCCCAGCGACAACAGGGTCGCGTTCATCTGCTGGCCGTCATGCAGCGCATTGACGTACTGCACGCGCAGGTTGTAGTGCTCGCTCTCGGCCGACAGCACGTCGAACAGGCTGCGCCGGCCCAGCTGCTGCCACTGCTGCAGCGTGTAGTTGCGCAGGCGCTCGCTGTCGCGCAGCACGCCGCTGACGCGGCGCACGCGGTCGAAGGCATGGGACGACTGCTCCCAGGTGTCGACCAGGCGCTGGCGCTTGCTTTCCAGCGCATCGGCGCGCTGCAGCGTGGCCGCCTCGGCGCGCTGGCGGGCGGCACGGATGCCGGGATCGGTGGTCGGGCTCAGCAGCGGGATGCTGAGCTGCACGCCGGCGCTCAGGCCGCCGCTGTGGGCCGCGCCGGTGCCGCGCACCAGCGCCGCACTGGTGCCGACGTTCCAGCTCAGCTGCGGCCGGTTGGCGGTCTCGTTCAGACGCGCCAGTTCACGGGCGGCCGCGGCGCCGGCATCGAGGGCGGCGATGTCGCTGGTGCGCTCGGCACCGGCCAGCAGCTCGGGCAGCTCGGGCACGGCCATCAGCAGGCTGGCGAAGCCTTCGGTGCCGGGCAGACCGTCACCGACCAGGCGCCGCAGCCGGGCCTCGACCTGGCGCGACTGCGACACCGCCTGGGCCTGCGACAGCTCGGCCTGCTGCTGCTGCTTGCGCGCCTGCACCAGCTCGCTCATGCGGCCCTTGTCGAGGGTGGTGATGCCTTCGAGCGCCTGCACCAGACAGGCCATCTTGCGCACGTTGTGGCCGTAGATCACCGCCTGCATCCGGTAGCGGCTGCGCTCCAGCGCCAGCGAGGTGACGGCCAGGGTCAGCTGCTCCTGCACGGTCAGCATGCCCAGGCGGGCCGATTCGGCCTGCTGCTGGCGCCAGTCGACGGTGCGGTCGATGCGCCCGCCGTCGTAGAGCACCTGGCTGAACTGCACGCCGACCTGGGCCTGCAGCTGCGCACCGCTGCTGCTGCTGGTGTGGATCAGGGCCGGCGCCACGCTGGCCACCAGCGAGGCCTGCGGCTTGCGCGAGGCCTCGGCCTGCTCCTGGTCGGCGCGTGCGGCATCGGCCAGCAGGCGGGAGGCGCCGACCGCATGGCTGCGGGCCAGCGCGTCCTGCACCATCTGCAGCAGCAGCTGGCGTGGCTCGGCGGTGGCGCCGGCCTGGGCGGCCTGCTCGCTCGCGCTGGCGCTGGCGCCGGGCCGGGGCTCGCCGTCGGCGGCACGGTCCTCGTCGATGCAGCGCACGGGCAGGCTGGGCAAGGACTCGGTCGCCGGCGCGCCGCCGGGCACCACGGCCGCGCTGCGCGGCGTGGCCATGCGGGCGGCCGGGCGGCTGGCGCGGGCGGTCCGTGCCGGGGCGCTGTCCGCGGCCTCGGCGACAGCGACAGCGGTGCCGGCCGCCTGCACGCGGGCGCCCGGCCCCAGGCCGCACAGGCTGGCGCCCAGCCACAGACCGGCCACAAGTCCGGGGCGCAGGAAACAGGAGGGATTCATCACGTCAGACTCCATCGCGGCCCGGGCGGACCACCGGCGGTGGTCGCCCCGGCACAGCGGCCCCTGGGCAGGGACCGGCACGGTTCGGGAGCCCTCAGTAGACTGCGGGCGGGCGGCACCGGATCGGCTGAAAGCCGGGGTGCGGAGCGCCTTGTTCGGCTGCTCGACCCGCTTGACGCGCACGCCGTGCGAGCGCGGGGATCAGCGCTCGCTGAAGGCCTCGGTGGCCTTCATCATCGGACGCAGCAGGAAGGTCAGCACCGTGCGCTCGCCGGTGCGGATCTCGGCCGTGCCCATCATGCCGGGCAGCACGGTCAACAGCCGGTCGCCCGCCTTCAGCGCATGGCGCTCGGCCCGCACCAGCGCGCGGTAATAGCTGTTGTCCTGAGCGGCCGGCGCATTGGGATCCCCCAGCGCGTCGGGGCTGAGGGTCTGCACCTGGCCGTGCAGGCTGCCGTAGACCGAGAAGTCGTAGGCGCTCAGCTTGATCTCCACCGGCTGGCCGATCTGCACGAAGCCGATGTCGGCCGGCTTGATGCGCAGCTCGACCAGCACCGTGTCGCCCACCGGCACGATCTCCATCACCGGCGCGCCGGCGGCCACCACGCCGCCGACGGTGTTGACGCGGATGTTCTTGACCAGGCCGCGTACCGGCGAGGTCAGCACGGTGCGCTTGAGCTGGTCGTCACGCACCACCTGCTGCTCGTCGAGCACGGTCAGCTCGCTGCGCACCTTGACCAGCTCCGCCGCCGCATCCTGGCGGTAGCGGTTGATGCGCTCCTGCACCTGCAGGCTCATCTCGTTGACCTGACGCCGCAGCCGCATGACCTCGACATCGCTCATCAGGCCGCGGCCGGCCATGTCGCTGGCCAGGCGCAGCTCGCGTTCGAGCAGGCCCTGATTGGCCCGCACCATGCCCACGGCCTGCTGCAGCGCGCGCTGGCGCGCCTCGTAGGAGGCGGTCTCGCCGCGGGTGACGGCCGGGGCCGAGGCCAGTTCGGGCGGGAAGCGCAGCGCCGTGCCGGCCGCCTCGGCGTCCAGCCGGGCCAGCTGGCCCATCAGGCTCATGCGGCGGGCCCGGCTCTCGCCCTGCTGGGCCTCGACCCGGGTCGGATCGAGCGAGGCCAGCGCCTGGCCGGCCTCCACCGCCTGGCCCTCGCGCACCTTGAGCTCGCGCAGGATGCCGCCTTCCAGGCTGGCGATCACCTGCTCGCGGCCCTCGGGCACGATGCGGGCCGGGGCCCGCGTGATCATGTCGACCTGGGCGAGTGCGGCCCAGGCCACGGCCGCGACCACGGCCGCCAGCATCAGCCAGACGGCCCACAGCGCCGCCCGTGCGGGCTCCAGCACCTCGGCGGCCTGGGTCGGGCTGAGGAAGGCCAGGTCTTCCGGCCGCAACGCGGCCGCCGCACGGCCACGCGGCCCCGCGGCGGACGGGGTCTGCGGCGCCGTCGGGTCCGCATCCAGCGCACGCCACTGCCGCACCGCCGTGCGCAGGTTGCGCCAGAGGTCGAGGGGGTCGGGCATGGGCAGGGGGGTCATGGCGGCGGAACGTGGGGCGGAAGCGGTCGATGGCGGAAGGCCGCGGGCCGGGCCGGCAGCGCGGTGGCGGCCGTCAGACCGCGGCCCGGCGCTCGGCCGGCTGGGTGCTGGGATGGCGGTGGACGTTGGGCGGGGGCACCTCGCTGCCGGCCGCGGCCTGGGCCGCCGGCCGGGCACCCGACAGCGCGGCCAGCACCTGGGCCTTGGGGCCGTCCATCACCACGCGGCCGGCATCGACGACGACGATGCGCTGCACCATCTCCAGCACCGCCGGCCGGTGGGTGACGACGATCAGCGTGCAGTCGCCGACCGATTCCTTCAGCTGGCGCAGAAAGCCCAGCTCGCTCTGGGCGTCCATCGAGCTGGTGGGCTCGTCCATCAGCAGCACCTGCGGCCGCGTGACCAGGCTGCGCGTCAGCGCCACCAGCTGGCGCTGGCCGCCCGACAGCAGCGCCCCGCTCTCGCCCACCGGCATGTCCCAGCCCAGCGGATGGGCCTCGGCCACGCGGGACAGGCCGGTCAGCCGGGCGACATCGGCCAGGCGTCCGGCATCGGCGGCCGCACGGCCCAGCAGCACGTTGTCGCGCAGCGTGCCGGCGAACAGACGCGGATCCTGAGGCACATAGCCGACATGGGCCCGGTAGTCGTGGGGATCGATCTGGCGCAGGTCGATGCCGTCGATCTCGACCGCGCCCTCGCCCGGGCGGTAGAGGCCCGCGGCCAGGCGCAGGATGGTGCTCTTGCCCGAGCCGATGCGCCCGAGGATGGCCACCCGCTCGCCCGGCGCGAAGCGCAGCGTGACGTTGCGCAGCACCTGCGGGGCCTTCTGGCCCGGCGGGGCCGGATAGCCGAAGCCCACGTCCAGCAGCTGGATCTGGCCGCGCAGCTGACGCAGCGGCAGGTACTGCCGGCCAGGCTCGCGATCGACCGGCTGGCGCATCAGCTGGTCCAGCGAATGCATGGCCGCACGGGCCGACTGGTAGCGCGTGGCCAGCATCATCACCGAGGTCAGCGGCGCGATCGCCCGGCCGGCATACATCACCGCGCCCATCAGCGCGCCGCCGGAGATGATCTTGTCGTCGATCAGGTAGACGCCCCAGACCAGCATCACCAGCGTGATGACCTGGTTGAACAGCGTCGACACCGTCATCGTCAGGCTGGTGATGCGGCGCGAGCGCAGCGTGGTCTGCGTGGCCGCGGCCGAGGCCTGCTCGAAGCGGTTGAGGAAGCGCCCCTGGGCACCGGTGGCCTTCAGGTCCTCGATGCCCTCGACGGCCTCGACCAGCAGGCCGTGCAGGTCGGCCGTCTGCTGCAGATTGGCCTGGGTCGCGCGCCGCAGGCGGGCCTGCAGCAGCGCGGTGAACAGCAGCATGGCCGGCACCGCCAGCACCAGCACCCAGCCCAGCGGGCCGCCGATGATGAAGGTCATGCCGATGAAGACGACGATGAAGGGCAGATCCGAGATCGCCGACAGCGTGGCCGACGAGAAGAACTCCCGCACCAGCTCGACCTGACCGACGATGTGGGCGTACGCGCCGGCCGAGGCCGGCCGGTGCTCCATGCGCACGCCCAGCGCCTGCCGGAACAGCGTGGCGCTGACCAGCAGGTCGCTCTTCTTGCCCGCCAGGTCGATCAGGTGGGCCCGCAGCTGGCGGGCGGCGAAGTCGAACAGCAGGGCCAGGCCCCCGGCCGCCGCCAGCGCCCACAGCGTGGCGAAGGCCTGGTGCGGGATCACCTTGTCGTAGACCACCGAGATCACCAGGCCGGTGACCATCATCAGCACGTTCGACAGCAGCGCGGCCAGCAGCGCCCCGCGGTAGTAGGGCACGAAGCGGCGCATCGTGCCCCACAGCCAGTGGCTGCCGTCGCCGGCCAGCACGTCGCCCAGTGCATCGCCGGCCTGGCCGGACTGGCCGGCCGCGCGCGCCGTGGCATCGGCCTCGGCGCCGGGCGTGGCCAGCAGCGCGAGGCCGGAATACTCGGCATCGAGCTCGGCCTCGCTGGCCTGCAACTGCTGGGCCTGCAGCCCGGGCAGCACGACCTGGCAGATCTGCACCCGGCCATCGGCCGAACGGGTGCGGCCGGCCAGCACGGCGGCATCGCCGTTCTTCAGCAGCAGCACGGCCGGCAGCAGCTGGTCGGGCAGCTCGGCGAGCGAGCGCCGGGCCAGCGCGGCATTCCAGCCCGCGTCATGCAGCGCGCGCAGCGCCTGGTCCGGCCCCAGCGGACCGTCGATCAGCTGGGAGGCGAGCAGGGACGGCGCCGAGCGTTCGTGGCCGTGATGGCGCAGCAGCCAGACCAGGGCCTGGGCCAGCGCGTCATCGTCGAGCCCGACCTGGGCGGGCGTCGCGGGTGGGGACATGGATCCGGCCTGGCCGATGGCTCCGGGTCAGTGGCGGGTGGCTCAGCGCAGCGTGCGCAGCGGCTGGCCGGCACGGGCGGCCAGCGCCAGGTGCTCGAACTCGGCCTCGATGTCGCGCACGATCTGCGGCAGGTCGAACAGCGGGCTGGTGCGGCCGTGCTCGGCCAGATAGCGGCGCGCACTGGTCACGCGGGCCGGGTGGCGGCCGAGCGCGATGGCCAGGCGCTCGTAGTCGGCCAGGCTGTCGGTGATCAGCTCGGGCAGGCCGACGGCCGTCAGCAGGCTGCCGGCCATGCGGCTGATGTAGCTGCGGCCGGCCAGCGTCAGGATGGGCAGCCCCATCCACAGCGCATCGCTGGCGGTGGTGCCGGCGTTGTAGGGGAAGGTGTCGAGCATCAGGTCCGCGCACTGGAAGCGCGCCAGGTACTCCGGCGGGGCCACGCGCGGGGCGAAGTGCAGCCGGCCGGGATCGACATCGGCGGCCCGTGCGGCGGCCTGCATCTGCTCGCGCGCGGTGTCGTTGTCGGCCAGCAGCCACAGCACGCTGCCGGGCACCGCATGCAGGATGCGCAGCCAGGCGCCGAAGACCTCGGGCGTGAACTTGTAGTTGTTGTTGAACGAGCAGTAGACGAAGGCGTCCTCGGGCAGGCCGTAGGCGCTGCGCGGCGGCCTGGGCGCCACCTCGCGCTGACGGTCGCTGACCTGGTAGCAGTGCGGCAGGCGGATCGGCCGCTCGGTGCAGTAGGGTTCGAGCGCGCGCGGCATCACGAAGTCGTCGGCCAGGATCCAGTCGACGCCCGGCAGCGCCGAGGTGCCCGGCAGGCCGAGGTAGCTGACCTGGACCGGCGCCGCACGGTGGCCGAGGATGGCCGGCCGCGCGCCGTTGGTCAGCGCCTGCAGGTCGACCAGCACGTCGATGCCGGCCTCGGCGATCAGGCGGGCGGCCGTCAGGTCATCGACGCCCTGCAGCCGCACCAGATGGTCGAAGGCCTGGCGCAGGCGCTGGCGCTGCGGCATCTCGCTCTCGGGTGTCCAGCAGAAGGCCCAGATCTCGAAGCGTTCACGGTCGTGCAGCTCGAACAGCTCGGGCGTCAGCAGCCCGACCGCATGCATGTGCAGATCGCCCGACAGGTAGCCGACGCGGATCTTGCCGGTGCGCGCCGGCATCGTCGTGTGCAGCGGCACGGCGGCGGCCTTGGGCACGCGCTCGTGGGTGAAGCGCTGGGCGACCATCAGCTGCATCACCGGATCGTCCGACAGGCTCATCATCGCCAGCAGCGAGGTGCCGGTGACCAGCTGGTTGAGCGTGAGCCGGCCCACCGGCTCCCAGGCCGGCCACTTGCACTGCTTCTGGCGCAGATGCACGTAGTGCTGGACGACGTTGGGCTGATCGGGATCGGCCTCCAGGCTGGCGCGCAGCGCGGCCTCGGCCTCGGGGTAGCGGCGCAGCGTCTCCAGCAGGCGGCCGCTGTTGTTCCAGGCGTGGATCTTGAGATCGAGCGCCACGTCCATCGCCAGCACCGCCCGCCACTGGGCCAGCGCGCCCTCGCTGTCGCCCTTGCGCTCCAGCAGATGGCCGAGGTTGAGCCGCGCGTGCGGGAAGTCGCCGTGCGCCTCCAGCGCCTCGCGGTAGGCCGATTCGGCCTCCGGCGTGCGGTTCAGGCTGCCCAGCAGGGTGCCGAGGTTGAAGCAGGCCACATGGCGCAGCGCCTGCTGCGGCCCGCCGGCCTGCTGGGCCTGCAGCCACTGCTGGTAGAGCGTGACCGCGGCATCGCTGCGGCCCTGCTGCTGCAGCTGGGTGGCCTGGTGCATCAGTTCGACCAGCGGCGGCATGGCGGCGGGCTGGCGATCCTGGAGCTGCGGCGAGGTGGACATGGGCGCGACGGGTGGACGTGATCGACCCGACGATTGTGGAAGTCGGCGCGCCGCGGCAAGCCTGCAACTGACCCGCAGAAGCCGCACTGTTTTTCCCCATCGCCTGTGGGGAAGCCTCAACGACGCGAGGGTGCGCCGCTTGCGCGGGGCACCCTCGACAGGCTCAGCGGGCGAGCGCCCGGCGGCCGATGGTCAGAAGCCGAGACTGGCCAGCAGGTCGTCGACCTCGCCCTGGTTGGTCACCACGTCGGTGCGGCCCTCGGCGGTGACGACCGGTCCCTGCAGCACGCTGGGATCGACCTTCTCGCGGTGCTCGGGCGGCACCACCTGCACCAGCAGCTTGACCAGGCTGTCCTCCAGCTCGTTGGCCAGGCCGACGACCTTGGCCACCACCTGGCCGGTCAGATCATGGAAGTCCTGTGCCAGCATGATGTCGGTCAGGTGGTCGTCGATGACCTTGGTCCGGGCCTCGACCTCGCTGACGAAGTTCATCACCGCGCCCGAGGCCACGGCCTTGACCGGATCGTGGACCAGCGAATCGGCCAGCCGGCGTGTCATCGCCGCGATCTCGGTGTGCTCGGCCTTGGCCTGGTCGACCGAGTTCAGCACCTTGTCGGCGGCCGCGGCGGTCTTGTTGGCGATGTAGGTCAGGCGGCTGCGGGCATCGGGCAGGCCCTCGGACGCCTGCTGCAGCTTGGGCATCACGCCCAGCTGCTGCATGGTGTCGTGCAGCTGGCGCGTGATCAGACCGAGCTGCTGGAACACCTCGGGCGAAGCCATCACCGGCTGCTCCGGCATCAGGGCGGTCAGGTCTTCCATCTTCATGTTCGGCTCCCTCGGGTGTGCGATGCGGGACGGGTCGGATACAGCCTGGACACGTCGCCCCGCCTCACGCGGTCGCCGCCAGCTTCTGCATGATCTTCTGCACCTTCTCCTCCAGCGTGGCCTTGGTGAAGGGCTTGACGACATAGCCGGCGGCACCGCTCTGGGCGGCCATCAGGATGTCTTCCTTGCGCGCCTCGGCGGTGACCATCAGCACCGGGATGTGCTTGAGGCTGTCCTCGGCCTTGATCGCCTTCAGCAGATCGAAGCCGTTCATGTTGGGCATGTTGATGTCGCTGACGACGAAGTCGTAGCGGCCGTTCTTCAGCATCTGCAGGGCCATGGCCCCGTCCTCGGCCTCGTCGACGTTGTTGCAGCCCATTTCCTTGAGCAGGCCGCGCACGATGCGGCGCATGGTGGAGAAGTCGTCGACGACGAGAAACTTCAGATCGGCGGGTTGGCTCATGAACAGTCCTCGGGGTGGCGGTGTACCGGGTGGCAGCGTCCGGCATTGCTCCAGATATCGGCAGCACCAGGGATCGATTGACCCCGGCGTCGGGGTGGGACCCGGGCGGCAAGCGTGAAGGAATGCCGCCGCCCGGGGCCGCCGGCTCGGTGGGCCGGCTCGGTGGGCCGGCTCAGTAGGCCGGTTCAGTGGGTCAGCTCGGTGGGCCGGTTCAACGCACCGGTGCGTCGGGGCCCGCGTCGGCCGGCGGCGGCGCGTCGTCGGACGGCGCGGTGGCGGTCCGGCCGCCTGCGCCCCGCAGGCGCAGCCCCTGCCGCAGCGCTGCCGGGCCGGGCAGCATCTGGGCCCAGGCCAGCGGCAGCCCGAGGGCCCAGGCCACCAGGCAGAACGACAGCCAGCGCAGCAGCCAGACGGCCCGTGCGCGGTGGCGTTCGCGGCGGGCACGGGCGTCGGGGCGCGCGCGATGCGGGAGCAGACGCCGCGGCCAGTGCGCCAGGCCGCCCAGCAGGCTCGGCGGGGCGGTGAACAAGGGCGCCGCCACGGCCGCGGCCGACCCGGCGGCGGCGGCCATCTCGACCGCCGCCGCGGCCCGCGCCTGTGCGCTCAGGCTCAGCGTGAAGGCCTCGGGCGCGGGGGCACGGACGGGGAGCGACAGCGGGGCGGCGTCGGGCACCGGGCTGGCGATGAGGCTCGGGGCGGCGTCGAGGGCCGGGGCGGCCGGGGCTTCCGGGGCTTCCGGGGCGTCGGGCGTGTCGGGCGTGTCGGGCGTGTCGGGCGCGTTGAGTGCGTTGAGTGCGTCAGGTCCGTCCGGCACGGGTTCGGCCGGCGGCGCCACGATGGCCTCATCGGCCGGCACCGCGGCCGCCGTGCGCGTCGGCATGACCGCGACGGCCCGTGCGACGGGTGCCGACAGGTCGTCCGGCAGACCGTCCGGCAGCCCCTCAGTCAGCACCGGGTCATCGCCCTGCCCTTGCCGCTGCGGCGGTGAGGCCTGCGGCTCCGGGTGCGTCTCCGGCATGCCCGTCGCGTGCCAGGGGTCGGCCGCGTCGGACCGGAGGGCGACTGCGGTGTCCGCGGCGGCTGCGGCATCTGCGGCATCTGCGGCATCTGCGGCACGTTCGGCGTCTGCGACATCCACGGCGGCGACGGCGACGACGGCGGCCTCAGCGGCCGATGCAGCCACGGCGGCCGCCCCAGCACCGAGGGTCGGGCACGCGCCGTCGGCCACGGTGCCGTCAGCGTCGCACGGTGCGGTGGCCTCGGGCTTGGCGGTGGCAGTGGCGGCAGCGGTGGCCTGCGGGCCACGGCCCCGCAGCTGCAGGCCCGGGCCTCGCCGGCGCAGACGCATGCGGCGCGGCTGGGCGGCCGAGCCGGCCGGTGTGGCGGCGGGCGCTGCCGCACCGAGCGACCAGTCGGCCACGCACTCGTCACGCAGCAGGCCGTCCAGCCGGCCCCCGAGGACGGCCGCGGCGCCCAGCTCGACCAGGGCGGCCTGACGCGCGGCCTGGGCGGCCACGGCACAGGCCACCGAGCGCGACACGGCGGCGGCAGCGGCAGCACGGCCCGCACCAGCCCGGGGGGCCGAGGAGACGGACGTCGTGCCGGGCCGCTCCAGCGGCGCGGTCCGGGGTGCGGCCTCGCGGGCGAGGGGCGGCGTGGTCGTCGGGGCGGTCGTCAGCTCGGATGTCTGTGCGGTCGTTTGTGCGGTCGTTTGTGCGGTCGTTTGTGCGGTCGTTTGTGCGGTCGTTTGTGCGGTCGTCAGTTCGGAGGTCTGTGCGGGCGTCCGTTCAGTCGTCTGTGCGGACGTCGGCGCGGCCTTCGATGAGGCCGTCGACAAGGTCGTCCGCGGCGAGACCTGCGGCGCGGCCGGCATCACGCCGGACCGCGGCGCCGGGCCGGCAACCGGTGCGGCCGCTGCCTCGTCCGCGCGACCGGTGACCGTGACGGCCGTCCGGGCGGCGGCCTGCACGGCAGCTTGCACGGCAGCGGAGTGCCCCTCGGCGGCGGCGAGGGACACCTCGGCGGCAGCGAGAGGCGCCTCAGCAGCGGCAGCAGCAGCGGCCGTGGGAACAACGGCAGTAGCAGCAACGTCAGCGTCAGCGTTGGCGTTGGCGTTGGCGTTGGCGTGGGTCTCAGCGTCGGCGTTGCCCTTGACGGCAGCGTCAGCGGCGCTCCCGTCGGCCTCCAGCGTCCGCGCCCGCCCGCGCCGGGGGGCGGCGACACGCTCACGGGACCGACGGCCGGCCGGCCGTCGGCCACCGCGGCCGGCCGGCGACGCGCCAGCAACAGACGGCGCAGCGTCCGACAGGACCTCGGCCGCGGCGACACCGACACCGACACCGACACCGACATCGACACCAGCGCCAGCGCCAGCACCGACACCGGCACCAACGGACGCACAGGCCACGGCCGGATCAGCCATGACCGCCAGCCCGGCATCGGCACAGGCCCCGGTCAGGCCGTCGGCGGCGAAGCCGGTGGCCACAGGGCCCGTGGCCGAGCCCGCATCGACATCGGCCCCCGCGGGCCGCGCCGGCGCACCCTGCACATCTCGCACATCCCGCCCATCCGGCCGATCCAGCGCCCCGTCCGCCCCCCGTGCCGACCGCTTGCGGGCCCGCACCCGGGCGATGCGCTCGGCCATCGAGTCCGGTGCGGCGGCAGGCGCCGGCATGCCGGGGTCCACTGCCGCGGCGTGCGGGTGGACGGGAGCGTCCATCGGCGGCAGGGCCACGGCCGTGGCCCGCGCGGTCGACAGGTGGACAACGTCGGCCTCGGTCGGCCATGCCGGCGATGGCTCGGGCGCCGCCACCGGAGCGACGGCCGATGCCGATGCCGATGCCGATGCCGATGCCGATGCCGATGCCGGTGCCGGTGCCGGTGC
Organism: Pseudaquabacterium rugosum; assembly: GCF_038066575.1. Taxonomy (NCBI): domain Bacteria; kingdom Pseudomonadati; phylum Pseudomonadota; class Betaproteobacteria; order Burkholderiales; family Sphaerotilaceae; genus Pseudaquabacterium; species Pseudaquabacterium rugosum. The sequence goes on along the minus strand of NZ_JBBUTF010000004.1, from coordinate 23,725 downwards.
CGGATCGTCGGCCAGGCGCGGCGTCCCGTCGTCCCAGGTGGCCGGCAGGCTGGCGCCGGCCATCGGGGGCACGGCCGGCCGCGACTCGGGCACCTCGGCCAGGATGGGCACGTCCAGGTCGCGCCAGCCCGGCGCGGGCGTGGTGCTCGTCGGCAGCCGGGCCTCGACCCAGTCGCGGGCGCCGGATCCGGCCGGCCGGTCCGGCACCTCGCCCGCCGGAGCGCCCACCGGGGCCGCCGCGGCGACCCAGTCGCCGGGATGGACGGTACCGGTCAGGGCCATCGGATCCGGCGCGGCAGCAGACCGCGCGCTGGCGGCCACGGCCACGCTGCGGCGGGTCGATGGCGCACGCGCCGTGGCCGGCTCGCGGCCCGCCGTGGCGGCCCGGCCCGGCGGACGCACCGGCAGGCCACCGGGGCCGGTGAAGATCAGCGCACGGCCCGCATACCGGGCCGCCAGGGCCTGGGCGCTGAGCTGCACGCGCAGCGGCGCCGCCTCGGTGCCCCGCTGCGGGGAGCCCGGGGGCTCCAGTCCGGGCGGGAACAGCAGGCTGCACTGGGCCTGGCCGGCCAGGTTCAGGCTGCGCGCCAGCAGCACGCACGCGCCGCCGTCACGCAGCTCGAGCGCGGCCGGCAGCATGTCGGCGCCGAAGGCCGGCAAGGGCCGCTCCAGCAGCCGCACGGGCAGGCCGAACTGCTGCAGCAAGGGCAGCGCCAGGCGCAGCTCCAGCGCCTGCAGGGCGGCGAGCTGGGCCAGCACCGGGACCGCCAGATCCGGCAGCCCGTGCCAGGACAGCAAGGCGGGTAGGCAGGCCAGCAAGGGCGGAACGGTCGGCGGAGCGGACGGCGCGAGCGGGGCGGACAGGGCTCCGTCGGGCGCGACCGGCAGCGACCGCGGCGCGGTGGCGTCGCGGTGCATGGAAAGGGCGACGGATCGGGACATGGCGGAGCGCGGCGGCTTTCGGGCGTACGGCGGTCGGACTCTGCGGATCCGCACGTCACCACCGGCCGCAGCGGGCCGTGGGCGACGGACAGACCGGAACCAACCGGGATGAGCCCGATGCTAGGCAGCCGCCGGCCGCCTCAAGTCCTGAGAAGACGGCCGCCGACGGGCCTGTTCAGCGCCCGCCGCCGGGCGGCGCCGTGGCACCCGGCTCGGGTTCGGCATCGCCGCTGTCGCGCAGCGTGGGCCGCAAGGTGCGCTCCTCGGCATCGCGGTTCATCACGATGATGCTGATGCGCCGGTTCTGCGGGTCCAGCGGATCGTCGCGGTTGAAGGGCTGGCTGCTGGCCAGGCCCAGCACGCGCAGCACGCGCTCCTCGGTCAGCCCGCCGCCCAGCAGCTCGCGCCGCGCGGCATTCGCGCGATCCGCCGACAACTCCCAGTTGCTGTAGCCGGAGCCGTCGTGGCCGAAGGGCTTGGCATCGGTGTGGCCCTCCAGCGTCAGCCGGTTGGGCACCTCGGCCAGCACACTGCCGATGGTGCGCAGCAGCTCGCGCATGTACGGTTTGACGCTCGCGCTGCCGGAATCGAACATCGGCCGCGCCTGGTCGTCGACGATCTGGATGCGCAGGCCGTCGCGCGTCATGTCCAGCTTGATCTGCGAGGCGTACTCGGCCAGCCGCGCGTTGTTGCGCAGCTCGCTGCTGACCTCCTCGCGCAGCTCGGCCAGGCGCTGCTCCTCGGCGGCGCGCTGCTGGGCCTTGAGGGCCTGCAGGTTGATCGTCTTGCGGGTGGCCTCGACCTCGCCGTTCTTCACCTGACCGGCGCTGCGGGTGATGCTCTCGCCACCACCCTTGATCACGCTGGAGCTGTCGCCCGAACCCGAACCGCCGTTGAGCAGCGCGATCTTCAGCGGGCTCTGGAAGAAATCGGCGATGCCCTTCTTGTCGCCCTCGGAGGTGGAGCCCAGCAGCCACATCAGCAGGAAGAAGGCCATCATCGCGGTCACGAAGTCGGCATAGGCGATCTTCCACGCCCCGCCGTGGGCCGCATGGCCGCCCTTCTTCACCCGCTTGATGATGATGGGCTGCAGCTTCTTCGCGTCGCCAGCCATGTTCAGCAGCCTCCGAAGACGCGACCGTGCGGCGCCGCAGGCGCGCACGCGAGGTCAAGCGGCCGCCGCGCAACCGGCTTCGCCGGGCCGCTGGCGGCGCCCCCCTGGGGGGGAGCGCCGAAGGCGCTACGGGGGGGGGCCATCACTTCTTCTTCACGTGCTGTTCGAGTTCGCTGAAGGACGGCCGCACCGACGACAGCAGCACCTTGCGGCCGAACTCGATGGCCACCTGAGGCGCATAGCCCTGCATCGAGGCCAGCAGCGTCATCTTGATGCACTGCAGCTCCTTGGCGCCCTCCTCCAGCTTCTGCTCCAGCAGGCCGGCCAGGGGCTCGGCGAAGGCATAGGCCAGCAGAATGCCGAGGAAGGTACCGACCAGCGCCGAGCCGATCATCGCGCCCAGCACCGCCGGCGGCTGGCCCACCGAGCCCATGGTCTTCACCACGCCCAGCACGGCCGCCACGATGCCGAAGGCCGGCAGGCCGCCGGCCACGCGCTGGATCGCGCCCACCGGGGCATGGGCCTCCTGGTGGTGGGTCTCGATCTCCTGGTCCATCAGGCTCTCGATCTCGTGCGCGTTGAGGTTGCCCGAGACCATCATGCGCAGGTAGTCGGTGATGAAGTCGGTGACGTGGTGGTCGTTGCCCACCGTCGGGTACTTCTGGAAGATGGCCGAGCTGCCCGGGTCCTCGACGTCCTTCTCGATCGACATCAGGCCCTCCTTGCGGGCCTTCTGCAGGATGTCGAACATGAGCGCCAGCAGCTCCATGTAGCGGTCCTTGGTGTACGGACTGCCCTTGAAGCACATGCCCACGCCACCGAGCGTGGCCTTGATGACGCCCATCTGGTTGTTGACGATGAAGGCGCCCAGCGTGGCGCCGCCGATCATCCCCATTTCCCAGGGCAGGGCCTTGATGATCGGCCCCATGTTGCCGCCGTGGGCGATGAACAGCCCGAACACGAAGCCCAGGCAGACGACCCAACCGATGATGACGAACATGATGCGAGGCTGCGAGGTCGGCGCTCAGACCGGCGCGGAGGTGGTGGACCGATCCCCGGGCCGGGTGGCCGGGGTGTCTGAGGCCTTATCGGCCGGTTGGAGCGGAAACTGAACGGCCGCGCCGGCGGCCGGTGTGGCGGCGGCGCTGCGCGCACGGTCGCGGATCGGCGCCAGCGCACCGCGGGCCAGCTCCGCGGGCGTGGCAGCCTGCGCCGCATGGGACGGGATGCGGTAGAGCCACAGCGGCCGGCGCCCCGGGCGCTGCAACAGGCGCTGGGACATCACACCGGGGACGGGAAAGTCCAGGCTCAGCAGCCAGCTGCCCGGCGCCATCTCGGCGCAGGCCTTGGCCCAGGCGCGCGGCATCGTCTCCGGGCGCTGGAACAGATAGACCATCGCGTAGGGCGACCAGTCCACGCGCCACATGTCGCCGCGCCGCACCTGCGCGTCGCGGCAGCGCAGGCGGGTGGCCACGGCCAGCGGCCAGCTCCACTCCAGTCCGTCGAGCCGGGCCTGCGGCCACTGCCGGCGCAGTGCGCGCAGGCCGTGGCCCAGGCCGCAACCCGCGTCGAGCACCCGGGCATCGGGTGGCAGCGGGATCTGGCGGCGCAGGCCCTGCAGCGCATCGGCCGGGGTCGGGAACAGCGGCGCGTCGCGCCAGGCTCGTCGGGGATAGGCCACGGCCAGCAGGCCGGCCGCCACGGCCCAGGCCCAGGCCGGCAGCCCCGGCGCGGCGGCCAGCAGGCTGGAGGCGGGGTATCCGGCCAGCAGCCACAGACGGCGCCAGCGCAAGGGCTCGTGCCGCGCGGCCGCCACACCGGGCAGCCATCCCGTCAGCCAGGCCAGCGCCGGCCCGGCACCGGCCTGCTGGGCCAGCGCCGCGCACAGCCAGCCGCCGGCCCAGCAGGCCAGCGCGGGCAGCGGCCAGGGCGGCATCCGCAGGCGCATCCGCAGGCGTGACGGATGCGGGCCGTGGATGCCGGCAGCAGGTCGCGCGGCGCCGGGAGCGGTCGGATCGGGATCGGGCATCGGCGCAGTGTGGCCGTCCGGTGGTCACGGCCGCGGGCCGAAAAGCGGGCGCCGCGCGGTCCAAACCGCAGGACACGGCGGCCGGCCACCGCCATCGGCCCGACACATCGGCAGGGCCCAAAGAAAAAGGCGGTCATCCGCGAGGATGACCGCCTGCAAGCACACACGGGAGTGTGCAAGGAGGAGACAACGCAAGAAGAATCTGCCTCACGCCGCACCCGGCGGATGACAGGTCATCGGCACCCAGGATAGCAGCTTGAGTGAGCGACCATCCGCAGAGGGCCGCGACCGTGACCGGATCCGCGCAGGGCGGTCATCGCCCGGATCGGGATCCCGGCATCAGGAGGCCGTCAGCTCGGCCTCGGCGCCCAGCCGGATCGCGCCGGCATTGCGGCCCTTGCCGGCCCGCGCGGGCGGGTTGCACAGCCCGCACACGTAGTGGCGGGCGATCTCGTGCGGATGGCTGACGTAGTGGCCGCCGCAGCGGCTGCAGGCCGTCATCGTCAGCATGCCGTTGTCGACGAACTTGACCAGACGCCAGGCCCGGGTGATCGACAGCTGCGGCTCGAGACCCTGGGTGCCCATCTCCTCGAGATAGAGCTTGTAGGCCTTGATGACGATCTCGATCTCCTCGAGCGCGCAGGACTTGTTCAGGTATTCGTGGATGTTCAGGAACAGGCTGGCATGGATGTTCGGTTGCCAGGTCATGAACCAGTCGGTGGAGAACGGCAGCTGGCCCTTGCTGGGCGACTTGCCGGCGACCTCCTTGTACAGGCGCAGCAGACGCTCGTAGCTGAGATCCGTCTCGCTCTCGAGCACCTGCAGGCGGGCGCCCAGCTTGATCAGCTCGACCGCGGTCTCGATCTGGCGGGCTTCGGTCAGGATGCTCTTGGTGCGCGACATGTGCTCTCCTATCGGCGTCGTGTATTCACCCAGCAGACGCCGCGGAACCGGCTCTGCCGGTCCGCTGGCGTCGCCCCCCTGGGGGGGGAGCGGCCTTGGCCGCTTCGGGGGGGATGGATTCAGGCGGCTTCCTGATGGCGGCCGGCCAGCAGGATGGACGCATGCAGGCGGCTGACGTCGTTGGCGGCGCTCTTGCCGTGGCTGGTCAGCAGGCTCCAGACCAGGTCATCGTCACAGCGCATGCGGCACAGCAGGGTGTTGCCGGAGGCGACCTTCATCATCTGCGCCGGGGTCAGCGCACCGATCAGGTTGGCCGTTTCCTCGGAGACGCCCAGGCGGAACAGGGCCTGGTCGCGGTCGGCACGGATCAGGCTCTGCGCCAGCATGAGGTACGACAGGTTGGCTTCGCGGATCTCGGCGAGGATCTGTTCGGTGTTCATCATGTGGGCTCCGTGGGGTGTGGCGGTCGGGGTCAGGGGCTGGCGTCCGGTGGGTGGTGGCCGGCGCCGTGTCGATGGAGTGAACTCTACGGACCGGGGGGCGGTGGCGACATCAGGCCGGCGCGTCTTCTTGAGTCCCGCTTTTTCCGTCCCCCGTGTCAGACGAATTCCTACACGCGGGTCCCGCTGGCGGGGGGACGTCCACGTCAGCGTGGCGGGCTGATCCGGGGCTGATGCGGGTCTGACGCGGGTCTGATGCCGGGCCGATGCCGGACCGATGCGCCAGCCCTAGGTCCGAGGGGGCGCGGCCACGAGGCGGCTGGCAGAATGACGTCCAGACCGCTGCCACAAGCCGGTCACGGGCCGGAAGCCTCGCCATCCGGGCCCTGCCGTCCGACCGAAGATCCCACCGATGACGTCCGTGCTCTCGCTGTCGCCCTATCTGCTGCCCCTGCTTCTGCTGGTCGCGGCACTGGTCGCCGGGCTGGCGTGGCGGGTGCTGGGCCGGCGCGCGTCCCGCCAGGCCCCGCCCGCACGCCACGCGCCCGCCCGCACATCCCGCCGCCCGTCCACCGCCGGCCCCCTGCCCGCGGACGACCCGCTGACCCGCAGCGACGAAGGCCCGGAGGTGGCCGAGGTCACCCCCTCGGGCTGGCCCCTGACGATGGTCGCCCCGCCGGAGCCGCCGGCCGACGACCCGCGCGCCGCGCCGGTCGCACCGACCGCGCCGCCCGCCGTCCCGGTCCCGGTCCCCGTCACCCTCCCCCACGCCGCGGCGCCCGCGCCGGCCACCGAAGCCGCACCGGCCACGGCCGCGTGGCCGTCGCCCCCGGCGGGGCTGGCCCCACGCCCGGGCCCGGTCGCGGTGCCCCCGGCCATGGCGGCCCCGGGCGCTGGCGAGCCGGCCAGCCCCCTGCCGGCCCCCGTCACCCTGCGCCGCGCCGCGCTGCCGATCCTGCTGGTCGACGATTCGCCGACGGTGCGCGCCGCCCTGCGCCGCTGCCTGCGGGCCGGCGGCCATGACGTGTTGCAGGCCGGCAACGGGCAGGAGGCGCTGTCGGTGCTGCACCGCCAGCGCTGCGGCCTGCTGATCACCGATCTGGAAATGCCGGTGATGGACGGCGTGGGCCTGCTGCGCCAGCTGCAGGCCGTCGGCCTGCTCGAACACCTGCCGGTGCTGGCCATCAGCGGCCACGAGCACGCCAGCCGCAGCCTGCCGCCCGATCTCCCGATCGACGGCGTATTCCGCAAGCCCTGGTCCGACGCCGAGCTGCTGCAGCGCGTGGCCGAGCTGATGGCACTGCCACACGACACCGCCCTGCGCGCCTGAGCACGGCCGCCGCGCCGTCGCTGACCGCACGGCACGGCGCAGGACTGGCGGGTGACGACCCGCCTTTTCGACGTCTGGACGGGCTCAAGCTCTCCCTAGACTGGTCTCCACTGTCGCAACCCCCGCGCCCCGCCCCGGTCGAGACCGGCTCACGGGACGCGCCGCGGCCGGGCCCGTCTCCCCTCGGGCACGACCACGGTCCCCTGCCCGATGGAGACTGCCCGATGAATGCCCCCGCACTGGCCCAAGACCTGGACGCCGCGGTCCTGACCCCTCCAGCCGCGAAGCGCCGCGGCGGCAGCACCCGTGCCAGCGCGCCGGTGACGATGCCCGCCGCCACCGAGGTGCCTGACCTGCAGGCCATCGCCGCGGTGCAGGACGACGAGCTGCGCTGCGAACAGGCCCTGGCGGCGATGCGCCATGCCTGCCGCGCCAGCGACGTGGAGCTGCTGGCCCATGCCGCCGCACTGGCCATGCCCACCACCGATCCGGAGCCGGTGCGCCTGTCGCTCTACGGCCATCTGGCGCAGTGCCGCTCGGTGCCGCTGCAGGCGCCCGACGAGAACCGCCTGTTCCTGCTGCGGCGGGCCAACGGCAGCCCGATCGGCCTGCTGCGCCTGCGCGCCGGCGGCCGCATCCACGGCCAGGCCAGCGCCGGGGCCGAGCTGCCGACCCAGTGGCAGGTGCGCGACGGCTCGATCGAGCTGCACATGGCCGACGGCCGTCTGTGCAGCCGCCTGGGCCTGCACGCGGTGGCCTGGGGCCTGCGCCAGCACCTGGGCGAGGCGACGCAGGATGGCGGTCTGCACGTGCTCAGCGAGGTGCGCTGCCCCTACTCCCGCCTGCGCATGCTGGACGCCGAACTGGTCGGCCCCTTCGGTGCCATGTTCGGCACCGACGCGATGGTGCCGGTGCCCATGCCCGAGCGTCCGCTGGTGCTGATCGCCCAGCCGCACACCGGCGCGCAACGCCTGCTGCGGCTGCTCAACAGCAGCGCCGACGTGCTGGTCGACGGCGAACTGATGCACCCGCACACCATCGGCCTGCACGGCCAGGACCTGCGCCAGGACCATGCCGGCGCGCTCTACGGCGTGCGGGCCAAGGATCCGGTCTACTTCGCCCGCCTGATGCTGGCGCGCAGCCACCATGCCGACGGCCGCGTGCTGCACGAGGTGCCGGTGCGGGGCCTGACGCTGAACCCGGCCCACGGCCAGGCGGTGCTGGACTGGGCGATCGACGAGCCCGGCGTGACCGTGCTGCACCTGGTGCGCGACAACCTGCTGGCCGAGTACGCCTCCACCTTGACGGCGGCCGGCGAGGCCCCGCGCCGCGGCCTGCTGCACTTCGATGCCGAGCGCTTCGGCCGCTTCGTGCAGATGAAGCAGCGCTATCTGCAGCAGATGCAGCAGCGCCTGGACGCCCGCACCGGCGCCTGGGCCGAGATCGAGACCAGCGCCTTCACGCGCCAGAACGTGGTGCAGCTGCTGGACTTCGTGCTCGAGGGCGCGGGCAGCCGGGCATCGCTGCCGGCCGCGGCCCTCGCCCGCCAGCGCCCGGAGCGCACGCTGGAACGCTTCGCCAACCCCAACGATGTGCGGCGCGCGCTGGCCGAGGTCGGCCGCGAGGACTGGGCGACCTGAACGCCAGCCCACGCCGGCCCACGGCGACACCGACCCTGCCCGACACGCGCCCCACGGCGCGTGCCCCCCGACGCCCGCCCCGGCACCGCCCGGCGCGGGCGTTCCGCCTTGTTGCCGGCCGGATGCCGAGCCCGCGCCGCCAACAGGCCAGCGACGCGTCCTGTACCCCGCGGACCAACCCGCCGCAGCCGGCCCGGCAGCGCCGCCCACCGGCCACCCGGGCCCCGGAGACTTCCGGACATACCCCGACGAAGGGCGCCTTTCTCGCCCTCGACGCCGGCCACTTGAGCGATTTTCACGGGCGCTCACGCCCAGTTCCTCACGAACGACAAGGTTTTCAATCTTGACAGCGCCCCGATAAAGGCAGCGGAAGATCCTCAAGTCTCACGGATCACGGGCCGATACCCACACCAACGGGTGGTTTGAAAGAGCCCCCCGCGGTCCGGTTAGCCGGCCGACGGAGTCGAGGGATGGCGCAAGCCAGCAAATCCCCGATCACCGGAGGCGACTAGCGCGGGCGTGCCGCACAGCCAACCCGCTGGGCGGCAGGCGAAGGAGACGGTGCAACCCCACCGTCGCCGGAGTAACGCCGGCGCTCCCGCCGGGATTTGTCAGCCAGAAAGGAAACGACCGTGCCTCAGATCATCAACAGCAACATCGCATCCCTGAACGCCCAGCGCGCGCTGTCGAACTCGCAGCTCTCGCTCGGTGTCTCGATGCAACGTCTGTCCTCCGGCCTGCGCGTCAACAGCGCCAAGGACGACGCCGCCGGCCTGGCCATCGCCGAACGCATGACCTCCCAGGTGCGCGGCATGAACGCCGCCGTGCGCAACGCCAACGACGGCATCTCGATGTCGCAGACGGCTGAAGGCGCGCTCGGCAAGGTCAACGACTCGTTCCAGCGCATGCGGGAACTGGCCGTGCAGGCCGCCAACGCCACGAACAGCAACTCCGACAAGGACTCGCTGGACAAGGAATTCGGCGAGCTGGCCAAGGAAATCCAGCGGGTGCTGGGCAACACCTCGTTCAACGGCCAGCACGTCCTGGGCGCGGACGCCGGGGCCCACACCTTCCAGGTGGGCGCCAACACCACCTCGGATGACACGATCGACATCGTGACGACCGACCTGACCGCGGAGGCCACCATCACCGCGGTGGCCGGCACCGACAACACCGGTGCCGGTCGTGCGGTGATCGACAACACCGCGGACCTGAGCACGATCCAGGGCGTCATCGACAACATCGACACCGCGATCAACACCATCAGCACCGAGCGCTCGGTGATGGGTGCCTCGCAGTCGCGCTTCGACTCGGTCGTGGCCAACCTGCAGATCTCGGTGGAGAACCAGTCCTCGGCCCGCAGCCGCATCATGGACACGGACTACGCGTCGGAAACGGCCAACCAGAGCCGTGCGTCGATCCTGGGCCAGGCCGGCAACGCGATGATCGCGCAGGCCAACCAGCTGCCGCAGCAGGTGCTGTCGCTGCTGCGCTGAAACCGCGCCGCACACGTCGCCCGGTGGTCCAGGCAACACCGCGCCGGGCGACGTGCCCCTCATCACCTCAGGACCCTCAAGCATCGGTCCGAAAGGACGATAAGACCTGCCAAGGCGGCTGACTTTCGCCGTGCCAGGGTCTTCAAGTGACCAGGAGCTGTTCGTGCCCCAGATCATCAATTCCAATATCGTCTCGCTCAACGCCCAGCGCAACCTCAGCAATTCGCAAGGTGCGATGAACACGGCGATGCAACGCCTGTCCTCGGGCCTGCGCGTCAACAGTGCGAAAGACGATGCCGCAGGCCTGGCGATCGCCGAGCGCATGAGCGCCCAGACGCGGGGCATGAACGTCGCCATCCGCAACGCCAACGACGGCATCTCGCTGACGCAGACCGCCGAGGGCGCGCTCGGCAAGGTCGCCGACTCGCTGCAGCGCATGCGGGAGCTGTCGGTGCAGTCGGCCAACGCGACCAACAACACCTCGGACCGCGAGTCGCTGGACAAGGAGTTCGGCGAACTGTCCAAGGAGATCCAGCGCGTGCTGGGCGGCACCTCCTTCAATGGCCAGAAGGTGCTGGCCAGCAGCCAGGAGGAGCTGACCTTCCAGGTCGGGGCCAACAACAGCGAGAACGACACCATCTCGGTGGCGATGACCGACCTGACCGAGGACACGACGATCACCGCCGTGACCGGCGAGGATCCGAGTGCGGAGGGCGCGACCTACATCGCGTCGGCGGCCACCGCCACGTCGATGATCGACAAGATCGACACCGCGCTCGACACCGTGAACGAGCAACGCGCGACGATGGGTGCCTCGCAGGCCCGCTTCGAGGCGGTGATCTCGAACCTGCAGATCGGCGTCGAGAACCAGAGCGCGGCCCGCAGCCGCATCATGGACACCGACTACGCGGCCGAGACCGCGAACCAGAGCCGCGCCAACATCCTGCAGCAGGCCGGCAACGCGATGGTCGCGCAGGCCAACCAGCTGCCGGCCCAGGTGCTGCAGCTGCTGCGCTGAACGCGCGACGCCGGCCGCTGACCACCACCGGCAGCGGCCCCTGACCTTCGCGGTCAGGCCCTCTCCCCTCCAGGGCGCCAGCCCATGGCCGCACGAACGCGCGGTCATGGCCTGGCGCCTTGTCGTTTCCGGCCGCGCCAGCACGGGTGCCGGCCGCGCCTCAGCCGGGCACACCGGCCACACCGGCCGCGAACTGGCCCGGCTTTGACGGGCATATCGGCCCACCGGCCACAGGCCGCCGTTCCCACAATCGACTCCATCGCCTGAATCGTCAGCGCGCCCGGCATCCGCGGACTTCCCACGTCCCACGGCCCCGGCACACCGACGACGCAGGCCCCCGCACAGGACCCGCCTGACCGGCGATCCGGGCGGACGCACCATCCGGTCGGGCCCATCCCGGCCACGAGTCATCATCAGGAGCGGCACCATGCCCCAGACGATCAACACCAACATCGCTTCGCTGAATGCGCAGCGCAACCTGGCCACCTCGCAGGGCCAGCTGTCGGTGGCGATGCAACGGTTGTCGTCGGGTCTGCGCGTGAACTCGGCCAAGGACGACGCCGCAGGTCTGGCGATCGCCGAGCGCATGAACTCGCAGGTCCGCGGCATGAACGCGGCCATCCGCAATGCCAACGACGGCATCTCGATGGCGCAGGTGGCCGAAGGCTCGCTCGGCAAGGTGGCCGACTCGCTGCAGCGCATGCGCGAACTGGCGGTGCAGTCGGCCAACGCGACCAACAGCGACTCCGACAAGGACTCGCTGGACAAGGAATTCGGCGAACTGGCCAAGGAAGTGCAGCGCGTGCTCGGCGGCACCACCTTCAACGGCAAGTTCATCCTGGGCTCCGAAGCCCAGGCGATGACCTTCCAGATCGGCGCCAACACCGACACCAGCGACACGATCGACCTGACGACGCAGGACATGACGCAGGACCCGACGATCACCGCGGTGGCCGGCACCGACAACACCGGCGCCGGCCGGGCGGTGATCGACTTCTCCACCGACGTCGACGCGATCCACGGCGTGATCGACAACATCGACTCGGCGCTCGACACCGTCAGTGCCCTGCGGGCGACGCTGGGCGCCTCGCAGTCGCGCTTCGACTCGATCATCAGCAACCTGCAGATCTCGGTCGAGAACCAGTCGGCCGCCCGCAGCCGGATCATGGATGCCGACTACGCGTCGGAAACCGCGTCGCAGAGCCGCGCCAACATCCTGCAGCAGGCCGGCAACGCGATGGTCGCGCAGGCCAACCAGATGCCGCAGCAGGTGCTGCGCCTGCTCGGCCAGTGACGCGGCCGGCCCCGGTGCCGGCTCGCCCGCCTCTCGTCCATCGGGCCCGGCACTGCCGGGCCCTTGTCGTTTTCCTGACAGGCGCTGGCACACGGTGGCCACGCCGCGTTCAAGTCAGGCCGCCCGCCGCCGATTCACCCAGCATCGGTCCCGTCTCGGGACGCACCGGGGAGCCACCATGGCCACCAGCAACCTCAGCGCCTTGTCCAACGTCACCGGCACGCTCAGCTCGGCCGGCATCGGCAGCGGCCTGAATGTCGAGTCCATCGTCAGCCAGCTGATGGCCATCGAGCGCCGCCCCCTCGACAGCCTGGAGGAGCGCGCCGGCAAGCTCAAGACCACGCTGTCGGAGGTCGGCAAGCTGCAGAGCAACTTCTCGGCGCTGCGCGACAAGGCGCAGGCGCTGAGCAGCCTGACGCTGTGGAAAGGCACGACGGCCAGCAGCGCGGACGCCTCCAGCGTCAGCGTCAGCTCCAGCAGCGGCGCGACGGCCGGCAGCTATGCCGTCAAGGTCGAGCGTCTGGCCAGCACGCAGACGCTGACCAGCGCGGCGCTGGACAGCAAGGACGCGACCCTGGGCGCGGGCCGGCTGACGATCGAACTCGGCCGTTATGCCGATGACGGCAGCTTCAGCGCCAAGTCCGGCAGCAGCGCGGTGTCGATCGAGATCCCGCCCGAGGCATCGACCCTGGCCGAGGTGCGCGACGCGATCAACACGTCCGAGGCCGGTGTCGTCGCCGCGCTGGTCACCGATGCCTCCGGCACCCGGCTGTCGCTGCGCTCGAAGGAGACCGGCGCGGAGAACGCCTTCCGCGTCAGCGTGGCCGAGACGGTCGACGACGGCGAGACCGCCGCGGGCCTGTCGCGCCTGGCCTATGACGCCGGCGGCAGCTCGGGCATGACCCGCACGGCCACCGCCGTCGACGCCGCGGCCACGATCAACGGCATCGCCGTCAGCTCGGCCAGCAACACGCTCGGCCAGGTCATCGAGGGCCTGAGCTTCACGCTGCGCAAGACCACCGCCGCCGACGACAGCGTGGACATCACGGTGGCCACCGACACCGAGGCGGTGAAGAAGGCGGTGACCGACTTCGTCAGCACCTTCAACACGCTGGCCAGCTACATCCGCACCGCCACCGCCTACAACGCCGGCACCAAGACCGGCGGGCCGCTGCAGGGCGACCAGGGCGTGCTGTCGCTGCAGTCCCAGCTGCGGGCGGCGATCAACCAGGGCAACAGCAACACCAGCCGCTGGTCCACGCTGTCGCAGATCGGCATCACGATGGGCACCGACGGCACGCTGTCGACCCACGCCGGCAAGCTCGACGATGCCCTGGGCAATCTGGGCGAGCTCCGGAAGCTGCTGGCCGACAGCGGCGACAGCACGGCCAGCACCGGCTTCGCCAAGCGCTTCCAGCAGATCGGCGACGCGGTGCTGGGCTCTGACGGGGCGATCACCACGCGCAACCAGACCCTGCAGCGGGCGGTGGACAACAACACCAAGTCTCAGGAGTCGGCCGAGCAGCGGCTGAACAACACCGAGGCCCGGCTGCGCAAGCAGTACCAGTCGCTGGACTCGACGATGACGAAGATGCGCACGACCAGCGGCTACGTCAGCAGCCTGTTCACCTCGTCGTCCTGAGCCCGACCCCGGGCCTGCCGCGGGGCCGCCCGTGCCCCGCCTGTTCCCCGCCACACGCACCGCCGCCGCACCGCCGCCGCTTCACCGGCGCGTCCCCGGCGCGGAAGCCGGCCGCCGTCCGGCGGCACCCGGCAGCACCCGGCAGCGTCCGGCCATCCCGCCGGAACCGTGGCCGCACGGGCGTCGACGGTGCCGCCAGCGCCCGCAGCCTGCACTCAAGTCACAGGGTGGCAGGTCGATAAAACAGCCACACGCCGCATCACTTCCAGCCGACGACACCATGTTCAGCGCCAGCCCCATGAGCCCCAACGCACGTGCCCGCCAGTTCGCCGGCGCCTACCACCATGTGGGCGTGCAGGCCCAGGTGGCGACGGCCACGCCGCATGGCCTGGTGGCGCTGCTGTTCGAAGGCTTCTTCGCCGCGGTGGCGCGGGCCCGCGGCGCGATGCGTCACGGCGACATGGCCCTCAAGGGCCAGGCCATCGGGCATGCGGTGCGCATCGTCGACGAGGGCCTGAAGGCCGCGTTGAACATCGAGGCGGGGGGCAAGCTCGCGGCCGATCTCGCCGATCTGTATGCCTACGTCGCGCTGCGTCTGACCCAGGCCAACCTGCGCAACGACGAGACGGCGCTCGACGAAGCCTGTTCGCTCATCACACCGCTGCACGAGGCCTGGATGGCGATTGCCGACGAAGTCGGCCACGTGCACGCCGCCGCCCTGTGACCCCGCCGTCCGCGCAGGAGACACCCCATGACCCAGAGTCTGCTCAGCTACTACGAAGCGATCGAGAAGGCCAGCGCCGACATGCTCGAGGCCGCCCGGGCCGGTGACTGGAACCATGTCATCAAGCTCGAAGGCGCCTGTGTGCTGCTGATCAGCCAGTTGAAGAACGCCGCACGCAGCAGTGCGCTCAGCAGCGAGGAGGCGCAGCTGAAGTCACGCATCCTGCAACGCGTGCTGGTCAACGATGCCGAGGTCCGGCACCTGGCCGAGCCGTGGCTGGAAGACATCGACAAGATGCTGCAAGGCCGGCCCAAGACGCTGCACTGAGCCGCGGCAACGCGGTCTCCCGGATCTCCCCACCCCCGGCCCATGGTCCACGGTCCCGACGGATGAGCACAGCCGACGACCCCCTCGACGCCCGGGCGGCCTTCCGCTGCGACGACCCGCAGCAGATCCGCGACTGGCTCGGGGCGCTGCACCGCGAGGCCGCCGCGCTGGCGCTGTGCGGCCCGCAGGGGGCACCGCTGCCCGCCACGCTGTGGGCGCTGGACGATGAACGCGGCCGCCTGCACCTGGATGTCGAGGTGACGGATCCGGGGCTGGACGCGTTGATCGACGCCGACGAGGTCACCGTCGTCGGCCATCTGCAGGCCGTTCGCCTGCAGTTCGACCTCAGGGGCCTGCTGCTGGTGCACCGGCCGCGGGCCGTGTCGCTGCAGGCGGCGGTTCCGCGCTCGGTGTACCGCTTTCCGCGCCGGGCCTGGCGCCGGCTCGAAGCCCCGGCCGGCGCGACCGCGATGGCCCGCCTGCGTCACCCCGGCTGGCCGGAGATGCAGCTGGCGCTGCGCATCGTCGACATCGGACTCGGCGGCTGCGCCCTGCTGCTGCCCGACGACGTGCCGCCCCTGCCGCTGGGCATCCGGGTGCACGGGGTGCGCATCGCGCTCGACGAGATGACCGGCTTCGACGCGGCGCTGCAGCTGCAGCATGTGACCGCCGTGGGCGGTGAAGCGCCGGCGCGGCGCCTGGGCTGCGCCTGGGTGGACCTGGGCGACGACGACCGGCGACGGCTGCAGCACTGGATCGAGCGCGGCCAGCGGCGCTGGCCACGGCCGCCCGACCTCAGACCTGCATGTTCATGATGTCCGAGTAGGCCTGCACCAGGCGGTTGCGCACGCTGAGCACCGCCTGGAAGCCGATCTGCGTCTTGTTCATCGCGACCATGGTCTGCTCGATGCTGACCGTCGGGTTGCCCAGCTGCAGCTCCCGCTGCAGGGCCGAGGTCTCGAGCTGCGCGTCGCTGACGGCCTTGACCGCATCGGCCATCGCCGTCTGGAAGCTGCCCTGCTCGGTCGGGGCCACCTCCGTCGTCTTCAGCGGACGGCCGTCCGTGCCCAGGCCCGCCAACGCGGTGGCACGCGCGAAATCGAAGGGCTTGAGCGAGACGTTCATGGCAGGGCTCCCGTTGCCGAGACTGTAGGGGCACCCGCTCGGCCATGTGGCGGCGAACTGAAGCAGGAACTGCGGGCTGTTCACCCCTTGTTCGCCCGGGTCGCGGCCGAACAATCCGGCGCCATACCCCTCATGCCCTGCTCCAGGTCCACCGTGGCCACCGGATCGGGGTCCTGCCGCCGACTCTCGCCGACGCCGCGCCACCATGGCCTCAGCCCTCGCCTCCACCTTGCCCGCGGGCAGTGCCGGCAGCCTCGAACTGCTGCCGCCGGACGCCACGCCGCCGCTGGCCCCCAGCCCGCTGCAGCGCCTGCGCGAGCTGCCGGCGCGCCGCAAGTGGCAGGCCGCGGCCGGTCTGGCCGCGCTGGTGGCCGTCGTCGTGGCGCTCGTCAGCTACAACCAGACCTCGCCCTATGCCCCGCTGTTCGCGGGTCAGGTCTCGGACAAGGACTCGGGCGCCGCGGTGGCCGCGCTGTCCCAGCTCAACGTGCCCTACAAGGTCGGCGGTGACGGCCAGATCACGGTGCCGGCCGAGCGCGCCGGCGAGCTGCGCATGAAGATGGCCTCGGCCGGCCTGCCCAAGGGATCGGTGGTCGGCTTCGAGCTGATGGACACGCAGAAGTTCGGCCAGAGCCAGCAGCAGGAGCGCACCAACCTGCAGCGTGCGCTCGAGGGCGAGCTCACGCGCACGATCAGCACGCTGGCCGCGGTCGAGAACGCCCGCGTGCACCTGGCGCTGCCGCAGCAGAACGGCTTCTACCGCGAGCAGGTCAAGCCGAGTGCGTCGGTGGTGGTCACGCTGCGCCAGGGCCAGATGCTGGAGAAGAACCAGGTCGCCGGCATCATCCACCTGGTGTCCTCCAGCGTGCCGGACCTGTCGGTCAAGAGCGTCAACGTGATCGACCAGGACGGCAACCTGCTGACCGGCGACGGCGCCCGCAACCGCGAGGACCTGACGCTCAAGCAGCGCCAGCACGTGGCCCAGGTCGAGGCCACCTACATGAAGCGCGTGCAGGAGATCCTGGAGCCGGCCGTCGGCAAGGACAACCTGCGCGTGGCGGTGACCGCCGACATCGACTTCTCCGAGAGCGAGCAGGCCAGCGAGGTCTACAAGCCCAACCAGGCGCCCGAGAACGCGGCCGTGCGCAGCCAGCGCAGCCTGGAGACCCAGGGCAATGGCCAGCTGGCACCGACCGGCGTGCCCGGCGCGGCCAGCAACCAGCCGCCGACGGCCGCCGCCGCGCCGCTGACCGGTGCCTCGGCACCACTGCAGGGCGCGCCGCTGGGCGGCACCGGCGGCAACCTCAAGCGCGAGAGCCAGATCAACTACGAGGTCGACAAGACCGTGCGCAACGTGCGCAGCCAGGGCCACCAGATCCGCCGCGTGACCGCGGCCGTGCTGGTCAACTACCGCCCGCCGGTGGCCGACCCCAAGGCCAAGACCGAGCCCAAGCCGACGCCCCCGAGCGAGGAAGACCTCAAGAAGCTGACCGCGCTGGTGCAGGAGGCCGTGGGCTACAGCGCCGACCGGGGCGACTCGGTCAAGGTCGAGGCCCTGCCCTTCCACGTCGACGTCCCGGTGGGCGTGGGCGGGCCGATCTGGCAGCAGCCCTGGGCGATCCAGACCTTCCGCGACTGGGCCATCCCGGCGGCCCTGACGCTGATCGCGATGGTCATGATCTTCGGTGTCATCCGCCCGGCGCTCAAGCCCGAACCCGAGCCGGAGCCCGAGCCTGAACCGGAGATCGCCCAGCTCGAGGCCATCGTCGACGATGCCCCTGAGGAAGACGAACAGCCCCAGGACCCGATGGCGCTGGAGGCGCCGATCATCGAGGCACGGCTGGTCAATGCCCGCGACCTGGCGAAGAACAACTCGCTGGCGGTGGCCAACATCCTCAAGGCCTGGATGGCCGGCGAGGAGGTCGACCTGAGCAAGCAGCCGGGCGCCCCGCAATCCTGATCTCCCGACGGGTGCCGACCAGAGGCGCCGCGCCCCGGACGGCGCGCGCATGGCAAGGTCGGCAGCCCCGACGGCCCCGAGACGACCGAACCGACAGACCGCACTGGAGCACGCACGATGGACGACAAGGGTGTGGAGGACGCGGCCATCCTGCTGATGTCACTCGGCGAGGAAGAGGCCGCCGAAGTCTTCAAGCACATGGCGCCCAAGGAGGTGCAGAAGCTCGGCGAGACGATGGCGCGGCTGAAGATCGTGCCGCGCAAGCGCCTGGCCGAGGTGATGGAGCGCTTCTCGCAGGTGGCCATCGAGCAGGCCGCGCTGGTGCCCGACACCGACGAGTACCTGACCGCCGTGCTGCGCAAGGCCCTCGGCGAGGACAAGGCCAACCTGCTGCTCGACCGCATCCTGCAGGGCAACGACGTCACCGGCATCGAGGGCCTGAAGTGGATGGACCCGCAGACGGTGGCCGAGCTGCTGCGCAACGAGCACCCGCAGATCGTCGCCGCCATCCTGGTGCACCTGGATCCCGACCATGCCAGCGCGATCTGCAAGTGCTTCACCGAACGGCAGCGCAACGAGGTGCTGATCCGCGTGGCCACGCTCGACGGCATCCAGCCGATGGCGCTCAAGGACCTCAACGAGGTGATGAGCAACCTGCTGGCCGGCGGCGAGCGCATGCGCAAGTCGACGCTGGGCGGCGTGAAGTCGGCCGCCGAGATCATCAACCTGCTGGGCAGCAGCTACGAGTCCACGGTGATGGACTTCGTGCGCGAGAGCGATGCCGATCTGGCGCAGAAGCTGATGGACAACATGTTCGGCTTCGACGACCTGATCAACCTCGACGACAAGGGCATCCAGGCCGTGCTCAAGGAAGTGCAGACCGAATCGCTGGTGCTGGCGCTCAAGGGCGCGACGCCGGAGATGCGCGAGAAGGTCTTCCGCAACATGTCCAGCCGCGCGGCCGAGACGCTCAAGGAAGACCTGGACGGCCGGGGCCCGGTGCGGGTCTCGGACGTCGAGTCCGAGCAGAAGGAAATGCTGAAGATCGTCCGCCGCCTGGTCGACGAGGGCACGATCATGCTGGCCACCGGAGGCGCCGATGAGTTCCTCTGATCCGCAGGCCGCCCAGGCGCTGGCCGCAGCCGCCGCACGCGGCATCAGCTACGGCAACTTCATCCCCGAGGAGGAGCTGCGCCAGCTGTCCAGCCGCGCCTGGCTCCCGGGCCGCTTCACCCAGCCGGCGACGCTGGCGGTCGACCACGGCCAGCCGATCGCCGACCTCGGCGGCCAGCACCGGCCGCGCCCCAGCGAGCAGACGCTGCTGCCGCAGCTCGGCGCCGCGGCGGGCACCACCACCCTGACGCGCCCGCGCCTGCCGGGCGAGATGCCCGATCTGGCCGCGCTGGCCGCGGCCGCCCGCGCCGCCGGCCTGATCGGGGCCGCCGACATGGACGCGCTCGACCTGGACGCGACGGCCCCGGCGGCCGGCGCAGGCCGGGCTGCGGGTCTCGGTGCGGGCGCCAGTGCGGGCGCCGGCACCGCCGCGGCCACGCCCCCCGGCCCGGCCGAGGTCCGCCCCAGCCCCCGCGAGGCGCTGGCGGCCGAACTGCTGGCCGAGCTCGGAGCCGAGCTGGAGGCGGCCCACGCCCAGGCCCTGGCCGAGGCCTGCACCCAGGCGCGCGAGGACGGCCGGCTGGCCGGGCTCGAAGAGGGCCTGGCCCGCGGCCGCAGCGAAGGCGAGGCCGGGCAGCGCGAGGCGGTGCGCGCCGAGGTGCTGGCCGAGCTCGACACGCTGCACGAGCGTCTGCAGGCCGAACAGGCCGCTCACTTCGGTCGTCTGGTGGCCCAGCTCGACGATGAGCTCGGTGCGCTCGAACAGCAGCTGGCCGCCGCCGTCACCCGCATCGCGCTGGAGCTGGGCCGCCAGGTGGTGCGCGCCGAGCTGGCGTTGCAGCCACAGCGCGTGGCCCAGGTCGCCGAAGAGGCGCTGCAGAGCCTGCTGCACGGCGCACGCCACATCCGCGTGCGCCTGCATCCGGACGATCTCGCGCTGGTCGAGGCCGGCTGTGCCGACCTGCTGACGGCCCGCAGCGCCCGCCTGGTGGCCAGCCCGACCGTCGAGCGCGGCGGTTGCCTGGTCGAGTCCGATGCCGGCACCGTCGATGCGCGCATCGGCGAGCGATGGGCGCAGGCGGTGCAGGCCATGGGCGGCCAGACACCGTGGCACGCACCGGCCGACACCGCCGCCGATCCGCCCCCCGCCGATGCACGCTGAGCCCATGGACCCACAGGCCCGTCTCGATGCCGATCTCGATCGCGCGCCGGACCTCGCGCCCGACGCGGTCGCCGGATCCCCGCTGGACCCCGGCGCCTCACCGCGCCTGCAGCGCTGGCAGCACTTTCTCGACGATCTGCAGGCCCGCGCCGGCTGGCGCCAGGAGCTGCCCAGCCACGGCACGCTGGTGCGCGTGACCGGTCTGGTGATGGAGGCCGCCGGCGTGCTGGCCCCCGTGGGCGCGGTCTGCGAGGTGCGCGGCGACAGCGGCCCGCCGGTGCTGGCCGAGGTGGTCGGCTTCCACGGCGACCGCGCCTTCCTGATGGCCACCGGCGAGGTGCACGGCCTGCACAGCGGGGCCAAGGTCAGCCCGCGCGCCACGCCCAACGCGCCACCGCTGCTGGGCCGCGACAACCCGCTGTGGCGCCGCACCGAGGACCGCGGCCTGCACCTGCCGATGGGCGACGGCCTGCTCGGCCGCGTCATCGATGCCCACGGCGAGCCGATGGACCGCGCCGGCCCGCTGCGGGGCGTGCGCGACGAGCCGATGAGCCGCCGTCCGATCAACGCGATGGACCGCGACCCGGTGCGCCAGCCGCTGGACACCGGCGTGCGCGCGATCAACGCGATGCTGACGGTGGGCCGCGGCCAGCGCATCGGCCTGTTCGCCGGCACCGGCGTGGGCAAGTCGGTGCTGCTGGGCATGATGGCCCGCTACACGGCGGCCGACGTCATCGTCGTCGGCCTGATCGGCGAGCGTGGCCGCGAGGTCAAGGAGTTCATCGAGGACATCCTGGGCGAGGACGGCCTGCAGCGCAGCGTGGTGGTGGCCGCCCCGGCCGACGCGCCGCCGCTGGTGCGCATGCAGGGCGCCAGTTACGCCACGGCGATCGCCGAGCACTTCCGCGACGAGGGCCGCCACGTGCTGCTGCTGATGGACAGCCTGACCCGCTTCGCCCAGGCCCAGCGCGAGATCGCGCTGGCCATCGGCGAGCCGCCGGCCACCAAGGGCTATCCGCCGAGCTGCTTCGCCAAGCTGCCGCAGCTGGTCGAGCGCTCGGGCAACGGCCTGCACGGCGTGGGCTCGATCACCGCCTTCTACACCGTGCTGTCCGAGGGCGACGACCAGCAGGACCCGATCGCCGACGCCGCCCGCGGCATCCTGGACGGCCACATCGTGCTCAGCCGCGACCTGGCCGAGTCGGGCCACTACCCGGCCATCGACGTCGAGAAATCGATCAGCCGGGTGATGACCAGCGTGGCCGACCGCGAGCACATCGAGGCCGCGCGCCGCACCCGCGCGCTGCTGGCCAAGCTGACCAAGGCGCGCGACCTGATCGCGCTCGGCGCCTACGCCCCCGGCCACGATGCCGAGCTGGATCTGGCCGTACGCCTGCAGCCGCAGCTGCTGCAGCTGCTGCAGCAGGGCATGCACCAGCGGGCCGGGCTCGACGACAGCCGCCGCCAGCTGCAGCAGCTGCTGAACTGAGCCGCCGCGCCGCACGGAGCCGGCACCCGCGGCCGGCCGCGACATGGGCCCGAACAGGACCGCCACGCGCCCCCAACTCCACCCGCCGCGGCAAGCCTGCGCGCGCTGCAATCCCCTCATGAATCCGATCGCCGCCCTGCAGATCCTGCTTGAACGTGCCGAACAGGAGCGCGATGCCGCCAGCGCCGCGCTGCGCCAGGCCGAGGCCATGGTGGAACGCGCGCAGCACCAGGCCCGCCAGCTCGAACAGTACCGGGGCGACTACGACCAGCGCTGGACCCGCCAGTTCCGCACCCAGGGCACGCCCGAGCTGCTGCATTGCCGGCAGTCCTTCGGCGAGCGGCTGGACCTGGCCATCGGCCAGCAGCAGACCGAGGTGCGCAACCTGGGCAACCGGGTGCAGCGGGCGGCCGACCTGCTGCTGGAGCGCGAACGCCGCGTGGCCGCCGTGCGCAAGCTGATCGAACGCCGCCAGCAGGAGCTGCGGCTGCAGGCCGACCGCCGCGACCAGCGCCAGACCGACGAAGCCGCCCAGCGCGCCCGCGCCACGCGCGAACCGCAGCCGCAGCGCGACATCGCCGGCCTGCACGGCTGAGCCCGCCCTGCCCCACCCTGACGCCCACACGCCCACGAGAGCCCCGATGTCCGCCACCCCGATCGCGACGAGCTTCCTGCTGACCAGCGTCCGCACCACGGGCGCCACCGGTGCCCACGCCACGGCCGCCACCGGCACCCCCGGCGACAGCGGCGACACCGGCACGCAGCGCTTCCTGCGCCTGCTGGCGGAAAGCCGTCAGGGCCTGCTGCAGCAGGCGAGCCAGGCCGCGGACCCACGGGCCACGGCCGCGGCCACGACGCTGACGACGGCCACGGCCGCACCGGCCCCCGGCGCGCGCTCGACCCTGGCGCTGGCCACGCGCGAAGCCGCCGCCAGCGGCCGCAGCGGCGCCTCCGGCGACGGCACGGCGGCGCCCGCCTTCGCCTCCCGGTCCGGCCCCTCCACCGGGTCCGCCGGCCTGACGGGCAGCCGGCCCGCCGGGTTGCCGCCGGGCCCCGTGCCGGCCACCGCCCGTGCGAACACACCCGCACCCGCCGCCGCCAACACCAGCAGCACCGTCGACCCTGACACCGCCACCGCCGCCCCGTCGGCCACCGCCACCGCGGACAGCCCCGCCGAGCCGACGGCCGACGACGCGACATCGACACGCAACAGCCGCCAGACCGGCCGCCCCGCCCCGCGTGCGCGCAGCGACGACGCGGGCGCCAGTGCGCGCCAGGCCGCCCATGCGCGCACCGCCGCGGCCAGCGGCCCGTCGGCCGCCACCGCCGCCGCCGCCGCCAGCGACAGCACGGCCGCGGCCACCGCCACGGCCGACGACACCCCCGCCACCGCCGACGACGCGTTGAAGACCGACGGCAGCACGGCCCTGGACCAGGCGCTGCAGATGCAGGCCCTGATCGGCCAGGCGCTGGCCAGTGGCCAGCCCACGGAAACAACGGCCGCGACGGCCGCAGCCGGCCTCGATGCGGCCGCCGCCGCCGGCGACGCGGCCACGGCCACCGCGGCCCTGATCGGCAACGGCAACGGCGGCGGCAGCCGCGGGGCGGGCGCCGGACGGGCGGACCGCGGCAGCGCCCGCGACGGCACGGCGGCGGTCGCCGGGTCGACGTCGGCCTCGGCATCGACCTCGGCGATGGCCGCCGCCGCGTCCGGGTCGGCGGGCGACGGCGCCCTCTCGCCCTCGGCCGCCGACACGGCATCGGCCACCGGCGCGGCCACGGGTGCGGCCACCGACGCCCCCGGCCGCGAGACCGGCGCGGACACCGGCCCCGCCGGACGCCCGGCGGACACGGCCGCGACGGCCGCCGCCCACGCCGGCCTGCCGGTGGCACCGCCCCCCGGCGGCCCGGTCGGCCCCGAGGCCGGCGCCGCCTTCGCCGGCCGTGGCGGCGGCCGCGACACCGTGGACGCGGCCG